>CAZZGE010000016.1:20718-39956 GCA_964653665.1 uncultured Porifericola sp. | reverse complement strand
AGAGCTTTATCATATTGTCCTAATTGAATACGAGTCACTGCTCTTTGATGATGAGCATTCAATGATTTGCTGTTTTTATTTAATTCAATTATTTTAGAAAGGTCAGCTATTTCTTCTTCATATTTTCCAGTAGCATCATAAATGAAAATACGAATTGCATAATTACTTATGCTATCCGGTTCTAATTCAATGGCTTTGTTTATTGCAGTTAGAGCTGCTTCAAATTTCCCGTCTTCAAATAGACGATTTGCTTCCTCTCTTTTTTCTTTAGGATTTACACAAGAAACCAAAAATGAAAGTAGTAAAAATATTATAAGTCGTGTTTTCATATAATCTAAATTACCAAATGAATAAAATCCAAAAAATACCTTTAAACTCTGCAACAAAAAAGCCTAAAAAAACAGTTTCCCAGAATTCATGTTGATTGCTGTATTCAATCCAATAAACGATGGTCATTATTTGCGAAATGATAAAATAACCAATTATCGAAAATCCAAGAATCGGGTTTATTGTCGATTTTTTCATTTCTTTTTATTGCCCCCTCCCAATGCCATTATAATTAGTCCTATAATACCAATGACCAAAGTGAAGATAAAACCAAAAGCAAGTCTGGAGAGGTCAAACTTGATCCACTCTTTACACCCTGTCAAAATAATTGTCATGAAAGCGAAAAGCGCAATCATTGTCAGTTTAGATTTCATGTTGTTTGTTTTAAATGTTGCCTAACGATTGTACATACGCCACAATACAAATTAGTAGTAACATGGCCACAAACCCTCATTAGCATGGCAGTTATTTTTCTTGGTATATACGCCATATGGCGTATATACACTTATACAAAAATATATACATTAAATTTATGTAACGACAAGCTGGGCGCCGCTGCTGATCACGGAATCCACTTGATATCCTTGAAGTCAGGCTTACGCTTTTCCAGGAAGGCATCGCGTCCCTCTTTGGCCTCATCGGTCATGTAAGCCAGACGCGTAGCCTCCCCAGCAAAGACCTGCTGCCCCACCATACCATCGTCGGTGAGGTTGAAGGCAAACTTGAGCATTTTGATAGAGGTGGGCGACTTCTCCAGTATCTCCTGTGCCCACTGGTAGGCGGTATCTTCCAGTTCGTCATGCGGAATCACCGCATTAACCATCCCCATCTCGTAGGCTTCCTGCGCGGAATAATTTCGCCCCAAAAAGAATATTTCCCGGGCCCGCTTCTGCCCTACCATCTTGGCCAGGTAAGCCGAGCCGTAGCCGCCGTCAAAGCTGGTCACATCGGCATCGGTCTGTTTGAAGGTCGCGTGCTCTTTGCTGGCCAGCGTCAGGTCGCAGACCACGTGCAGGCTATGCCCCCCGCCTACCGCCCAACCGGGTACTACAGCGATCACTACCTTGGGCATAAAGCGGATCAGTCGTTGCACTTCCAGGATGTTGAGGCGAGGCATCCCCTCTTCATCCACATAGCCTTGTTGGCCGCGGGCACGCTGGTCGCCACCACTGCAAAAAGCATACTTACCGTCTTTGGGTGAAGGACCTTCGCCAGAAAAAAGTACAACTCCAATATTAGTATCTTCCCGGGCATCCAGGAAGGCTTCAAACAGCTCGGCTACTGTCCTAGGGCGGAAAGCATTGCGTACTTCCGGGCGATTAAAGGCAATCCGGGCTACGCCACCGGATTTTTTGTAGGTGATATCTTCGTATTCTTTAACAGATGTCCAGTTGGCTTTCGACATGAGTTTCCGTTTTTGGGTTTTACATAGTAGCTGAGGCACCTTTTTTTGTCGTCGTGGGACCGGCTGTCTTAAACACTTTCGGCAATGCCATCAAAGATGGTCTCCAGTATAGAAATGATCAGGCTGAATAACAGTGCCCACCAAAAGCCAGATACGTAGAAATCTGCGATGATGGCATCGGTCATGAGTACGATGATGGCATTGATGACGAGCAGGAAAAGTCCCAGCGTCACTACGGTCACCGGTATGGTAAGTATCACCAGGATCGGGCGTAATACAGTATTAAAAACTGCCAGTATTACTGCCACGACCAGGGCAGCCCAGAAACTTTCTACCGTCACACCTGGCAGCAGGTAGGCAGCAATCAGCACAGCCACTGCTGAAAGTACCCATTTCAAAATGAATGACATAGTAATTTAGGTTTGGTTATGGTTTGAATTTGCCTAAAAATAATCTATTCAGCAACCAAATGGTCAGTGTAGCCCATACGAATCAATGTTTCGTAGGCTTCCATGACCTTTTCAGGTATTGTCTGGGGTATCTGAAAGCCTTTTTCGGCGTACACCCACAAGCGCTGCAGATCTCCCACCATAAGGTGGATTACCCGTTCATGGCTGATCTCCGGGTCAGTGAGAATGCAATATTCCTGGTAGCTCAGCGGCGGTGAAGAAAGCAGGCAAGTCTTATCAGGAAAGTGCTGCTTAAAAGTGGCATAGGCACGACGCTCCATGTAGGGCTTCTGTACCACGATAAATTTTTGGAAGTCAACGTCCTGCTCTTCCATAAGGTGCCGGGTCAGGCTCAGGTTTTCGCCGGTATTGGTCGAGCGGTTTTCCTTCCAGATACGGTCTTCCGAAACCCCTTTTTGTATGGCGGTTGCAGCAAAAACATCTGCTTCGGGCTTTGCCCATATGCCCTCGGTAAGTCGACCCAGCCCGCCGGAAAAAATGATACGATCAGCCCAGCCCTGTAAATGGAGGTCAGCCGCATGCTCAGCTACGCGCAGGTCGTGGCTGCCTAATACAAGAATACAATCTGCCGTTTCCAGCCTATGCTGCATCAGGTGATATTGCCACAGCTGTTGAATGCATTCGTTTTTATTCATATTATGAGTATTAACAATTTCTTAAAGCCATACAGGAGGAATCACGCTCCAAAGATATTAAGTTTGGTTATTCTGAATACAATCCCTGATAAAAATGCAGACAAACACGCACAACCGCCGAAACTTTCTCAAATCAGCAGGCATCGTAAGCCTGGGCTTTCTGGGACTTACGCATTACGTACATAGCAAAGCCTTTCTTCATCCGGCTCCCAACAATGCCGGGTACGGCCCGCTAATGAAAGACGCCAGCGGCATCCTCAACTTACCCCAGGGATTTTCTTACCGCATCATCTTCCGTCAGGGTAATCCTATGAGTGATGGTTTTTTTGGTCCTGACAGACCTGACGGTATGTCCACGTTTGAAGGTACAAGGGGACGTACCATTCTCATCCGTAACCATGAGAGCAATCCCGGTGATGAAAAAGGCCCCTTTGGCAGCAACCTGGAACTACTCGGCAAACTGCGTCCCTCACAGCTCTACGATTATGGCAGAGGCAAAAAGCCCGGCACCGGGGGTACTTCTACTTTGGTATACAATGAAAAAACCGGTGAGGTGGAAAGATCCTACCTGAGCCTGGCCGGCACTGTGCGTAACTGTGCGGGAGGTATGACACCCTGGAACAGTTGGATTACCTGTGAGGAAAACACCGACCGGGCCGGAGCAGAACTGGAACAGGATCATGGTTATAATTTTGAAGTGCCTGCCTCCGAAAAGATTCAGCTCACTGAGCCAGTGCCTCTCAGAGATATGGGACGTTTCAACCACGAAGCCGTCTGCATAGACCCGCGTACCAGCATCGTTTACCAGACGGAAGACCGGGGCGATGGCCTGATCTACCGTTACCTGCCCTACGTAGAAGGACAACTTGCCAAAGGCGGGAAACTACAGGTCCTTGCATTGAGGGAGCAGAAAAGCTTTGATACCCGCAACTGGAAAGACCTGGAAAGCCCCAAAATGCCAGTGCGCCAGACCATGGACACAGAGTGGCTGGACATTGACCAGGTAGAAGCGCCGCAAGACGATTTGCGCCACCGGGGTTTTGCGCAGGGTGCAGCCCGCTTTGCCCGTGGAGAGGGCATGTGGTTTGGCGATAATGAAGTCTACTTCGCCTGTACGAATGGAGGAGAAATCGGTACCGGGCAGGTGTTTCGTTATGTGCCTAGCCCCTACGAAGGTACGCCCCGCGAAAAAGAATCGCCCGGTAAGCTGGAGCTATTTCTGGAACCTAACGATCAGGATATCCTTAAAAACTGCGATAACCTCACCATTGCTCCCTGGGGCGACCTGGTGTTGTGTGAAGACCACTCCCACCCCTTCGTCGTAGGCGTCACCCAAAAGGGTGAGTGCTATAAATTAGCCGAAAATGTCGGCTATAAGTCAGAGTTTGCCGGAGGCGTGTTCTCGCCATCAGGAAACACTTACTTTGTCAACATACAGGAAGCAGGGCTCACGGTGGCCATCACTGGCCCCTGGAAAAAAGCTTAGGCATATATAATTATCACCTTTTGCTGTAAGAACTGCCGACGTCATCGCTGGTGGGTCTCCTTCATATCCATCCAACATTATGTATACCCTTAAAGAATTCATGAGGTCAACCTATTTCAATGCGTTCTTAATTTTACTTTTATTACTAACCGCTGCTACAGTACGGGCTCAGGTAGTCCCGCTGCCCCATGCGCATGCGCACAACGATTATAAACACCAGCAGCCTTTGCTAGATGCGCTCTCCCACGGCTTTACCAGCATTGAAGCTGATGTGCTGCTCATTGACGGAGAGCTGTATGTAGGACATGATATGCCTACCATTGAACATAGCCTGCCCACACTGTGGTCAGCTTACCTGGAACCTTTGGCCCGCATCGTGCATAACCACCGCGGTGAAGTCTATCCTTACTACGGTGGTGACTTCTACCTGATGATTGACATCAAAACCGAGGCAGAAGCCACCTACCAGGTACTGAAAGAACATCTCGCTGACTACCAGCATATCCTGACTCGCTACGAAAACGGTAATTACACCCACGGCGCAGTCACCGTTTTTCTCTCTGGCAACCGGCCCATCAGTACAATCCAAAAAGAAAATCAACGGCTTACCGGCGTAGATGGTCGGCCCGAGGACCTGGGAAGCAGCCACAGCGCTGAACTTATGCCAGTGATCAGTGAAAACTACTCCAAGGTGATTCGCTGGAACGGCAAGGGAGAAATACCAGCGGCTGACTTACAAAAAATCAAGCAGCTAGTCACTCGTACCCATGCTGAAGGGAAGAAACTTCGGCTGTGGGCCATACCAGACCAGAAAAATGCCTGGGCTACCTTGCAGGAAGCTGGCATAGACCTGATCAATACTAATGACCTTCCCGGCCTCAAGGCTTTCTTACTGGAGGGATATGCCAGCCACTAGACTTTAAGATAACTTAACACTGCCTTCATATTAAGAACATAAGTCTACTGTAGATTTGTATTGTAGATTTGATTTTCATAATGGACGGTCACAAAGAGCTGGGGGATTCTCTCAGCTTTTTGTTTTTAAATCCGCCATCCAGAGGCGGTCACCAATATCATTCATCAGCAGATCACCTTTGATTTCATTTTGCTGGGCCAAGTTTTGCAGAATTTTAGCAGGCTCTCCTGGCGGCTCATCCGAAAGATCGTACGTTCCGTAGTGCATGGGAATCATATAGCGCCCTTCCAAAGTATGAAAAGCCTGTACGGCTTCCTCAGGTCGCATGTGAGCCTCCTTCATGATGTAGGCTGGCTTATACGCACCTACCGGCAGGATACACACATTAGGACTGCCGATAGTATGTCGAATCTCACTGAAGTGGTCGGCGTAACCGGTATCTGCCCCAAAGTAAATGCTGAATTCGGGCGTTTTTATCATAAAGCTGCCCCAAAGTTGCTTATTGAAGTCCCCCAGTTGGCGGCGGTTCCAGTGCTTGGCCGGCAGAAACATAACCTCGACGTCATGGTGGGGTAGCTTGTACTGCTGCCACCAGGCAGCCTCCTGGTATCGGGTTTGTTTCCTGCGCTTACCCAGAAGTTCGCTGAGCCTGAGGGGTAGCAACATTTCAATCTTAGGATTCTGATCCAGCAAGCGATTGACCGAGTACGCATCATAATGGTCACGGTGACCATGGGATAACAGCAGGTAATCTATCCCAATGAGGTCGTAAATAGAGCAGGGCAAAGCTGCCATTCGTTTGAGTAATGGCAGGTCACGAAAACAGGGATCAGTAAGAAAGTTCACCCCGTTAATCCTGATAAAAAAAGAAGCATGCCCTAGCCATACGATCACATCTTTATCTGTGGTGATAAACGAGGTGTTACGATGTACCCTGAGACGAAAATTATCATTATTCTTTTCTTCCTGCTGAGGATTACGGCCGATTTGCCATTTGAGGATTTCTTTGAAAGAAATCTGGCTGGAACCATAATCTCCTCCATCAAACTGTTTGTCTTTCCAGAGGTTTCCTTGATAACCGGGCCTTACGACCGGCAAATCGGGATTCAGTAGATACATAATTATAAGGTAACGAAGATTTATGCGTGCTAGAGCCACACTAAGTGTGATGAACAGCCAACGGACATTGCTTACATTAACACTTTCGCAGGGCATTCGTTTAATCATTCTGGCTGTTCTGCTGAGTCTCTCCGCCTGCCAGAGTGCTTCGGAAAAAATAATTGGCACGTACGTAACGTCATTGGCGACTACGTCCGGCCCAAAGGCGGCTCTTACACTAATGCTAAACCAGGACCACACAGCCGAACTTCACAGCATCTACGCTGATCCTGAGGGTATAATGGTGCAGAGAGGATCGTGGGAACGGAGCAAACGAGACAGCCTTACGGTTTTTTTGGTAGCCAGAGACGGTCGCATGTACCTAGATACTCTGGGTTTGAGCGTGCAAGGCTCGAGATTGTTACTAAGGGGCCCGGAGTTTGGTAGCGGGGGAGCTACCCTGCTGCGCAAAACCAGATAACATGCAGCCGCAAGGTGCATCAACTCAGCAACGCTTTGGCCTGGGCTACCCACGCATCGCGCGCTATCCGACCAGGAAAGCTGATTTCCTCCTCTATCCGCTCTATTTCCGCTTCGTCAAGGCTGGCAATTTGTTCCAGGCGATAGTAACCAATGCGGTTGAGCTTTTCCTCTATCACTTTTCCGATGCCCTTGATCTTCTTCAGATCGTCGGTGAAGGCAGGTGGTATAGACGAGGGGAGGCTGTCATCCTGCTGCGGGGAAGAAGCATCTTTGTTTTTAAGTTGCTTAACAGCATCAATTTCCCAAACCGAGAACTGGCGTCCGAGCAGGTAAAGCAGTGTTGCTAATCCCACCAGAACAGCGATAATCTTTAAAAGTATCTTTGGCATGCGTAAAAAAGTTTCTTCTAAATATAACAAAAAGTATCAGTAGCTCACAAATACATTGGCATACCTATCAAAGGCTACTTTCCTATCACCTTCGTGCAAAAAGGGGCATAAAGGGGTATCGCTACACGCCTGTTTTAAACAGCACGGCCAGCTTACTGGTCAAGATGTAAGATTTGAAAGCGAGTGCGCTGGTCAAATCCTGAGCATGTACTTAAAAGAATACTTAAGCGAAACACTTATTCACTGTAAGTATTCATTTTTCTGACACGAATGATGAATGATGTTCGTTCTCTTCCTTTTATGAAGCCATCGCTACTTTTCTTAAATCTGTTCTACTGATCAATATTAAGTATAATTAGAAATAGTAATATTCAATTTTGCTTAAGTATCCAATTTCTTTAATTTCATTCCTATCGGTTCAGTATTACATCTACAGTGCAACTCTTGAAAAGCAAAATATTTTGTTAGCTCTACATTTTTGTTAGTTTTCCTGCTTTTAGTGAACATCAATAATACGCTAAGCTGATGTAATCAGGTAAGTAATACGCTGTACTTATGGAGGATCTACTACAGGAATTATCATTCAGATTGATTCGTGAAATCAACGCGGTGCAGCAAAAGTATATTTTACACCAGGTTGACACTAATACCTTGTTTGAGGACTTACTAGATCTCCTTTTAGATTGTACCGGAAGCGAATACGGAATCATTGGTTTTTACCCTCCCCACCCAAAAAAGGCCTCACTCAAGATATTGGCTGCTTCCGAAGCATTAGATTTAACAAAAGGGACAATTGTCTCCCCCAAGCCTATCCCCGAAGACGGACCACCTACCGATCTCCTATCATGTCTAAGGGCTACCTCCATGACCGGTTCACCGTCTTTTGCAAATTACTATTCAAAAGATGACTTTTCACCGGAGGAACGCCACGCGGTAATGCTACAAAATTTTCTGAGCTGCCCTGTACCAGGCTCTGCGAAAAATACTGGCGCTTTTGGCATTGCCAACCGGCAGGGTGGCTTCAGTCAGGCGTGGATTGATATACTCCAGCCCTTCCAGGCTACTTTGTCCACCTTTATTCAAAAACATTATCAGACGGCCGGTAAGTCGGAAGTACTGGCTGAAAGACCTCATATGCAGGATGATTCGCAGGGAGAAATTGCCCGTGAGGGGCATTGGACCTGGAATCCGCAGAGTAGGCAATTTCAGGTATCAAGTACCAGTAAACAAACTGAGGAAAGAAAGGTCGGTTCTCTCCGAAAACTCATTAGGCAGTATATTCATCCCGAAGATACGCCCAAAATCCTTCAAGGGCTCCGCGACCAGGATATCCATAGAACAAGATTTTCTACCCAATGCCGCTTACGACTGTACTCGGAAGAATACCGATGGTACAGACTTACAGTACGTATCCAACACGACGAGCAACAACAAATCAGTACTTTGGGCGGTACACTCAGAGATATACATGAGTTTAAAGCTGGCCGGGAAAAAAATAAGCTACTACACCAGGAGTCGCGCAGCCTGAACCAGAAGATGAAAAGCAACCGGATGGAGCTTCGTAGGGTCATCCAGGATACCCGTAATCTGCGAAGCCGGATGTCTGATAATAATCTTTTGTTGACAGATACGCTTGATCCTCAGGTTGCTATCCCGGAAACTGAAGCGAAGGATAAAACCAAAGAAGGTAAGGGTGAGCAGAGTTGGCTGAAAGACGAGAAATTAAGACTTAGTGAAGAGTTGTACGAACTAGCTGAAGTATTTGAAAACAATCTCAACAAAAGTGCACAGCTTCGGCAGCAGCTTGAAGAAAGAGATCTTCTGCTTAAGAAAGTAATTGATAGCTATGCCGATATTTTTGTCGTATTTGACAAAAACCTTTGCGTCAAATACGTCAATCAGACTACGCTGGATTTTTTAGGACTGCCGGAAGACCAGGTAGTAGGTATGACAGAAAAGACATTTTTACCTCCGGAACTGGTCTCCGTATATCAACCCAAGCTCAAGTTAGCCTACGACACCAAACAGGAACAATCTTTTGAAGCGCGCCTGTCTGGAACCAAAACTACCAAAGATGTGCTCATTCGTTACCTACCCCAGTTGGATAATTCCGGTGACGTAGAGGAACTACTCGCGATCTCTTTTGACATCAGTAAGCAAAAGAAACAGGAGCAGGAAATCCGGAAAAATCAGGAGCAGTACCATTATCTCTTCCGGCACAGTCCTTTACCCATGTGGATCTACGATCTGCAGACACTTCGTTTCATGGATGTCAACGATGCTGCTATTCATTCGTATGGGTGGTCTCGCAAGGAGTTTCTGGAAATGCGTATCCTGGATATCCAGCCACAGGATGAACAACATACGCTGAGGAGTTATATTACCCGTAGAATCAGTAAATACAATAATTCAGGGATCTGGACACACCAGAAAAAAGACGGGCGCCAGATTTCTGTAGAAATCACTTCCCATGAATTTAAATTCTACGGCAGAAAAGCCCGCATTGTACTGGCCAATGACGTCACCGAGCGGCTGCAGGCTGAGCAAATGCTACGGAAAAGCCAGGCCAACCTGAAAGCAACACTGGATAACGGTCTTGTATCCTTAGCCCTGCTCGATAAAGAAGGACGTATTGTTCTTACTGACCAGCAGTATGCTGAAAATGCACGCATCAGAGCTGGTAAAACCATGGATCCGGGTACGTACTTTAACGAAATCGTACCAAAAGACTTATTGTCTTCATTTCAAAATAACTTTAGCAAAGTACTTCAGGGTGAAAAAGTGCGCATTGAAAAATTTGTCTCTTTCTCTCCTGAATATCAGTATTGGCTGGACATTGCTTACAATCCGGTTCTCAATGCGGATAGTGAAGTAACCGGGGTAGTCTTCAGTTCAAGGGATATAACCACCAAAAAACAGGCACAACTCAAACTTGCTGAAAGTGAAGCCAATCTGAAAGCTATCTTTGACGCCACCACCCACAGTTACTTTCTGGTTGACAAAAACTGCAAAATCCTGAAATTCAACCGGATGGCTGCTCAGATGGTAAAAACTATACACAAAGCTACACTGCGCGAGGGTGATAACATGCTGGATTATGCTGACCCCCAGCTGGTGGATGATTTCAAAGTATCACTGCAGCAGGCTTTGCAGGGGATCAGGGTATCTAAACAACGCCACGCAAATCACCCCAACAGCACGAGATGGTACGATGTGCAGTACCTGCCGGTATTACGTAATAACCAGGTCTACGCTGTAGCATTTGTCTCTGCAGACATTACTGACCGTAAACAAGCCGAAGAAGAAGTCAGAAACTACGCAGATCGGCTCAACGATATTCTGGAAAATATTACCGACGGATTTTTTACAGTAAACCGTGACTGGCGATTAACCCGGGTAAACCAGGTATTTGAAAAAACGCTAAAACGAAAGCGGGAAGAACTCATCGGAGAAGTTGTATGGGATGTATTTCCCGAAGCAGTCAAGCTCAAGTTTTACGAGGAGTACTCCAAAACCATGGATCATGGAGTAGAGGTTCACTTTGAAGAATACTTCCCTCCGCTGGACATCTGGTTTGAAGCGCATGCCTACCCGGCTGAAGATGGTATTTCTGTGTATTTCCGGGATATTACAAGCCGTAAAAAGTATGAGGATGAAATCCATAAGCTCTCCATGGTGGCCAGTAAAACTGAAGATACGGTAATCATTACCAATGCGAGACGTGAAATAGAGTGGGTCAATGAAGGCTTCAGTAAGCTTACCGGCTATGCGTTTGAAGAAGTCATTGGACGTAACCCCGGACATTTTCTGCAAGGGCCCGAGACGGGTCAGCGAACCGTAGATCGTATCCGCAATAAGCTTAATCAAAAGGAATCACTCACCGAAGAGCTGGTCAATTACAGAAAAGACGGCAGCAAGTACTGGATTAGGATGGACATTACCCCGATTCTGGACGAAGATGGGGTTACCCAAAAATTCATCGCCATTCAATCCAATATCACGGATCAAAAAAACGCCGAGCTTGAAAAAGCCCAACTGGTAGAAGAGCTACTTTCTAAAAATAAGTCGCTGGAAGAGTACGCTTTTATCACCTCCCATAACCTGAGGGCTCCCATCGCTCACATACTAGGGCTTACTTATCTTTTTAACCAAGAGAATCCTGCGGATCCTTTTCATGCTACCCTCATCCAACAATTGGGTACTGCTGCCGAAAACCTGGATACGGTCATCATGGATATTACCAACCTGCTGTCTATCAGAAATAATAATGTCAATATCAAAGAGACTATACCTATTGATGAAGTGCTCCAGGCAGTCATGGAGCAGATGAGGGGGCAGATAGAAGACACCCAGGCAGTCATCAAATATGATCTTCAGATTGATACAGAAGCTTATGGCATCAAAAAGTATTTCCAGAGTATATTAATGCATCTTATCAGCAACGCAATCCGGTACCGGCATCCCAACCGCATTCCTGAGATTACGCTCAGTGCACACCAGAAACAGGATCAGCTTTGTTTCACTGTCAAAGACAATGGTCTGGGCATTGATCTGGATAAGTACGGCTCGCGGCTCTTCAGCCTGTACAATCGCTTTCACTCACACGTAGAGGGTAAAGGCATTGGGCTGAACCTGGTTAAGCTGATGGCCGAAGCCATGGGAGGAACGGTAGAAGTAGAGAGCGAGGTAGGAAAAGGAAGTACCTTCCAGCTTTGCATCCCCCTTCGCCGGGCATAACATTAGCCTGATACCTAGGTTAGTGAGATACAAACAAAATTCAATTTTTATGGCTCAGGATCACCCCCTACCTTACATACAGCAGTACCGGCAACAACTATCTGAACTCAGGCATCAGATGCGCCAGGATATCCAGCAGATACAAGAGCCCCAGGCCAGGGCTATGATGACAACTGCTGCTGAGGTGTTAAAGGGACTCTCCCAGGCATTTGACGATTACCAACGCCAGGAAGAGCCTGCCGGGAAGCCGGGGGCGCCCCAAATAGAGACACACAAACCGCAGGATACAGGTAACCAAGGGCCTGGCAGTTCGTCCAGCCCTACCCATGGCTGATAAGCTAAGCGACTGCTGCTTTACAGCTTGCTTTCACATGCAACGGGGATTTAGTTACAGGACAGAGCAGGATAAGTAGTCGCTGATCCTTTCCTAAGTTAGGAGGTATTATTTAATTATTTATCTTTTCTTCAACTTCTGGAAACACTGTTTTATACCCTATGATCTTTACAAATAAGTCCGCTTCTTTTCTGTGTTGTCTCATCCTATTAGTCATTTTTCCTGCTGTCGGTCAGCAGGCTAATCTACTGGTAGAAAAACTACGCTGTAACCACCGCAGTAATCCCCTGGGAGTGGAGACGCTGCATCCCTCTCTCTCCTGGCAGCTTAACAGCCCTGAAAACGGACAGGCTCAAACTGCTTACCAGGTGCTGGTCGCTTCTTCTACCGAACGACTCAACGAAACTAGTGCCGATCTCTGGAACAGTGGCAAAGTACGCTCGGCCCAGTCACTCCATATTCCGTATGAGGGTAAGCCCCTGCAGGCACAGCAACGTTACTTCTGGAAAGTAAGAACCTGGGATAAAGACGGCCTCTCTTCACCCTGGAGTAACCTTCACTTCTGGGAAATGGGACTGCTGACTAAGGCCAACCTGCAGGCACAGTGGCTGCGCCATCCTGCTTTTCTGGACACCCCGTTGGAGGCTAAGCCTGCTCCCTATTTCCGCAAAGATTTTAACCTGAGCAAGCCGATTCGCTCCGCTCGTACTTACGTTACGGGCTTAGGTTACTTTGAAATGGAGCTCAACGGACACAAAGTAGGCAACGAAGTATTAGCTCCGGTCAAAACTAACTACGATAAAACCGTCAGCTATACCGTCCACGACATCTCTGGTCATCTCACCCAGGGTGAAAATACAATAGGTATCGTTTTGGGCACTGGCTGGTACAATCACTTTGCCCAGTCAGCCTGGGACTTTGACCAGGCTCCCTGGCGTAGCTACCCGGAGATGCTCTGCCAGCTAGAAGTAACCTATACTGATGGAACCCGCCAGGTTATCGCCAGCGACAATAGCTGGACCTGCAGCCAGGGACCAATCCGCTACGACGGCATCCGCAATGGCGAACATTATGATGCCCAGATGGAGATGCCCGGATGGAGCACACCCGCCTACGACGACAGCGATTGGCAGCCGGCAGTAGTTGTAGACGGGCCGAAGGGCGAACTCACAGCCCAGTACCTACCTCCCATCCAAGAGATGATGGAGATCAGACCCGTATCAGTTACCCAGGTGAGGCCGGGGGTTTATGTTTTTGATCTGGGGCAGAATATCGCAGGATACAGCCGCATCCGGGTGGCCGGCCCTGCCGGTACAGAAATCACCCTTAAGCACGGGGAAAAGCTACACCCTGACGGCACCGTACAGCAGACCCAGATTCTACGTTTTCTCAAAACCGGAGAGGCCCAAACCGACAAGTATATTCTGAAAGGAGAAGGTATTGAGACCTGGAACCCGCGCTTTGTGTACCACGGCTTCCAATATGTGGAGGTCAGCGGTCTACCCGTGCGACCCACGCTGGAAACGCTCACCGGAGTAGTACTGCACACGGCTTTTGAGCGCGCCGGGCAGTTTGCCTGTTCCAACCCTATGTTTAACCGAATACAGGAGTTAACGCACTGGGCTTTTGTCGGCAACTACCACGGTATCCCCACCGACTGCCCCCACCGAGAAAAGATCGGATGGACAGGTGACGGGCACCTCGTCGCTGAGACCGGTTTGTACAATTACCAATCGCTGAACTCCTACCTGAAGTGGATGGATGACTTTGTAGATGCGCAGCGTGAAGATGGGCTGATCCCTGCCATAGTACCCAGCAGCGGTTGGGGTTTCAGGGAGAAGGAAGCCGGAGGGGCGCAAAACCCCGGCCCTCAATGGCGCGGCGCCTTTAATATTATTACCTGGCAACTCTACCGCTACACCGGCGATACCAGTATCCTGGTCCGCTACTACGATCCGGTAAAAAAGTACGTAAACTACCTGAAAAGTGTATCCGATAAGGACCTAACCACCCACGGTATTGATGACCACAAGGCCATCATCACCAAAACAGAGGGCAATATATTATCAGCAGCTTATTACTACCACCTGACTGACCTGACAGCCCGGATGGCGGAAGTGTTGGGCAAGACCGATGAATATGCAGACATGTCCCGGCGTGCGGAGAAGATCAAACAAGCATATAACCGGAAGTATTTTAACGAGACAGAACGGACCTACGGCCACGGCGGGCAAACGCCTCTGGCCATATCGCTCGCGCTGGGATTGGTACCCGATGCGTTTGAAAGCGCCGTGAGAGAAGCCCTGAAAGGTGCCATTGCCTCCAGCCGAAACCACTTTGACGTTGGCGTAGTAGGCATCAAGGCCCTCTATGATGCACTGGGTGATCATCAGCAGAGTGAGGCGATTTACAGAATGGTTAACCAGACCTCATTTCCCAGTTATGGCTGGTGGATAGAGCAGGGAGCAAATACCCTCTGGCAGGACTGGGACGGGCGCATGTCGCACAACCATATCATGTTTGGCTCAGTGAGCGAGTGGTTTTACCAGTCGCTGGCAGGCATCAATCCTGATGATGCACAGCCGGGCTTTAAGCATATCAATTTTCGCCCTGAGTTTCTGGATGACCTGGACTGGGTCAGCGCTGAACACGAAAGTTTGTACGGTAAGATTATTTCATCCTGGGAACGCGAGGAAGATCAGGTAATCATGCGTGTCGAGGTGCCAGTCAACGCCACCGCTACCTTGTATGCTCCGGAAGAGTACCGACTGGCAGAAGTCGCAGACGCAGAAAGCTTGGAACTGGAGTCGGGTAAGTACGAGATTCTTTTTGCGAAGGAATGATAAAACTTTGCCAAAGCTCTGAGCTTTGGCAAAGTTTTATCATTCAACTGTTCATCAACTCTTCGATCTCCTCAGCTTCAATGGGAATATTCTGCATCAGATCGTACAAACCATCTTCCTGTATGACAACATTGTTCTCCAGGCGGATACCGAGTGTTTCTTCGCGGATGTAGATGCCTGGTTCTACGGTAAAGACCATGCCTGGCTCAAACTTACGGAACACATTGCCTACGTCGTGTACGGCCAGTCCCAGGTGATGGGAAGTACCGTGCATAAAATACTTCTTGAGCAGAGGCTTTTTAAGATCCTGCTGGGCAACGTCTGCTTTATCCAGCAGTCCCAGGCCGATCAGTTCGCTCTCCATGATTTTCTCCACTTCCTTCTGGTACTCCCGTACCACGTTACCGGGACGCAGCAATTGAAACGCTTCGCGCTGTACCCGCAGTACGGCGTTATAAACCTGCTTCTGCCGTTCAGTAAAGCGTCCATTTACCGGGATGGCCCGGGTCATATCGGCATTGTAGTTAGCGTATTCAGCGCCTACATCCATCAGCAAGACATCCCCATCCTGGCACTGCATGCTGTTGGCGATGTAGTGCAGCACACAGGCATTGAAGCCGGATGCTACGATAGGCTCGTAGGCAAAGCCCCGGGAGCGGTTGCGGACAAACTCGTGGAGGTATTCGGCCTCTATTGCGTATTCCATTACGCCAGGCTTTACAAACTGTAATATCCGCCGGAATCCCTTCTCCGTTATGTCGCAGGCCTCCTGCATCACTTTAATTTCATACTCTGATTTGACTGCACGCAGGCGATACAGCAAGGGCGCTGAACGCTGGTACGTGTGCAGGGGATATCGCTCCTGACACCATTTGATAAAGCGGGCATCACGGGTTTCTACCCGTACTTCAGCGCGAATGTGCTCATTGGTATTGAGATACACATACTCGGCCTGAGCCATGAGTGTATTAAAAATATTCTCAAACTGCGAAAGCCAGTATACGGTCTGTACTCCCGAAGCTTCCCGGGCCTCCTCCTTAGTATATTTGTGGCCTTCCCAGATAGCTATTTCTTCGCTGGTCTCGCGCAGGAAGAGAATTTCGCGAAATTCCTCAACCGGAAAGTCAGGAAACATGACAAGCATGCTCTCTTCCTGGTCTATGCCGGAGAGGTAAAAAAGGTCGCTGTTCTGCAGAAAGCGCATCGTACCATCAGCATTTCCAGGCATGATATCATTGCTGTTAAAGACTGCTACTGAACCCGGTTTAAGCTGTTCAGCCAGGCAGTAACGGTTTTCTTCAAAGAGAGTTGCATCTATGGGGGAATATCTTTTCATATTAGTTTTTTGTGTTACAGTTATGAGTTCTATTTCCAAGGTAAACTTTTAAGAGAAACCCATTACGGTTAAACTGGCCCTGACCTTCAATCATTTTAGGCTAGAAATTGTTACCAAGGAAATTATCAATAAGCTGATGGATTTCCTTGCTAAACCTGATCATTTTATATATTTGTGAAAATTGAATCATGCTTCATCACCGACATCATATTACCCATCACCACCACGGTTAATCTTTCTGGCAGCGCCTGTGCTAACCTATTCAGCAAACGCATCACAACCTATTTCCCAATTCATTTTATCATCCTAAATTTTCATGAAAGAAAGAATACGCATTGCGGTTCAGAAATCCGGAAGGTTAAGCGAAAGCTCACTCAAACTAATCAGAGAGTGTGGTATACATTTCAACAACGGTAAAGGTCGGCTAAAAGCCGTTTCTCATAATTTTCCCGCGGAATTTCTCTTTTTGCGCGACGATGATATTCCTGGATACGTAGAAGATAACGTAGCCGACATCGGTGTTGTAGGAGAGAATGTGATGCTGGAAAAAGAAAAAGATGTCTCGCTGATCAAGAAGCTGGGCTTTTCCAAATGCCGTCTGTCCCTGGCTATCGCCCGTGACAAAGAGTACAGTGGTATACAGGACTTTGAAGGTATGAATATCGCCACCTCTTATCCTCGAGTACTTAATAGATTTTTTGAAGAGAAAGGCATCAAGGCGCATCTGCACGAGATCAGCGGTTCGGTGGAGATAGCTCCCAGCATCGGTCTGGCCGATGCGGTCTGCGATATTGTCAGTTCGGGGAGTACCCTTCTCAGCAACGGGCTCAAAGAAGTAGAGACCATTCTGAAGTCAGAAGCTGTGCTAATCGGTAATAAAACCATAAGTGATGAGCGCCTCAAAGCACTGGATCAGCTACTTTTTCGGATGGACGCAGTGCAGAAAGGAAATAATAACAAATACGTCCTGCTTAACGCCCCGGCGGAAGCCACCGATACCGTCATTGATATACTTCCCGGTATGCGCAGCCCTACTGTCTTACCCTTGGCCATGCCTGGCTGGAACTCCATCCACTCCGTAATCAAAGAAGATGAGTTCTGGGAGATTATCGAGCAGCTTAAAGATGCCGGTGCTGAAGGAATTTTAGTTGTACCCATAGAAAAAATGATACTCTGATGGACATATACGAAAAGCCCGATCGCGAAAACTGGGAAGGTATTCTTAAGCGACCTACCCAGAAATTTAAGAAAATAGAGAAAATTGTCCGACCTATCCTCAAAAAGGTCAAGAAGAAGGGTGATAAAGCCCTTAAGCAGTTTGCCCTGGAGTACGACCATGTAGAACTGAACAGCATACAGGTTGGTCCGGAAGAAATGGCTCAGGCAGCAAAGCAGGTCAGCCCTGCGCTGAAGCATGCAATACAGCAGGCTTATGAAAACATTAGGAAGTTTCACCTGGCCCAGCACAGCGAAATGCTGTCTATGGAAACAATGCCGGGCGTTCGATGCATGCGTAAGAATGTACCCATCCAGAAAGTGGGTCTTTACATTCCGGGAGGTACTGCTCCCCTGTTCTCGTCTGTGCTGATGCTGGGCGTACCGGCTAAGCTGGCAGGTTGCCAGGAGATCGTCATGTGTAGTCCGCCCAACCGCAAGGGAAAGCTACACCCTGCCATCCTCTACACCGCACAATTGATCGGTATTGAGAAAGTCTGCAAAGTGGGTGGGGCACAGGCAGTGGCCGCCATGGCCTACGGTACCGCCAGTATTCCTAAGGTGTACAAGATCTTTGGGCCGGGAAACCAGTACGTCACCGTAGCCAAGCAGATTGTGAGTCAGAAAGGACTTTCCATAGACATGCCGGCTGGCCCTTCCGAGGTGGCGGTGTATGCCGACGAAACGGCTCACCCCGCTTTTGTTGCCTCCGATCTGCTATCGCAGGCAGAGCATGGGGGGGATAGCCAAGTGCTGCTGGTCACCACCGACACTACACTGATAGACCGGGTAGAGCCTGAAATCCGCAAACAACTGAATAAGCTACCTCGAAAAGAGTTTGCTCGTGCTGCTTTAGAAAACAGCGTCGTCTGTGTGATGGAAACCCACGAAGAAGCTGTAGACCTGCTCAATGAATATGGCCCTGAGCATCTCATCATCACGACCCAGAATCCAAGGGAAGCAATGGAGTATGTGATCAATGCCGGATCCGTCTTTTTGGGTCATTATACGCCTGAGTCAGCCGGAGATTACGCCTCGGGAACTAATCATACGCTGCCGACCAACGGCTATGCTAAATCCTACAGCGGCGTTTCACTGGACAGCTTCATGAAGAAGATCACCTACCAGGAGATCACTGAAGAAGGACTCCAGGAGCTGGGCCCTGTTGTAGAGATAATGGCAGAAGCAGAAGAACTGCAGGCACACAAAAATGCTGTCAGCCTTCGTCTGGCTGAAATCAAAAAGAAAAAACCCGCAGCACAGAAGTAGTAGTTTTCTAACGCTGCTGTCAGAAGGCTGATCATCTTAATAAGTCTTAAAAAGGCTGTCTGCCAGTTGACAAAAGGAGACTCATTTAACTGTTGAGATGCCCATTAATCATGTATTTCCGCCATTTATCATCATATGCCTTTTAATCTACAAAAAGCACTGCGCCCTCACATAGCCGCAATCAAACCCTACTCCTCGGCCCGCGATGAGTATTCTGGCGCAGAGGGTGTATTCCTGGATGCTAACGAAAATTCAATGGGGACGCCCGGCGTGGCGACGCCCGGCGTGGCGACGC
>CAZZGE010000016.1:0-20618 GCA_964653665.1 uncultured Porifericola sp. | reverse complement strand
GCTAACGAAAATTCAATGGGGACGCCCGGCGTGGCGACGCCCGGCGTGGCGACGCTCGGAAGCCCTGTACAGTTTCATCGTTATCCAGATCCGTATCAGCAGAAACTGAAGCAGCGGATTGCCGAGATCAAAGGCATATCAGCCAGCCATATATTTCTAGGGAACGGCAGCGATGAGGCCATTGACCTGCTGATGCGGGCTTTTTGCCGACCGGGTGTGGATAATATTGTTACTCTTCCGCCTACCTATGGCATGTATGCGGTGAGCGCAGCGATCAATGATGTAGAAGTGAAAGAAGCACTGCTCACCGACGATTATCTTATCAACCCGGAAACGCTGGATGCAGGCATTGATGAAAACAGTAAGGTCATTTTCTTCTGTTCTCCTAACAATCCCAGCGGTAATCTCATGCAGTCCGACCTGATTGAGCACTACCTGCAAACCTTTGAAGGACTGGTAGTGGTAGACGAAGCCTACATTGACTTTACTGATACCAAAAGCTGGGTGAGCCGATTGTCGGAATTCCCGAACCTGCTGGTAATGCAGACCATGAGCAAGGCCTGGGGCATGGCTGCCCTACGCCTGGGCATGGCTTATGCTTCGGAGGAGATCATGGTGGTGCTCAACAAGATCAAGCCACCCTATAACATCAATGCCCTTACCCAGCAGGAAGCACTCAAGGTGCTGAAACAGACCGATGCCCAGCAGCAGAAGGTACAGCAATTACTCAGGGAAAGAGAAAAATTACGGCAGTCCCTCGAGCAACTCCCCATGGTGCAGAAAATCTACCCTTCGGATGCTAATTTTCTGCTGGTCAGAATGCAGGAAGCGGGGGCGATCTTCCACTACCTCATCGACAAAAAAGTGATTGTAAGAGACCGCTCCAAAGTAGTACTCTGTGAGGGCTGCCTGCGCATTACCGTAGGTACGGTAGAAGAAAATGAGCGGCTGCTAGCTGAACTGAAGAACTATAATAAGTCGCAGCGGGTGATGGGTTGAAACCATTTACGCCTGGGCAATATTACGCTTTTTCAGTTTTGCATGCACCATGGTAAGCGCATCCCGCCACTCAGGTAGTTTCGGTGCCTCATAATGACAAGAGGCGTACTCATTGCAGATAAAGCGAATGGCTTTCATAGCTTCAGGGTGCGCTCCGTTATTTCTGAAGTTGAGCATAGCTTGCTTGCTTTACCAGGCAGTGAGGGTATAGTTTTTTGAAATTCCTCCTCTTAGGCGGGTAGCCAGTACCCCTTCTGCGTTGGTAATCTACCGATCTGACCTACGTACTTCATGAAGTTCGGTACTTTCCAGATACTTTTTACTTGGATGTAAGTGATGGAAATAAACATATTCTATGCGTTTGGTTCAGGCTCAAGACGCTGAAAGTAGTCCTGTTAAAAAATCAAAAACGGATGAGAGGGATCAATTTCTGGATGAGTTGCCAAAAAATACGGGTGAACCAGCTGATCCATAGGGCAATTACAAGGTTGCGATCGCGTGCATCTTCTTATCTCTGAAAAGGGGATTTTATCTGTATCCAATAGCCGTTCATCCCAAGATTTAGCCGCCTCGTCATATTTATCCGGACACTCATCCGAATCCTCTAACTTCGTGCGGGCATATTCATTAAGTTTGTGGTATTCTGATGAAATTACTGAAGGACGATATCTTATTTTCCCGACTCCTACAGCTAAGCCTTCTGGGTACCTTGTTAATTCTGTTGGTACTTATGTTTACCTCCGGGCCTGAGCCCATCGGGATACCAACTACCAGTACCGAAGTAGTTGAAAAACAGGCAGTCGATACCGTAGAGGAGACAGCCCATCAGTTGTGGCTCCATCAGCCTTTAAACTGGTTACAGGAACGCGTGATTGGACCGCTCCATGAGTGGAACTGATTCAGCTTCCTATTCTATCTAATAGGCATTCAGTACTTTTTTTCTATTTTGATTTGATAGGCTAATACAGTAACATTAATTCCTAAGAATACAACAGGTATGAAAAGACTACTCTTCCTGGACCGTGACGGTACTATTATCATTGAGCCCGAGGACAAGCAGATAGATTCACTTGAAAAATTAGAGTTTTTACCCAAAGCTATCTCAAACCTCCGCAAACTGGCAGAAGAGACTGATTTTGAACTTGTAATGGTTACCAATCAGGATGGACTTGGCACCGATTCATTTCCTGAGAAAACCTTCTGGCCTGCCCATAACAAAATGTTACAAATCCTGGAAGCAGAAGGGGTTTCTTTCAAAAAAATTCATATTGACCGCTCCTTTGGGCACGAAAATAAGCCTACCCGCAAGCCCGGAACGGCTATGCTCACCGAGTATCTTAACGGCAAATACGATCTGGCTAATTCTTATGTGCTTGGAGACCGCCTCACCGATGTAGCACTGGCCCATAACTTGGGCTGTAAAGCTATCTACATAGCCGAAGAGGAAGCAGCAGAGGCAGAACTGAGTACCACTGACTGGGATACTATCTACCAGCACTTACGCCTTCCTTCCCGAACTGCTGAAGTAAGACGCACCACCAAAGAAACTGATATCCAGATCTACCTCAATCTGGACGGAAAGGGTAACACTGAAATCCATACCGGGCTAGGCTTTTTTGACCACATGCTTGACCAACTGGGCCGACATTCCGGTGCTGATCTGAAAGTATATGTCAAAGGCGACCTGCATATTGATGAACACCACACCATAGAAGATACCGCTTTGGCATTGGGAGAAGCATTTTTCCAGTCATTAGGCGACAAAAAAGGAATTATGCGTTATGGCTTTTTGCTTCCTATGGATGATGCCCTAGCCCAGGTAGCCCTAGACTTCGGGGGCCGCCCCTGGTTGGTGTGGGAGGCAGCGTATAAAAGAGAAAAGATTGGTGACATGCCAACCGAAATGTTTTATCACTTCTTTAAGTCCTTTGCTGACGCCTCACGAAGCAATCTCAATATCAAAGTGGAAGGGGACAATGAGCATCATAAGATAGAAGCTACTTTTAAGGGGCTGGCTAAGGCGATCAAAATGGCAGTAGCACGAGATTTGAGCAATCCCGATAATCTGCCGAGTACGAAGGGAAGCTTATAAAAAACGCCGGCAGTGAACCGACGTTTATACTGAAATAATCCAGCTATTTATTTACCAAAAGCTTCTCTACTATGGTCTAGATTGGTACTGTAAACAGGAAAGCTAACTTTGATCAACACCAAAAATCCTCTGCCACTCACCGTGGGCCTAGAACCAACCTCTGCTCCGTAGGCCCAGCCTAGCTCCCGATTATGTTTGCCTTCGATCCCTAACCTGAAACCGAGGGGTTGTGTTTTGATATTTTGAGTAGAATAATTGAGTAACACTGAAGGATCAGCCGGATCACGATAGACGATGTCGTCAAGCGCAATGGTGGGTGCATACATCACATCCAAAAATGCGGTAAGCATAAGATCGTCTGAAAGTACGCCATACCCTTTGTCTGGTTTGATCGCCATATTTTTAATCCAGGACATGGAGCCTCCGAGAAATACACCCCGCACACTTTGGCTGGTATGAGAGTAAAGGTTTGACGGGAAGACTGCCCCTTCCTCAGTTTGAATTTCTACTTCCTGCTCCTCGGCCACCCGTTTCAGGTCTACGGAAGTACTGTAAGCAAAGCCTCCCAGGCGTGCTCCTATAATCTTTCTAACTTTAGAAGGAATGACCGTGTGCTCAGGCACATGTGCTGCCCAGCGATTACCTTTTTGGTAGCGTTTGGAATAGAGGATAATTTTAGTTTCAGTATCTGTCTCAGCATCCTTGATATGGTAAGTACCTCCGGCTTCCATATAGTTAAACGCAAGCGGTTTATTGGCTACTGATGAATTTTTTACAGCAATGCTCCGCACATAATCCGTAGAAAGAGCGTACACATGCCTGAAATTTGCGAAGAAGTCCGCCTTGTCTTTGTGATAGTAATTAGCACCAATACCAAAACCTGCATTTACGTTGGTCGCAAAGAGTTCAGCATAGAGGGGTTGCAGGTGCACAAAGAGCTTATTAATAGCGTAAGGATCGTCATACAATTCCTCGTAGGTTATCGCTTCTTTGACCAGACTACTTTGTGCCCTCAGGATAGTGGTAAAGCACAAACACGCCAATCCTACAAATAGTATCTTCTTCAATTTTACCTCGCTTTATTCAGTATGTTTTACTCACACTAGCGAAGGTATTGACATTTGCAGGAAAAAAATCCTCAATAAGAATAAGACATTGCACGGGTAATGAAGGCTACATAAAGATGGAGCTGCTTATTCGTGAATTTCCTGTAATGCGTAGTAATTGGCCTGTACGATCTTCTCAGCAATGTCATCGGTAACCGCCTGTGAAACGAACAGAGCTTCGTACTGTGAAGGTGCCAGGTAGATACCCCTTTCCAGCATACTTCTGAAATACTTACCAAACAGTGAAGTATCAGAAGTACTGGCAGTATCAAAGTCATTGACTACCTGGTTGGTAAAGAACAGGCTAAACATAGAGCCCTGATGGTTAATTGTATAGTCTAGCCCCAGCTTTCTCAGGTTTTCCCGGAATCCATCTACAATTTGGCCCGTCACGCGGTCAATGTCCTCATAAACTTTTGGATGATCATTCAGGTGCTTGAGCATGGCATAGCCCGCAGCCATGGCAATCGGATTTCCTGACAAGGTTCCCGCCTGATATACCGGACCAGATGGAGATACATAGTCCATCACTTCTCTTTTACCTCCGTAAGCACCGACCGGTAACCCGCCGCCTATGATTTTACCAAGAGCAGTCATATCTGGGGTCACGCCGTAAATTTCCTGGGCGCCTCCCTTAGCCAGGCGAAAGCCCGTCATTACCTCGTCAAAAATGAGTAAGATACCTTCTTCATCGCAGAGCTTGCGTAGTTGCTGCAGGAAGTCATCTTTAGGCAAAACGCATCCCATGTTTCCGCAAACCACTTCTAACATAATGGCAGCGACATTGCCTGTATTCTCGTCTACCAGCTTCCGGACAGCCTCAAAGTTATTAAAGGGTGCCACTAGGGTATCCTGAGCAGTACCCTTAGTCACACCCGGACTGTTAGGCACTCCCATCGTCATAGCACCGCTACCTGCTGCAATGAGAAACGAATCTCCGTGTCCGTGATAACAACCTTCAAACTTGATAAGCTTATCTCTTTCGGTGTATCCACGTGCCAGGCGTGCCGCAGACATTGCTGCTTCAGTACCTGAGTTTACCATCCTTACCTTTTCTATGGAAGGCACCATGTCTACGATGAGCTCGGCAATCTCCACTTCTTTGGCAGTAGGGGCGCCAAAAGAAAGCGACGAGGATATGGCGTCTGAAACAGCTTTTTCAATGACCTCACTGGCGTGTCCGAGAATCATGGGTCCCCAGGAATTGATAAGCTCAATGTATTGGTTGTTATCTTCGTCGTATACGTAAGCTCCCTTGGCTGATTTGATGAAGAGAGGATCTCCTCCTACTGCTTTGAAAGCTCTGACTGGAGAATTAACCCCTCCCGGAATAAAGTTTTGTGCTTTTGAAAATAGGTCACGACTGTGGTCAATTGTAAGCATATGTAAAACTGAAAATTTTATGTAAGATGCGATTTAAATGGATTAAGGTCGCACATCTACTAAACGGAGCTGTGCATCTTCATACTTAATGATGGGTACGATCTGGTTGTCATTGGCATTAAAGTAATCGTAGCCAGCGTAGAGCAGGCTGTTTACAGCTTCCTGCTGTGTGTGGAACTTCTGAAAATATATCCCGTAACGATCTAGCATGTAGCCAATGTACATCATCAGGTCGTAGCCTACGAAAGTATATCTGTTCGGTATCTCGTAAAATACTCGCCGGTAACGTTCTTTAAAATCCTCAAGGTTTTTGTTCTCAGGATCAATAAAACTTGGTGCCGTCAGGTACTCATCAAAGCCTTCCAGCTGGTCATAGGTAATGGAACTGATGTTCAGCCACTCTTCACTACCAATTACCGGTACTTTATGTTCAGCCATCACCACGGAACTAATGGTATTACTGATAAGTAGCTTATTATTAGAAGCTACGTAAACCATATTATCTTCACCCATATAATTGAGCGTATCAACCAGTTCTTCTATTCTTTCCCGGTTAAAATTTTCTTCTTCCAGTAGCAATACCTCGCGGGCAGTATCTCCCCGGAATTCAGACAAAAAACTGGCTACACGCAGCGAGTCCTGAGTGGATGTTCCAGTAATAATCACAGCCTTACTCGGATTAAGGGAGTCAAGGGCAAACTTGGCTGCAGCCCGGGCCTCAGTGATAAGACTGGGCTTCATCAGGTAGGCAAACGGATTCTCACCGATAGCCGCAGGATTGCTGGAAAGGGGGTTGAACATATACTTCCTCTGCTCAAGAGCAAAAGCAGTCGCCGCCCGGTAAGGGCCTGGATACAGCGGACCGATAAAAACATCCATGGCAGTCATTTCATCCTGCTCAAGCATGCCTTGAGTCTTCTCGTAACTTCTCTCAGTGTCGTATGCATGAAGTTGAACGTTGATACCACCTTTCCTTAGGTCACTGGCAGCCATCTTGATACCTTTGTAAAGATCGACCACGAACTGGTTGCCCTGCCGACGAGAAGAAGGATTGAGACTTTCGTACAGGAACGGCAGCATGACTGCTACATTGTAGGCCTGCTTCTTTACGGAAGCTTCTCTACTGGCTACCCCCAGACTAGACATATCAATGTCAAAGGCTGCTACCAGTGAATCTATTATGGCCTGTTCCTCAGCACCGTAGCGTGTGCTGGCGACGTCTTTTACCAGTTGGCTGGCGATCTCTTTATCATCCGGGTATTGAGTCAGTAACTGCCGAAGAACCTCCGTATCAGCCTGATCCAGGTAGTAATTTTTCATCATCACCGCATCTTCAGAAAGCTGCTCATTAGCGTTAAGCTTCTCGAGTAGGTTTAAGGCAGATTCATACTCCCCGAGTTCAAAATAAGTGTTAGCAAGCCAATAATTGACTTCCATTACGTTATTCCATTTGGGAAACTTACTCTCAACTTGTAAAAACATGTTTTTAGCAAGCTCATAATTACCACTCTTCAGGGCAGACAGTCCAAAGTAAAAAGAGGCATACTCTACATAGGGGTTGCCCTGATCCCTACGGCTAAGCGGTCTTAGTACGTCAATAGCAGCCTGATAATCTCCCTGTAAAAACAGACTTCTGCCACGTGCGTAGCGATCCGAAAGTGACGATGGATTGTCCTGTGCCTGGAGGACTGCACTCCAAAGGCAAAAAATGCATATGCACCTGATGATCATACTTTTCATCTCATTCTGAAGCTAGTTGAACATTATTCCCACTCTATTGTGGCCGGAGGCTTGGAGCTGATATCATACACAACCCGGTTCACACCTTTGACATTATTGATGATCTCGCTGGATACCTCACTGAGAAAATCATACGGTAAGTGGCTCCAGTCGGCTGTCATGCCGTCTACACTGCTCACCGCCCTCAGGCTTACTACGCCTTCGTAAGTGCGTTCATCGCCCATCACACCTACCGACTGAATCGGTAGCAAAATAGCTCCGGCCTGCCATACCTGCTCGTACAGATTTTCTGATTTAAGCTTATTAATGAAAATAGCATCTACCTCCTGGAGTATTTTTACCTTTTCAGCAGTAATATCTCCTAGGATGCGAATGGCCAGCCCCGGGCCAGGAAAAGGATGGCGTTGTAGAATGTTATCGGGAATTTTTAAAGCCTGTCCGACTACTCTAACCTCATCTTTGAAAAGGGTGTTCAAAGGTTCCACTACTTTAAGATGCATTTTCTCAGGCAGCCCACCTACGTTATGATGAGATTTGATGGTAGACGAAGGCCCTTTTACCGACACCGACTCAATAACGTCAGGATAAATAGTCCCTTGTCCCAGCCATTTTACGTTTTCAATTTTATGCGCTTCTGCATCAAAAACTTCTATAAAAACACGGCCGATGGCTTTTCTTTTCTGTTCTGGATCGGAGATACCGGCCAGCGCTGTATAAAATTCACCATGCACATCAACCCCTTTGATATTGAGACCCAGATGTTGATAGGATGCCAGCACTTGCTGAAACTCATTCTTGCGGAGCAGACCATTGTCTACAAAGATACAGTGGAGGTTTCTTCCGATAGCCTTATGCAGGAGTATAGCCGCTACTGAGGAATCTACACCTCCTGAGAGTCCCATCACTACTTTATCGTCACCCAGCTTTTCCTTCAGTTGAGCTACGGTTGTCTCTACAAAAATATCCGGCGTCCAGTCCTGCTGACAATCACAGATATGCACCACAAAGTTTCTTAGTACCGTCTTTCCTTCCAGAGAATGAGTCACCTCAGGATGAAACTGAATGCCATAAGTATCCTGGTCTTTTATCTTGTAAGCTGCCACTTCTACTGTGGGCGTACTAGCGATAACTTCAAAGTTATCAGGGACTTTTGCGATAGTATCACCATGCGACATCCATACCTGAGAGTCCTGATTAAGCTCTTTCAGCAAATCTTTGTGCGTGTCAAGCCGGCTTAGTTTAGCCCGTCCGTATTCACGAATCCGGGAAGGTATAATTTCTCCCCCACTTTTCTCTGCAATGAGCTGAGCACCGTAACAGATTCCCAGAACCGGAAGGTTTCCCAGGTAGGGCTGCATATCAATTTCCGGTGCTTCTGTATCCTTCACTGAGCAGGGGCTACCTGATAGGATAATACCTTTTACCTTATTATCAAGTGCTTCCAAAGCAGTAAGGTGATTAAACGGGTGAATCTCGCAATATACGTTTAGTTCTCTCACTCTACGAGCAATCAGTTGCGTATACTGAGAACCAAAATCAATTATTAGGATCATTTCTGACATTTGGCAAAAATAACAAAAATGCCTATAACCTAAACTTAGTGGACACGAATCGGCAGGATTACTGAAGTGTAGTTTTGCTAGGCGCTGAAGGTGGCTGTTTGATATCCTGCAAGCCTGAAACGCCACCTGATACAATAAATTTCATAATATCAGTACTGGAGGCATATATTGGCTGGACAAACTTAGCCGGGACGATGTATAAATTGCCAGAAAAGTTATAAGAATGAGGCAGATAAACTGCTACCTGATCTACCAAACCTAATTGCGAGAGATCACTCTGGGTGATAAAGCCAGGTTTTTGAATAATAAACTCAGGGTTAAGGGTAACCAGAACCGGCTGATTGAATTTTTTTTTATCGCCCACAAAGGCTGAAATTAAGTCTTTCAGTGAAGAATATATAATACTAACCAGTGGGAGGCGGGTTATCACACTTTCTAATACACTAAAAACGGGGCCAGCCAATAATGTAGATGCCAGGTATCCAACTAACATAATGGACGCTAAAATGGTCAGTAATCCCAAGCCCGGTATCTTAAAAGGAATAAGGCTATCCAGCCAGGAAATTGACAACAGTAGAATGTATATAGTAAGAGCAACAGGAACGACAAATAAGAGGCCCCGGAAAAAGTAAGAAACAAAGCGTTGCATACCGAACAGTACATTTATTGACAAAAAAAAGGTTTTACAAGTATGTAAAACCTTTAGAACGATTTTATGATATATTTTTCATCATATGGATATTCCCACAAAAGAAAGGAAAGCAATACCCATCAGACCTGTAATCAACATGGTAATCCCCAGACCTTTCAATCCGTCTGGTACGTTTGAGTACTTAAGTCTTTCGCGTATAGCGGCTAGTGCTACAATTGCGAGCAAGAAGCCTGTACCAGATCCAAATCCAAATACCGTAGCCTCAGCAATAGTGTAATCACGTTGAACCATAAACAGGGAAGAACCCAGAATAGCACAGTTCACTGCAATTAGCGGAAGAAATATTCCAAGTGTACCGTACAGTGATGGCGAAAATTTTTCTATCACCATTTCTACAAGTTGTACCATGGCTGCAATCACAGCAATGAACATGATAAAACGCAGGAAGCTAAGATCAATAGACGCAAATTGTTTCCCGGCCCATGACAAAGCACCTTCTTTCAAAATGTGCTCCTGCAAAAACCAGTTGATCGGCACCGTAATCGTAAGTACGAAAACAACCGCAGCTCCTAAACCTGTAGCAGTAGAAACCTTCTTAGAAACGGCGAGATAAGAGCACATGCCTAAGAAGTAGGCAAGAACCATATTCTCAATAAAAATTGCCTTTATACCTAAGTTAATTAAATCCATATCTTTAAAAGTAATTTATCGTTCAACATAGCCACTCAAACTCCGCTGTACCCAGATGATAATTCCCAGAATGATGAAGGCTCCTACCGGAGATACCATCAGACCGTTGGTGGGGAAGTTTTCTATACCAACAGCTTCAAAAATTTTAAATCCAAAGAGTGAGCCTGAACCAAACAACTCGCGAAAAAACGCTACTGCCAGAATTACCCACGCATATCCAAAGCCACTACCCAGACCGTCTAGCAATGAGTCATAAGGCTTATTACCCATAGCAAAGGCTTCCAGCCTTCCCATTACAATACAGTTAGTAATGATCAAACCTACAAATACTGACAGCACCTTCCACGCATCGTAAAAGTAAGCTTTCAGTACCTGATCAACGAGGGTCACCAGAGTGGCAATAACTGCCAGTTGTACGATAATCCTCACACGGCCTGGTATCAGGTTTCTGAGTGTGGATATAATCAGATTTGCAAAGACAATTACAAACACTACTGAGACTGCCATAATCAGCGTCGGACTTAGCTGGGTAGTAACAGCTAAGGCAGAGCATATACCTAATACCTGAACGGTAATCGGATTATCATCGTCTAAAGGATCGGAAACAAACTTACGTCTCCTCTTTGAGAGTAATGCTTCTGATTTTTCTTTTTGTTTGACCGGGTTATCAGCTACTTCTGTACTCATTTGCGCTTACTTTTATATTAAAACAAGTGGTTTATACATCGGTGTATTGCTTCTCAGCGTCAGGCTTTTCTAAACTTTTACCAGCTACTTTTTCCAGGTAAGCTTCATAGTAGGTGAGATAATTATAGAGCATATCGTTTACGCCTACAGCTGTAATGGTAGCACCAGATAATCCATCTACTTCATTATCTCCATACATGTTAGGGTCTCCTGATTCACCTTTGACCATACGTACAGCTACAAGTTTTCCTGTCTGATCATAAATTTTCTTTTCCTGAAAACGCTCTTGTACATCGATACTAGTAATGCGAGCACCCAGACCGGGAGTTTCACCAGCATGGTCAAAAACCACACCTTTAAGCGTTTCCAAATCATTTTGGAGAGCTACATATCCCCAGATATCATCCCAAAGACCCGTACCATAAACCGGTAAGATGTAAGCATCTACCTGTTCCGGGTTATTCTCATTCACAAATTTGTAGACAGGATAGATACGGTCTTCCGGATCTTTGTCGAACTGTGATGCTATACTTACTTTTTCAGCTACTACTGGTTCACCATCTACTTCCTCCACTACCTCGCCTTTCATGTTGACCACCTCAGAACGAATGCGTTTATCATAGATAGCCGGTACATCGTCACCAGGACCAATATCCATTACAGCATTCAGGATCTTATTCTGTGTATCCAAAGCAACCTGTAAATCCTGCATAGGCTTGAGGCCTACTGCAGCAAGGGAAAGTAATCCACCCAGCACTATGGTAAGGAGAGCGGAGAAAAGGATGATATAAAAATTAGACTGTCGCACGTTGTAATCTTCTTTTTTTGTTAGACTGAACTACTAAATGATCTATAAGCGGAGCAAATACATTCATAAACAACACCGCCAACATAATTCCTTCCGGATAGGCAGGGTTTAGCACCCTGATGATTACAGTAATGACTCCAATCAAAGCACCATACACCCATTTGCCACTTTCGGTATGAGCTGCCGACACTGGGTCAGTTGCCATAAATACAGCACCAAAGGCAAGTCCACCCATTACCCAGTGATAGTGGGCAGGCATCATCATAAAGTCATTGGCACCAGCTAAAGTAAGCAAGTAACCCATACCCAGGGCGCCAGCAAAAACACTGACGATAATTTTCCAGCTACCTACTCCCGTGGCTATCAGTATAACAGCCCCTACCAGGGCCATCAAGGTAGATGTTTCACCAATGGATCCTGGTATGAAACCTACAAACATATTCCAGAAATCAAAAAGGCCAGCATTGGTAGCCGCCAAAGTAGAGGTCACTTCCTGCGTACCCTCCACCAAATTGGTTTCCGCTGCCAATCCCAGAGCAGTTGCGCCGGTAAAACCATCCGCGTACTTCTCGTCGCCCAGGTAATACCAAACATCACCTGACATATCGGAAGGATAAGCAAAATAAAGAAAAGCACGGGCTGTCATGGCTACGTTGAGCACATTCATACCTGTACCACCAAAAACTTCTTTGGCAATTACTACAGCAAAGATGGCAGCTAAAGCAACCTGCCACAATGGGATAGTAGGTGGCAAAATCAGCGGTATTAACATACCTGTTACCAAAAACCCTTCATTAATAGGGTGGCGGCGTATGAGTGAAAAGATAACTTCTACCAGACCACCAGCAGCATATGCCACCAGCACAACTGGCAGAACCACTTCCATACCTAATAAAACCTTATCGCCAAGAGTGGCATTCTGACCGGTAGCCAAAAAGTGCGTATGCCCCACATTATAAATACCAAAAAGCAGGGCAGGAATCATAGCTATAACTACTGTGATCATCAATCGCTTTAGATTGATAGCATCACGAACCTGCGTCCCTTTGGCGTGCGTTGTTTCATTAGGCGTAAATAAAAATGTTTCGTTCGCCTCAAACAGGTAATAATACTTTTCAAATTTACCACCTTTTTCAAAGAGTGGCTTTTGTTTATCTAAAATGTCACGTAAAGCTTTCATAGTAACAGTAACAAGTTTTAAGTAGTAGCTTTAATCAAATTAATCCCCTCGCGAAGTATGGACTGAATCTCATGTTTGGAGACGTCAATAAATTCACAAAGCGCAAGGTCTTCTTCAATTACCTCGTAAATACCCAGAGCTTCCATATCGTCATAGTCTTCTGCCATGATAGCCTTGATTAGATACTCAGGCAAAATATCCATGGGAGTCACTTTCTCAAAGATACCTGTCTGCACAAAAGCCCTCTCCTCTCCCATAAGATTTGTATCTAAAACAAATTCTTTTTTTGGATTCAAAAAAGAAAGTAATCCTAGTGCTCTGTGGAAGCTGAGTTTGTCAGCGGTAGGCTTAAGCCACCCCAGAAACTCATACTGGTCACCCTCGGGTATAACAGTAACTTGGTGGTGATAAAATCCCAAGTATCCGTTTTTTTTGATTTTTTCGCCGGTCAAAACGTTACCGGAAATATAGCGCACATGTTCCTGCTTGATATTTCCCTCCACAAATTTATCTATACAGGCGCCCAAGTATGTTTTATAATATTGAGGTTCTCTTACTTCTGAACCGGTAAGGGCGATTATTTTGGCAGCGTCATAGATTCCGTTGAGGAATAGCTTACCAATCTGTGCTACTCCATAAGGATCAATCGTCCATATAAGATCACCTTTATTAATTGGATCTACATGATGTATCTGAATACCCACATTACCTGCAGGATGTGGTCCCGAAAATTTATTTAACTGTACTTCCTTAGCATTAGCAAATATGGGGGATATTTCAGCAGCAGCATTAATACCCAGATGGATTTTACCGGTGGTAAACTTTTTGAGAATCTCAATTCCAGCATTAAAGAAATTGGCCTGATTTTTCAATAATAGGTCATAATCGGGAGCCAAAGGACTAGTATCAAACGTAGAGACAAAGATTGCTTTGGGAGTATCTTCAGGGATTGCAACTATACCAAAAGGCCGTTGAATAATCTGGGGCCATACACCGCTCCTCAGCATAATTTCTTGAGCCTCTTTACGACCAATAGACGGGATCTCAGAAGCAGAATACTCCTTAAACTTCTCGTATTCAATCTCTTTATCAGCCAGTATCTTGATCTCAAGAAGCTTACGTTTTTCGCCTCTCACAATTTCAACCACCTCACCACTTACCGGTGCACAGTACAACACCTTATTCATCTTTTTATCAAACATGAGCGGTGTACCTGCCTTCACCGTATCTCCTTCTCTTACGGCTACCTTAGGCCTGATGATACCCAAAAAATCAGTAGGTTTTATGGCATAAGTTTCTGACAAAGAAGCTTCGGCAATTATGTTCTTAGGTTTACCGGCAAGATTTATGTTAAATCCTTTTTTAAGTTTGATGTGCTGGGACATTTACCGTTCTTGATAAGTTTAATATTGGATTACTCAGAAAAACGCTGCAAAAATAAATAAATTAAGGTAACAACCTTAAGATTTTTGACTTACTTACGATCAATATATGGCATCAACCAGATACTGTCGAAGCAGCATAGTTTTCGTGAATGTTGCGGATGCCGTCAGCCACTTTCTCCATGAGCCACATAGGAGTGGAAGTAGCACCACACACCCCGACTTTATTGGCCACATCAAACCAATCAGGGTCTAGTTCTTCTTCATTGGCGATGAAGTAACTTCGGTTATTTTCAGATTTACAAACTTCGTACAAGGCTTTGCCATTAGAGCTCTTTTTGCTGCTGACGAAAACAACCACATCCTGCTCACGAGAAAATCGTTGGAGTTGAGGTTCGCGGTTCGAGACTTGTCGGCAGATGCTGTCATTAGCATTAAACTCTACTGTTTTTAAACCCTGCTGCATTTCATGCATACGCTCCTCGATGATAGACTTGATACGATAAAAGCCCTTGGTACTTTTGGTAGTCTGGCTAAAAAGTGTCACAGGACGACTGTAGTCAATTTTCTCCAGATCCTGATCTTTCATAACTATAATAGCATCACCCTGAGTTTGACCACTAAGACCGATCACCTCCGCATGTCCGGGTTGGCCATAAATAACAATCTGCCCATCCACCTGATCCATAGCGTCAAAGGCATTCTTAACCCGATTTTGGAGCTTGAGTACCACGGGGCAGGAAGCATCAATGAGTTCAATGTTATTTTTAAGAGCAGTTTGATAAGTCTCAGGAGGTTCTCCGTGTGCACGGATCAGAACCTTACAGTCAGAAAGAGAAGCCAGATCGTCTCTGTTAATGATTCTCAACCCTTTTTGGTGCAGCCGGTTAACCTCCATGTCATTATGAACGATATCTCCAAGACAGAAGAGTTTGCTTCCGTCCTGCATCTCATCTTCTGCCATCTGAATGGCAAATTCAACTCCAAAACAATATCCTGAATTACTATCTATTGTTACTTCCATAGGAAGAATTCCATTTTTGATAAATTACTTTTCAATACGATCTTGCGCCAACTGAACAACCTGACTTACCTGATCGGAAAATTCTAAATCTGTAGTATCAATTATCACAGCATCTTTGGCTTGAATTAATGGATTTTCTTGCCGCTGCGTATCAATACGATCCCTTTCCGATAGATTTCTTTTAATTTCTTTGAGGGTAGCGTTTACACCTTTCTGTTCAAGATCACCTTTTCTTCTTAGTGCCCTGGCGTTCAAATCTGCAACCATAAAGACTTTAAGTTCAGCATCTGGAAACACATTGGTACCAATATCTCTACCTTCCATCACCACCCGCTTTGTTTTACCCATCTGACGCTGCTGCTCTACCATCTTTTCTCTGACTTTCGGTAGTGCACTAACCATGCTTACTGATTCAGAAACCTTCATTTTTCTGATTTCTTTCTCAACGTTCTCCCCGTTTAAATAAGTTTCATTTTCCTGGCTAACCTCGTTTCTCTCAAAGTGTATGTTGATTTTGCTTAAAGCTTCTAGTACAAAACTTTCTGAGTGATGGTCTACATCATGGTTAATAAAGTAGAAAGTAACAGCCCTGTACATCGCACCCGAATCAATATAGATATAATCCAGCAACTGAGCTACCGCTTTTGCGGTAGAACTTTTACCACAACCAGAGTATCCATCAATTGCTACAATAATATCCCGCATAAAAAAGTAAAGATTAACAATCTACTGTAGGACAGGGTATGGCACCCTTCTTCGGAATTTTACGTGGTTTTTTAGTTGCACAGCTAAATGTAACCCCTATCAAAAGTATAATGCACATTGATGATAACCTAATTTTTTTCCGCCCAATCATATTCTTGTAATTTTTGAGTCCAACGCCGTTTAACGCTGGTAAATTTTCTGATAAGCAAAATTATTTCCACTTTGAAGACTTATCGATTCTTGTTTAACATTTATTTAAAAATACTTGAACAATGCAATGAGAATGGTGTTTATAATTTTGTATTTTGTAAATTTATACAGGTATAGGTTATGGAAAGCAACTTTATCGAGCGCACGGCAATCCGTTTCGGAGGTTTAATGGCACTAGCACTGGTAGGCTTTTTCTTCCTCATGAAAGCTTTTGGCTTGGAGCATAATCTTGAGCTCCGTGCTTTAAATATATTTATACTCTTCAGTTTTGTACTGGCATCTATAGACTATTATAAGAAGAGAAGGCCAAAAGATTTCGTGTACCTCAAAGGAATGGGGTTAGGATTGTTAACTTCAGTTGCAGGAGTATTGATGTTTGCAGTGCTCGTAGTTTTGTATATCACAGTTATAGATCCGTCTTTTATGGAGCTCATTCGTGAGAATGAACCTTTTGGAGATTTTTTGAATCCAGCACTTGTTGGTTTTACAATTGTAATTGAAGGAATAGCATCTGGATTTTTAGCTACTTACGCTATCATGCAATACTATAAGAATAGCCATTACGTTGCTCCTGTGAAAAAGTAAACTGAAACGTTCGTTTAAACTTTTCTGTATTTTTTTTAACACTTTTTTGAAACCTATGTTCTTTAAGTACGTGATGTGATGTGAAGACAATTATAGAAATCAATATAAATAATATAAAGGATTTGATTGAGTAGTTTTAGGTTGTTGTATTAGTAGTGAAAAAAGTGAGCTCTCTGAGTTCACTTTTTTTTTGCTTTTGATCGCAACTTTCTGCTAGGGTTATTTAATTCATCAAGTATGGTTCAACTTTCTGTAGAATCCCTCAGTAAGCAGTATCTTACTGCTGAAGGAAGGGAGCAACACCTTTTTAACAAAATCTCCTTTGGAATTGAGCAAGGGCAAAAAGTAGCTTTTGTAGGCGTTAACGGAACGGGAAAATCCACCCTGCTAAAAATTATTGCTGGCCACGAAGTACAGGACGAAGGTAAAATAGTAATCAGTAAAAATGTAAAACTGGCTTTTGCCGAGCAGCAGCCTCAGTTTACCGATGGAGCCACCGTACTCTCAGCCGTTTACGAAAGTGATAACACCACACTAAAGCTATTACGTGACTACCGCATAGAGCTACAGCGCAATCCTACCTCAGTACGACTGCAAGACCTAATGAGCAAAATTGACAGTCTCAACGCCTGGGACTACGAATACCAGATAGAGCAGATCCTGGGACAACTTGGTATCTACGACCTGGATCAAAAGATAGACATGCTTTCTGGGGGACAACGCAAAAGGGTGGCGCTGGCCCGAGCCCTCATTGAACGTCCTGATTTTCTTATCCTGGATGAGCCTACCAATCACCTGGATCTAGAAACTATAGAGTGGCTGGAAAATTACCTCTCTACTCAAAAACTCACCCTGCTGCTGGTTACCCACGATCGTTACTTTTTAGAAAGGGTAACCAACGAGATTTTGGAACTTGACCAGGGCAACATCTACCGCTACAAAGGAAACTATGCGCATTTTCTGGAGAAGAAAAATGAAAGAATCTCTCAGCAACAAGCTCACATTGACAAGGCACAGAATCTATTACGAAAAGAGCTGGAATGGATGCGGCGGCAGCCTAAAGCCCGGGGTACCAAAGCCAAGTACAGGGTAGATGCTTTTTACGATCTAAAAGACAAGGCTGGCCAGCAGCTAGCTTCTCATGACATGGAGCTAAACCTTAAGGGACGTCGGCAAGGCAAAAAAATTCTGGAGGTTTCGCACATCAGCAAAGCCTACGACTCTGATACGATCATTGACGACTTTTCCTACACTTTCAAGCGCAGTGACCGTATAGGCATCATCGGTAAAAACGGCTCGGGAAAAACCACTTTTCTCAACCTGATTACTAGTCAGCTAGCACCTGACAAAGGAGAAATTGACCAGGGAAAAAACACACTGTTTGGTTATTACACCCAGCAAGAAATTAGCTTTGACGACGAACAACGGGTCATAGACGTGGTGAAAGAGGTAGCAGAAATTATTGAGATCAACTCTGGAAATTTTATTTCGGCCTCCCAGTTTCTACAACACTTCATGTTCCCTCCTAGTATGCACTACAACAAAGTAAAAAACCTGAGTGGTGGAGAGAAAAGGAGACTGCAACTGCTAAAAGTACTGATGAAAAACCCTAACTTCTTGATACTAGATGAACCTACTAACGACCTAGATCTGATGACCCTTAATGTGCTGGAAGATTTTTTATTCAATTTTGAAGGTTGCCTGCTGCTAGTTTCGCACGACCGCTACTTTATGGATCGTTTGGTAGAGCATATTTTTGTTTTCAGTGAAAATAGCGGTCAAATTCGCGATTTTCCTGGAAATTATACCGATTATCGTGAGATCAGCAAACGAGAGCAGACACAAGCTGAGAAAATTGCCCGTAAGCCATCCACCAGCAAGGAGCCCAAAAATAAACCTACACCTAATGACACTAAGCGCAAAGCTTCCTACAAAGAGAAGCGGGAATACGATGTGTTAGCCTCCGAAATAGAAGCCCTGGAATTGGAAAAAGAAAAACTTACTAATGAGCTAAATCAGCTATCTGCTGCATCAAATCCTGACCATGATGCGCTTACAAATGCCTCAAAGAAAATAGAAGCACTAAACCAGCAGATAGATGAAAAAACAGACCGCTGGCTGGAGCTTTCAGAGATTGTTGAGTGAGATTTTGTAATGTTATGGTTCGCGTTATTATGGTGCTGTAACTGCCTGATCAAAACTATAACACCATCTACTCTCGAGTGGCAACATCATCTGCATCTTTGACAAAAAAGACCATCATCCCAGCAAGTATCATAGCAGCACCGCCCAGGATCAGAACGTAAATTGCCTGGTTATCAAAAAAAAGAACAAGAGATAAAGCCCAGCGTACTGGAAGCCATAATCTGAGGGATCACAATAAAAATTAAAAATACCCATCTTAGAACAAAAAGCAAACGGCCAGCAGTACATCACTGTAAACCTGCTTTCAGCTTGTTAAGGGGGCTCCCAGGCTGAACCAATGATACAGAGAAGTTTAAAGGACAATAGCTATTAGCATCATGAAAGAAACTGTCTGCTCATTTAAAAAAATCAAACCTGAACCAAAACTTTCATACACTCTACTGAGGTCGGTGCGAACGGTAGAAGCGAATGAAAAGCAGGATAACCGCTGTAGAAATGGCTATCTGCAAGAGGGCAAACCAGATGTAATCCAGATAAAACATTAGGTAGGTAAAGAGTGCCAGCGAACCAAAAACCAGCACCAACAATAAAAATACGCCTAAAAAATCTTTCATTACTAGAAAAAATTACATTCAAAAAAACTGATAAAAAAACAGCCAGGTCCCTGCATTGTTAGCACTCCATATTTTTCACGGATAAATACTGCCGCATGAGCTAACTCTTTTACCACAATTTTTTTTGACTTGCAAAAACTTAAAAGACAGGCCGCACTGATTACCGGAGACAGTTCAGGTATCAATAGGGCCATCTGAATCGCAAAGGAAGGTGCCGCTGGTGGGATTTTCATGTATTCTCCAGGAGATGGCTGGGTTGGTTGTCCCGTTTGATTAGCAACAGTAAGTATCAGGAGTACACTGCATGGCATAATAAGCTTGAATCGTATGAGGGTGAAGGTTTCTTTTCAATCAATATACAAATACTTGACATACCTGGTGTTCGTAATGCATGCATCCCCCAACCATCAATCCTAATGCACGACGGGCGCGCTTGCAAACTATTTGTAGCTCCAGCATTTATAATACTACTTGTTCAACGTAACAAACACTTGTTTAGAGAATAAACAGCATTATGCAAGAAGAGACGTTACCTTTTCAACCCATTGGTAATTATGGCATCATCGGAAATCAACATACGGTAGCACTGGTTGGGATCAATGGCTCTATAGATTTTATGTGCTTTCCTCGCTTTGACTCCCCATCCGTATTTGCCTCACTACTTGACCGCAAACAAGGAGGACATTTTACCATACAGCCTGATCTGGAAAACCAAGACTATAAGCAGCAGTATCTGCCGGATACCAACGTACTACTAACCCGCTTTTTGGCCTACGAAGGTATGGTAGAAATCACTGATTATATGCCGATCAAGGAGAAAGAGCACAACTGTACACTGATACGTAAAGTCACCGCAGTACGAGGTAAGGTCAAGATCAAAATGAACTGTACTCCTCGTTTCAACTACGCCCGCGATAGCCATGAGGTCCGTCAGTCTCATGCAGGAAAAATTACCTTCGCCAGTTCCAACTGGTCTATCGACCTACTGTCGGATACTGAAGTGACGGTGGAGGGCGACAGTGCAGTGGCCGAATTCAGCCTGGAAGAAAAAGAA
>CAZZGE010000015.1:17448-40836 GCA_964653665.1 uncultured Porifericola sp. | reverse complement strand
GGTAGATAGCATAACACACATTTTTAATACATGCTTAATATCTTAAATAGATGCTTATCAAAATTTTATTTAAACATAATGTAACATTAGAAAGTGAGTAAAAAGATGACTTTATTCACTACCGAAAATTTATAATGTATATCATTATAAGTCATTACTGAAACAACCTATTCAAATAAAACCGAAATCACGAGTATTACTTTACATGTGTAAAATTTTAAGTTGTATCAACGAGCATTTAAAATTTTTATTTTTTGTATGGCACACAAATACACCATAGCTGGTTTTACCTACCAATTTCCTGATTTAAAAACTCTACTTGCCCGAGCCAGCCCTCTGCGTTCGGGAGATCAACTTGCCGAGATTGCAGCTTCTTCGGCAGAAGAAAGAGTTGCGGCGCAGTCTGCACTGGCCAACCTGCCCCTTAAAGCCTTTCTTAGCGAACTGGTGGTACCTTATGAAAAAGATGAGGTAAGCCGCCTCATTATTGATGAGCACGATGCTGAGGCTTTTGAGCAAATTTCCCATCTCACAATAGGTGATTTCAGAAATTGGTTGTTGGCCTACGAAACCCAAACTTCTAGTTTGAATGCCATAGCAGCCGGACTTACGCCGGAAATGGTAGCTGCGGTCAGCAAAATCATGCGCATCCAAGATCTGGCACTGGTAGCTTCCAAGTGTGAGGTGATCAGTAAATTCAGAAACACCCTTGGACAAAAGGGACGTTTTGCCACCCGTCTCCAACCCAATCATCCCACGGATGATATCAAGGGCATTGCTGCTAGCATGTTAGATGGACTGTTCTACAGTTGCGGCGATGCCGTCATTGGTATCAACCCGGTAACTGATAATGTGCAAACTTGTCTGCGGCTTTACAAAATGATGGATGCCGTGATTCAACAATTTGAGATACCAACACAAAACTGTGTACTAGCACACGTAACCACTACCTTGGAAGCGATCAAAAAGGGAGCTCCGGTAGACTTAGTATTCCAATCCATCGGAGGCACTGAGAAAACTAATCAAAGCTTTGGTATTGACTTGGAATTGTTGAAAGAAGCCCAGGAAGCGGCACTTTCGTTAAAAAGAGGTACACTGGGACAACAGCTTATGTACTTTGAGACCGGCCAGGGCAGTGCACTGTCTGCCCAGGCAAATTATGGTGCCGACCAACAAACCATTGAAGCACGGGCTTACGCTGTAGCGCGAAAATTTGATCCCCTTCTGGTGAACACAGTCGTTGGGTTTATAGGTCCCGAATATTTATACAATGGAAAGCAGATCATCCGTGCTGGTATGGAAGATCATTTTTGCGGTAAATTGTTAGGGATTCCTATGGGATGTGATGTCTGTTACACCAATCATGCAGAGGCAGACCAGGACGATATGGACGTATTGCTTACCTTACTCGCCGGAGCGGGTTGTAACTACATCATGGGTGTGCCCGGCACGGATGACATTATGCTACACTACCAAAGCACTTCCTTTCATGATACATTGTACGTAAGGCAGTTGCTAAATCTCAGACCAGCCCCAGAGTTTGAGCAATGGCTCAACCAACTTCACATTATGGATGAGAAGCTACAGTTAGACGGAAGAACAGCCACAAAGAAGCTATTGCGCGAAAACCCGTTTTTTCAATGACTGAAATCAAGCACTTTACAAAAGACTACTGGAGTCACCTGAAAGAATTTACTTCAGCCCGTATCGCCCTGGGAAGAGCTGGGGGAAGTCTGAATACTGAGGAACAGCTTAAGCTATTCCGAGCTCATGCTTTAGCCCGTGATGCTGTAAATGCTTCACTATCCACTGATAAGCTCACAAAAGATTTGGGTCAATATCAATTATTGTCATTAATTTTACGTACACAAGCCAGTACGAGGCAGGAGTTCTTAGTCCGACCTGATTGGGGTAGAAAGCTTAGGCCAGAAGCTCAGCATACATTGGCTGAACATGCAGCAGATTACGACATCGCCCTGATTGCTGGGGACGGATTATCGGCCAAAGCAGTGCACGCACACTTACCCAGCTTATTCCAATATTTGATACCAAAGTTAGAGGGCTTTCGGCTTGCCCCGGTTTGTTTTGTACACCAGGCGAGAGTTGCAGTAAGCGACGAAATTGGTGAAGCCCTTAACAGCAAGATGGCCATCATTTTTATAGGAGAAAGGCCCGGTTTAAGCGCATCTGAAAGTCTGGGAATTTATCTGACTTATCAACCGAAGAGAGGGCAGACCGATGAAAAGAGAAACTGTATTTCCAACGTAAGACCTGAAGGTATGCCTTATCAGGTAGCTGCTGATAAACTGATATATTTGATAAATGAGTCTATGCGCAAAAAAATATCAGGCGTTAAGTTGAAAGAAGATTTACCCATCAGCCTAGAAGGCTAGTATTAATGATTCTCCTCTAACGCGATCATTTGAATCGGGATTTTAAGAATTTCTTTAAAATCCTCACCTGATTCACGCATATCCTCGTCTTGTTTTTCATAGTACCATTCCATTTCAACAGCATGCCCACCCAAATGAATGGTTTCCAGTTTTCTTAATAGTTCAATCAGGCATTTGGAAGAAGCGGTGTTGAAATATTCTAACCGCACTACCAGGCGAGTATTTTGATTAGGCTCTTTGCGATATTCTTCAATCCAACTAATCACTGGTTCGTAAAAAGCTACTGAGTTTTCTGGAATGGATCTTCCTTTGATTTCAAACAACTCCTGTTTTGGATCAAGGATGATCTGAGGGGTACGGTTTGTTTTGTCCAGGTACAAACTTTGCATAAAAACATATTGACTTATGAACTAAAAAAGCGGCAATTACTTAAACTTAATGTACTGAACTGCGTCTTGGTAAACGTGTACTTACACTTCAATACGAAAATTACACGAATAATATGCTCGCTTATGCTGTAATTGTCTTCCTTTTTGCATCAAAAAATAAAAATTTTTCAAGCTAGCTTTCATTCATCGACAGTTTTGATACTTAATATACGAAGGTTAGGCAAATTTACTTCCTGATATCTTATTTTTGAAAATTGATTTCTTAGCGCAAAAAAGCTTTCTAATCATTCTTCTATACCGTGACGTACTATTCTCTCACCGACCTGTTACGACAGATGCTGATCATCTGTTTATCTTTAAATTACAAATAGTTAAACAAAATTTTTAAAGAGACCGTTACTAACAGATATGAAAATAACAGTTTGCCGAAAAGAACATTTTAATGCTGCCCACCGGCTGCATAATCCTGAGTGGTCTGACGAAAAGAACAGGGCCACGTTTGGTAAGTGTAATAATCCTAACTTCCACGGCCATAATTATGACCTTTATGTAAGAGTTAGCGGATACCCTGATCCACAAACAGGTTACGTATGTGATATGAAGTGGCTCAGCGACATCATCAAGTCTGAGGTAACCGATAAATTTGACCATAAAAATTTAAATCTGGACGTTGAAGAGTTTCAAAAATTAAACCCTACAGCGGAACACATTGCTGTTGTAATCTGGCATAAGTTAAGAGACAAAATTGATGAGCATTTAGATTTAAAAGTAACACTTTATGAAACTGAAAGAAACTTTGTTGAATACCCCTCAAACTGAAGAATTTATTCCTGAAGAGATAGGAGACAATCATATATCAACATCTACTGACACACCACTAAGACCTGATGCTTTTGAAAAAGATGACGACCTGAAAATTGAGCTTATAGAAAAGCATTTTCGTGAGATCATGCTCGTATTGGGTTTAGATCTCAATGATGACAGTTTGAAAGGCACACCTGGAAGAGTAGCTAAGATGTACGTTAACGAAATATTCAGCGGATTAAAACCTGAAAACAAACCCACAGCGAAGCTATTTGATAATAAGTACAAGTATGATGAAATGCTAGTGGAGAAAGACATCACTTTCTATTCCAGTTGTGAACATCACTTTGTGCCTATTTTCGGAAAAGCACATGTCGCTTACATTTCTAACGGATATGTCATTGGACTTTCTAAAATTAACCGGATTGTCCAGTATTTTGCCAAGCGCCCTCAGGTTCAGGAACGACTTACGGTTCAAATCGCTAATGAACTTAAGGAAGTTTTGTGTACAGAAGATGTAGCCGTAGTCGTTGACGCTGCCCATATGTGTGTTTCATCCCGGGGTGTGCAAGACGTGACCAGTAAAACCATCACGGCTCATTATGGAGGTCAGTTTGCAAAAAACGACAAGAAGAAGGAATTTTTGAATTATTTAAATCTCAAGTAAGTATGAGCAGTTTTGAAGATAAAAATATATTAATAGTCGGAGGAACTTCAGGTGTGGGCAAAGCATTAGTTGGTGATTTAATTGAAACTGGAGCCTCCTTGTATGTAGCTTCTCGTAAAGAACTGGAGAGTGATATCTTTGCTAAAGTAAACCACATTCACTTGGATGTCAATAAAATAAGTAACGAACTGGATTCTTTACCGTCAGAACTACATGGACTGGTTTACTGCCCGGGAACGATTACTTTGAAACCATTTCAGGGTTTGAAAGAGAAAGACTTTCAGTCAGATTTTGATTTAAATGTACTTGGTGCAGTTCGCGTTCTGCAGGCATCTCTCAAGAAACTAAGAGCTGCTAAAGGAGCTAGTGTTGTCCTTTTTAGTACTGTTGCTGTCCATTTAGGTCTTAATTATCATTCTTCTATAGCAGCAGCTAAAGGAGCTCTGGAAGGTCTGGGGAAATCCTTAGCGGCTGAGTTCGCATCCAAGAAAATTAGAGTCAATCTGATAGCTCCTTCCCTAACCGATACGCCACTGGCGAGTAATTTACTCTCTTCTGATGATAAGAAAGAAGCATCTGATCAACGCCATCCCATCGGCAGATATGGTCAGCCACAAGACATAGCCAAGATGGCTGCTTTTTTGCTATCCGATAATAGTTCTTGGATAACAGGACAGGTGTTACATATAGATGGAGGGTTATCTACATTAAAACCTTTATAAATTTAAAAGTTTGAAGTATACCGTTTTTTTATATGATATAAATGATAGACTACTTTAAACTTTTTGGTTGGTTAATAGGTTGATAACCTATCAGATTTTCTTAGTTGTTTATATTGACAGACAATTTTTATAATTGTATGAGGACCCCACCAGAATCATATTTAATTTTTAAAGAAGAACTTAAAAAAGCAGAAGCTGAAAAGATTAAGCTTAAAGAGGTATACGAATCCAAAGTTCATGAAATGAATAAGGAACTTAGTTACTTAAAGGAACAGATATCTTCGCAACAAGATATGATGAAAACCACTTTAGAGTATGCAGCCAAACTAGAGTTAGAACTTGATAATCTCCGCCAAAAAATTAAGCAAGATCAACAAAATGCTAAGAAAAGTTTTCATTAAGTAAATACTAAGCTTTATCCGATAGTAATTTTTATTGCCTGATAAGACATGGACTACACTGCATTAAGAAAAACAAGGTCTGACTTCCAAGACTATTATAATTCAAGGTTCTCTCGCATCTATTACAGTGAGGAGTCTAAAATAATAATTTGCGAATTGAAATCTGAATATGTCCCTATTGAGCATTTCAAAGACACATTTTACAAAATAAGCGAACTGGTTAACGAAGGCATTAACAATAAATTCATTTTTGACAAGCGTTCACTGAGAGCATTCCATCAACCCTCCATGGAGTGGTATTTTGTAGTTTGGAAGCAAGACATGTATGAGAAAGGTCTCAAGATTCATCGCAAAATCTTACCTCCCGAACCTTGGTTTAAAAAATCAGTAGCCATCGCCAAAGAGCAAATCAACCGAGAATATCATGATTTGATCATTGATAAGCTTGACATACAATACTGTGAAACCATTGAAGAAGCCATAGAAACCTAATGAAAACCATTAATTCTGATGACATTGCTTCCTTTAAAAAACTGTTCCGTACTAACTTTATCAATTCATTAACTGGATTTAAAAGTGTTGCACTAATAGGAAGTAAAAATGCTGAGGGTACTGAAAATCTGGCTATATTTAGCCAGATTTTTCACGTTGGGGCTAATCCACCGCTCATTGGCATTCTTTTCAGGCCTCATATTGTCAGCCGCCACACCCTTGAAAATATTTTAGATAACAAGGAATTTACTATCAGTCATATCAGGCAAGAATTCCTGAAAGAAGCCCATAACACCAGTGCCCGTTGGGAAAGCTCAGAATTTACCACCTGCGGACTACAACCTGAGTATAGCGAAACTATTAACGCTCCCTACGTCAAAAAGGCCTCTGTGCAGATCGGATGTTCTTTTACCGAAAAACAAACCATTCAGGCTAATAAAACCGAACTTATCATCGCTCAAATTATGGAAGTCAGAATCCAAGGAGATGTAATCGGGGATGATGGCTTCATTGACCTTGAAAAAGCTGGTACACTCACTTGTTCCGGACTTGATTCTTATCATTCCACCCAAAAAATCGCTCGCTACGCTTACGCCAAACCAGACAAAAAACTGGAAGAAATTTGAAATCTCAGCTAGTTGAATTTACTGCTGATGGGCTTTACTGTCCACCGGCTGGTATTTACATTGATCCTTGGCATCCTGTAAAAAAGGCCATTATCACCCATGCCCATGCAGACCATGCCAAATGGGGTCACTCCTCTTACCTGGCTCACGAAAATTCTGAACCGATTTTAAAATATCGCCTTGGTCAGAATATCAAGTTGGAAACACTTTCTTACGATGAACATGTATTGATAAATGGGGTAGACTTTAGCCTGCACCCTGCAGGTCATATCATTGGTTCTGCACAGATACGTCTGGAATACCGGGGAGAAGTATGGGTGGTGTCAGGCGATTACAAGATCGAGAATGACACCTTTTGTACACCATTTGAGCCAATTAGATGCCATACCTTTATTACGGAATCTACATTTGGGCTTCCCGTATACCATTGGAAAAATCAGGCTGCTGTTATGGATGAAGTTCATGACTGGTGGCAGTCTAATCAACAACAGAACAAAGCTTCCCTGCTCTCTGCATATTCGTTGGGTAAAGCGCAGAGAATCTTGGTTAACCTGGACTTGAATGTCGGTCCAGTATATTTACATGGTGCGATTTACAACACCAATGAGGTACTTAGAAACAGCGGGCATCCATTACCACTGATCAGCAAGTTTACCTCAGATATTTCAGAAGAAGAAATCAAAAAATCACTGATTATAGCTCCTCCTTCGGCAATACAAAGTAGCTGGTCAAAACGACTCAAAAACTTCAGTAACGGAGTAGCTTCAGGTTGGATGGCCATTCGAGGTATGAAACGACGAAGAGCTGCCGACCGTGGATTTATCATATCTGACCATGCTGACTGGGATGGATTAAACCGAGCGGTAAGTGCCACTGGAGCTGAAAAAGTTTACGTCACCCATGGTTACACTTCTGTATTCAGTCGCTGGCTGGAGGAACGAGGAATTGAAGCTCACGAAGTTAATACTTTATACGAAGGTGAAAGTGTTGATACCCAAGATGAGGATGAAATAGGAACCTGACTACTCCTTAAGCCGCTTTTTAATAATGATGTAGACACCATCTACAATAGCTGACATAATTTGTCGCTTGACAGGTCTCACCGACAATAGCTTAAGGGATATAAAACTGATGCTCAAGCCGACAATAATTTTGGTTAAACTGTTCATATCGTCTTATTTTGTTTAGTCAACAGAGATTATAAGCAATTGTTAAGCTATCATAAAACTGCCACTTTTTTTGTTCAAAGCCTAACTTTTTAAGAATCTACTATTATCATTTTTTTGTAGAAAAGATATCCTATATTTGCACCGCTATTCATCAAAGATCTTAATTCCAGTTAAAATAAACCATATTCATGCATTGGATAGTATACGTTGTCCCGGTTTTAGGAGTATTAGCTTTGATTTATACCGGGGCTCGTTCCTCCTGGATCAAAAAGCAGGAAGCAGGAGATGCCAAAATGGCCGAGCTAGCCAAATACATTGCTGATGGGGCGATGGCCTTTTTGAAGGCAGAGTGGAGAGTACTTACTTATTTTTCTATCATAGCTTCAATAGTATTAGCCTGGTCTGGAACTTTAGTGGAAAACTCCAGCCCAGTGATAGCTATCTCATTTATCATTGGCGCATTTTTCTCAGCATTTGCCGGATATATTGGAATGAACATCGCCACTAAGGCCAATGTGCGTACTACCCAGGCAGCACGTACTAGTCTGGCTAAAGCATTGAGTGTTTCTTTTGCTGGCGGTAGCGTTATGGGTCTGGGAGTAGCCGGACTGGCCGTACTTGGACTAGGAGGACTTTTTATCGTTTTCTTCCAGCTTTATGTTTCCAGTACCGGTGCTGATGTCAATGGTATTGAGATGGAGAAATCTCTGGAGGTATTGGCAGGTTTTTCTCTTGGTGCCGAAAGTATTGCTTTGTTTGCCAGAGTAGGAGGCGGTATCTATACCAAAGCAGCCGATGTTGGTGCTGACCTGGTAGGTAAAGTGGAAGCCGGGATTCCTGAAGATGATGTAAGAAACCCGGCAACTGTCGCTGACAATGTGGGCGACAATGTGGGCGATGTAGCAGGCATGGGCGCCGACTTATTTGGTTCCTACGTAGCCACTATCCTCGCTACCATGGTACTGGGAAGAGAAATCGTATCTAATGATGAGTTTGGAGGTATCGCGCCAGTCATCTTACCATTGCTTATCGCCGGTATTGGTCTTGTCTTTTCCATTGTCGGTACTTTTTTCGTACGGGTGAGCAAAGAAACCGATAGCGTACAACGCGCACTCAATATTGGTAACTGGTCATCCATTATTCTTACCGTTATTGCTTCATTTTTCGTTGTAAATGCCCTGTTACCCGAAAAGATGGAGATCAGGGACTTCAGTTTCACATCTATAGATGTTTTCTGGGCCATTTTTGTCGGCCTCGTTGTTGGGGCACTCATGAGCATCATTACCGAGTATTACACTGCCATGGGGCGTCGCCCGGTGAATTCCATTATTCATCAGTCTTCTACCGGTCATGCTACCAATATTATTGGCGGGCTGGCTATCGGAATGGAGTCTACTGTTCTGCCAATACTGGTACTAGCAAGTGGTATCATCACTTCTTACAGCTTTGCCGGTTTATACGGAGTAGCAATCGCTGCTGCCGGAATGATGGCTACCACTGCGATGCAACTGGCCATTGATGCTTTTGGGCCCATTGCTGACAACGCGGGTGGTATCGCTGAAATGAGCGGGCTTCCTGACGAAGTGAGAGAGCGCACTGATAACCTTGATGCGGTTGGTAATACGACGGCCGCCACCGGTAAAGGATTTGCAATTGCTTCTGCTGCCTTGACAGCCCTTGCGCTATTCGCTGCTTTTGTGGGTGTAGCTGGCATTGATAGCATTGACCTATACAAGGCACCCGTTTTAGGGGCTCTATTCATTGGTGCCATGATTCCTTTTATATTCTCTTCATTGGCCATTGCAGCTGTGGGAAAAGCTGCGATGGACATGGTACAGGAGGTAAGACGTCAGTTCAAGGAAATACCGGGGATTATGGAGTACAAAGCAAAACCCGAATACGATAAATGCGTTGCGATTTCCACCCAGGCATCTATCCGTGAAATGATCGCTCCTGGGGCGATTGCACTGCTGGCTCCCATTTTGGTAGGCTTCGGCTTGCAGGGTATTTTTGAAGATACTTCTTCCGCCGAAATCCTGGGAGGTATGCTGGCAGGCATTACGGTATCAGGCGTTCTGATGGGTATTTTTCAAAACAATTCCGGTGGTGCCTGGGACAATGCCAAAAAGTCCTTTGAAAAAGGGGTTGAGATCAACGGAAAAATGGAATACAAAGGCTCTGAAGCACATAAGGCATCAGTAACTGGAGATACAGTGGGTGATCCATTTAAAGATACCTCCGGGCCATCCATGAATATATTGATTAAGCTCACCTCTATCGTAGCACTGGTTATTGCCCCGCACATTTCGGTGAACAATGACCATCTCGGACAAGCAACAATAGAGCAGGACAAAACCAAAGAAGTTATGATTGCCAATGAGCCGGAAGTAACTAAAGCCATAGACTGACTATCTGCTAAACCAAACCAAAGAAGAGAGGTCACCCATGAACGTGACCTCTTCTTTTTTTTGACTAATTTTCAGTTAGATTACCAATATTTTTTGTTTTTCTGCCGATCAGCCAAAATAAGAATGCTAGTATGCTGAAGAATAAAACTTATGAAGGCTATACCAGAAATTTCCAAAATAACGAGTAGATATTGAGAAAAAAAATACCAAAGTCTCTCTAAAGATACGATCCTGGTGCCGTAAACCATACCAAATCGCCAGTACAGATGCTAAAAAGCCAATACCAATGCCATAAAATGAACTTGGACTGAGCTGCCTGACTCCAGGCTTCTAGCTCGAGGTAATTACCGAAAATGGAAAGAATCAAAAAAAATAAGAGTAAGTAAGTCAAATCAACAGGATAAGTACTCTTGAGAAGTTTAGTGGACAGCCGTAAGGCCTTGAGCAAGTTGTATACTCCAAGCAACAGCGTGCTATAGAGCAGATACCGAATGGGATAGTTCATGCATAACATACTCGATCTTGCCAGACACCATCTGCTGCGTAGTAAAGCTTTCCGTCATGAATCTGTAAGGGTGAAGATATATTATTTTCGTACAATTGTCCGGTGCCCAGTCCTTGCGGTTGCTGAACCGGATAAGTAGCAGTGAGTTGGGCTATGGCGTTCAGTCCGATATTGGACTCCAGAGCGGATGTGATCCACCAACCAATGTTTCTCTCTTCAGCCAGCCGAATCCATTCACGACTGGCTTGGATGCCGCCTAACAAACTTGGTTTAAGGATGATGTACTGAGGTAAAATCTGATCAAGCAACTCTGCTTTCTCACCGGATTCATGAACCCCGATAAGTTCTTCGTCCAGGGCAATAGGCACCGGACGCTGGGCACACAGTTTGCGCATCAGAGGATACTGCCCTGGCTGTATGGGCTGTTCTATGGAATGGACAGAAAAAACCGACAGGCGTTCTAGTTTTTCAAAAACATCATTACTGGAAAAAGCTCCGTTGGCATCTACCCTGATGGTTACCTCATCAGGGCCATAGTACTTTCTGATAAATTCCAGCAAAGCCATTTCCTGGTCAAAATCAATGGCTCCAATCTTAATTTTGATACAGTCAAAACCTTGGTTAAGTTTTTCTTGCAGCTGGTTCAACATATGCTGCTGATCATTCATCCATACTAATCCATTGATAGGAATGGACTGGTAAGGTGATTGGGACCAGTTGTTTTCTAAGATCAATTTATTCCCTCCATGCATCAGGTCCAGCAGAGCCATCTCTGAACCAAAACGTAACGAGGGAAAATGTTTATCCAGAAGGGTATCTACCCACGAAAATACCTCGGACGTGTTTCTCAGATTCATTTCCTGTGACGAGAGCTGCTGGCATAAATTGGCTACTCGTTGGTCATAGTCAGGTACATCGTCAATACTTAAACCCTGCAAAGGGGCACACTCTCCTAGTCCGTAAAGTGGATCATCCCTTTTTTGAGAAACTTTGATAAAATAAGAATCTTTGCTTCGCAGCACACCCCTCGAGGTACCTGCCAAAAACCTAAATTGTAATGTATACTTATGATATGTTGCGTACATTTACATTTTTAAATATAAAGCCTAATGCACTTATTGATGTTTAAAGTTAAACAAATTTCAGCATGAGCAAATCTTCAGAATTTACCATTGACGTGATCATAGAAATCCCTAAGGGTAGCCGGAATAAATATGAATATGACCGCAAGAAAAAAATGATTCGTTACGACCGCATGATATTCTCTTCCATGTTTTATCCCAGTGATTACGGCTTCATTCCTGAAACGCTGGCTGAAGATGGTGACGAGATGGACGTGCTGGTACTGGTGACTGAACCTACATTCCCTGGATGTCTCATTGAGGTGAAACCCATCGGACTGTTTAAAATGTACGATGAGAAAGGTATAGATCACAAGATTTTGTGTGTACCGGTAAGTGACCCCATCTGGAATAAAGTAAACGTTTTAGAAGAGGTAAACCCTCATCTCAAAAGAGAAATTGAACATTTTTTTCAGGTATACAAAGACCTTGAAAAGAAAAAAGTGGGTGTAGAGGGTTGGGCCAATAAAATAGAAGCACTCAATGCTATTAAGGGAGCTCAGGAGCGTTTCCAGAAAGCCAAAGCGTAAAATTTACGAATTTAAAATTCTATGAGTAGTAGCCGCGTTGGGGTATGTCTTTCATAGATATACGCCTAAAGTGGCTTCCGCTCATTGCGGCAAAGCCACCTACCAGCCCCCCGGCCAGGGAAGTGATGATGATCATAGCAACAGGGTTACCGACACCAAACAAACTGGCTATTCTCTCTGAGATGATACTGGATGTTTCCATATCTATCAGCCAAGCATAGATGAGCCAGAGCATGCCAATACCTAGAACACCACTCAAAAAAGCACTGATACCACGGGTAGGCAGCCAGAGGTTGACCATGAATGCGGCTAGTACAACCGACCACCAGGGTAAAAAAAGCTCCAGCAGGTAGCTGAGGCCGCCAATAAGTATGAGTTTAAAAATAAATCGCATTAGACTATTATTCTTGCTTAGGATTCAAATACTGACGAAACATGATCTTCCCATTATCCTGATCGGGCTCTTGCATCAAAGTGAATGAATAATACTCTCCGTTGGCCCAGGTTGATACCATGTTATCATAATACGGGCTTCCCGGATTGCCCGATTGTCCGCCTGGGTACACTGCCCAGGCCTGCGGTCTGTCTCCCAATTCCACGATCATTTTCCATGACTGTCCGTGGGTGCTGCTGTTGGCAGCCACAATACTTCTACCTCCCCCTACCTGCAGGCCGGACACCGAGAATGGTTGCTGTCTTAGCATGTGACGAAGGGTCGTATTTTTGTAATCACCCCACATTGCTTCCTGCCCTTGTTCTTCCTCCCAATGCTGGGATTGTCCTACAGCTTTAGAAAATGCTTCCTGCACAATCTCTTTCAAAGTTTCTACAGCGGTAGTAGCTTGCAGATCAATGTATCCATAATCAGGATAGTTTTTTAGGATGTGAATAGTGACATCGTCAGCTGGCTTACGAAATGCAACTCCCTGATTATCAAATTCATCCCAGATTAAGTCAGTAAGTTGCTCCCACCATAAATCGTAGAGAGTAGGTGCTTTATAGTTTACATTATTGTAATAATTCCAATTTCTGAGCAGATCATAAGCCGTTTTTTCTTCACTGGTAAATGCGCCCAAATCAAGAGTATCCAACAAGAAAGGCAGAGACTTAGCTGCCTTCATGTTGTAGGTATCATTCTGAAGATCCATCATATCTTCAGGCGTGATATGGTCCATCTGTGAAAGCCGCTCATTAATGCGACGGTTACGGTAGTCTTGATAACTGTGGTCGTAGACATAATAAGGATAGAGCGAATCTACCGGATACTGGTTGGCCGAACTAACAAACCCCCTCTCCGGATTTAAAATGTGAGGATTATGGCTCTGGGGAATAAGATCCTGCCATTCCAAACGAGCATCTGATCCATCCATCAAAAATTTACCCTGCTCTTTCCATTTAGCTGGAAAGCGACCTTGTACCCACATGGCGATATCACCGGAAGCTGATGCAAAAGCAAAGTTTTGAGCCGGTGCATAATGATAATTCATGGCCCTCTTAAAGTCATCGTAGTTGTTTGCTCTATTCAGCAGATAAAAGGCTAGCGCTCCGTTGAATGGCTCATGCCCTATCCACTTCATAGCAAAATTACGGCGATTGTTTATGACAGTATCGGCGGGAAATGAATCATCGTAGACGACAGGACCAAAGTGGGTATAAGTCACCGTATCAAAGAAAGTCTCTCCATTTAATACTTTAATTTGCTCTACACGCTCTCGGGTCTTGAGCTGTTTGTTATCGTAAGTATACTCGGTTTTCTCTTTATTCGTAAAAGAAATTTTATACCAGTCCAGCACATCCCGTCGCGCGTTCGTAACACCCCAAGCTATAGAGTCGTTAAAGCCGATGATAATACCCGGAGTTCCCGGCAAGGTTACGCCCATTACGTTAAAGCCGGGAGCATTGAGCTGCATGGCCGTCCAAATAGACGGTATATTCAATCCAAGGTGGGGATCACTGGCCAGCATGGGCTTACCACTGCTGGTTTTACTGCTATCTACTGCCCAATTATTACTGCCATTATCCGGATCGGGTTGATCAATGATATCCATGATGAAAGATGTCGTATCGGCTACCGCAATCCGGGGCGTATCCACGGGTACAGGATTAAAATCCCATTTTTTAGAGTCAGGAATGACCGTGGCAGGATTAGGAAGGTCAGTAGGAAAGAGTAAATCAAAATTTTCTTTACCCAGCATTTTCAATGCATTGGTATTTTGCAAATCAGCATCACCCCCTGCCAGCATGTCCGTCATGTAGGACAGCAGCAGCGCACACTTTAAGGCAGTCCAGGGTTCGGGGCGATAATCGAGTAACTTATACTCTATCGGGAAGTCTTCATAAGATAGCTGACGAATGAAGGCATTCACCCCGGCCACATAGGATTCTACCTGCTGTCGTATATCAGGATCTTCCATCCAGACTTCAATATTTTTTTCAGCAGCGTAAGTCAACCCTTTGCGCCGGTTCAGGCGATCCAGTTTGAGAGCCTGAGCTCCAACGATTTCAGAAACCCTGCCCGAAGCTACGTGAGTCACAAATTCCATTTGCCAGAGCCGTAGCGAAGCCATGACATATCCCTGTGCATAAAAAAGATCTCCTTCGTTTCTGGCAAAAATATGAGGAACGAGAAGTGAGTCATAGAGTACCGTAACGGGTGCCCGCAGAGAGTCAAACTCTAGATTACGTACCAAATTGGTTTCCTTACTTTCCGCATTCTGCCAAAACCCATGGAAGGGATCCAGAAACTTTCCGAGTGGAGGTATATCTTGTATTTTGATAGAAAAGGCTACAGTGAGAGCCAGGGTAACGGAAAACGAAAGTAAAAATTTGATAACCTTCATACCAGCGGCTTATACGAGACAGGTTGTGTATATATGATCATAAAATTGAATCTAGCTCTTAGCATCATTTAACTACGAGATGTCTGCTTGGTGTATCTTTACACGAGTTTTATTGAGGCCGAAATTAAACATTATTCACAATCGCAAAAAGTTTAACAACAAAAGAAAACTCTAATACTGACTATCCCTTAATTTACGCCATTGCTCAGTGAAACTACTCTCGTGATTTCTTTGCGTTCATCCCGCCCATGATATAGCCGTAAGGTTTCAAATGATCAATTTCATCAAAAATCTGCTTCAGCATTGCGGTCAGCGGTATAAATAAAATCATACCCGCTACGCCCCATATCATGTTTCCGATGAAGATAGCCAGTATAGTGAACATGGGATTGACACTTACCTTCCTACCTACAATGTGAGGAGTAATCAGGTAGCTCTCAAAGGACTGGATGACAATGAAGTACAAGATCACACCGAAAGGGTACCACAGCGAGTCCTTCATGACCAATGCAAATATGGCCGGAAAAACAGAACCTATCAGGGGACCGATAAATGGGACAATATTGAGAACTGCGGCAAATACGGCAAAGAATATGGCGTGTTCAATACCCATGGCCAGCAGTGCAATGCTGTTGAAAAAGGCCAATACCCCTATGACCAGCAAAATGCCAATGATGTAATTCCTGACAACATTCTTAACTTTCAGGATAATCCCTCTGATATGGTTATCATTACCATTGAGCGCCATCAACAAAAATTTCAATATGTCATCGCGGTAAATCAGGAACGAGACCAGAAAAGTCATAAAGAGCAGGATTTGAATAAAACTGGCAGTCGCTTGGGCCAGTCCCTGGGTTATCATGTTACTGTTGCCTTGTAGCAAGGCTCCTAGTGCTTCTTGCAGGGTATTAAGCTGAAGTAATTGTTGATTTCCTGTGGTATCGTTAAGCCATTCCGTAAAATCACTGATCAGCTTATTTAAACTATCACCCAGTGTTTCAAGATCACCTGTGAAGTTTTTTGACTGAGAATAGAAAAACGTAATAATCCCAGCTATGACTACAAGGGCAGCAATCAGACAAATCAGGGATGAGAGCCAGCGGGGAAATTTATTATTATCCAGCCAGGTACTGATCGGTGAAAATAAAACGGCCACAAAGCCCGCAAACATGAGTGGTATAATAACCGAGCGGCCAATGATCATGATGTAAACAACCAGGCTTGCGATTACTAAAAAAGAAGCCCAACGAAACAGTAGGCTTTTTGAAGATTGGATTGACATACGAAAAGACTAAAAATAGTGTGACAGATGATATTGACTGCCTGATGAAGATTATAAGAACGCTTACTTCACAAAAAACAAAGAATACCTGTGTAAGTTGAACAGTCGCCTCGCCAGGGCAGAGCGACTGTGTTAATACAAATTGACGGGCCATTTAGATGAACGAGTCAACACCATTGACGCTATGAAACGGGCTCTAGGTAATTAGTTAGCATTGAATTATTAACCTATCCATGTTCGGTGCGGGGCACCCCGTGCTCACGCCGACTATCATTGAATGTTGAGAGCACCAGACTTAGGTACAATTTAAATACTATGCTCCCTTATGGGTTAACAGGCGTTTCCTCCTCATCAAGACTGACTGCGTTCACACTTTTCTGCTGGACCATTTGGTTAAATCGGGGAAGATCTTCATTGACAACATCCCGAAATTTACCCAACTGCTCATCAATCTTTTCTGTAACTTTTTCTTTAAAGTCATAAGCCTGTTGCGTAGGCCTATAATTTCCGTAGCTTACTTGAGAGCCTACGTTCGCAAGTTTATTATTCAACTTAATCGGGTAATTAAGGGGGTCCTGGCGGCTTTGGTTCTTAGTCTGGTAAAGTTCCTCCTCAATTTCCGTGATTTTGCTATCAATCACTTCTGCAAATGTGACGATATCCTGTTTAGAATCGTCCCCCTCCACTTTGTCAACGACCGTATTGAGTTGAGATCGTATTTCACGGATTTGCGTAATGGTTTCATGCGTTTCGGTGAGCTTATCCCTGACAGACGTCAAAAACTCAAACTGCGCTTCTACGTCCGCTTGGGTAGCATCCCAACGGGGATCTGCTAGGATTTTAAAGTTCTGTTCCTGCTGATCATCGTTTATCGTAAGGGTAACCTGATAGGTACCGGGCACGGCTTCAGGACCATTAAGTCCACCTCCCCACAGAATCAGCCCTTCAAAAGTTTTGGCATCGGGATAGCGCATGTTCCAGTTAAAGGTATTGAAACCCTGCTCTACCTCCAGTGGCCCTTTTGCGGGATCATCTTCAACTGACGTATATGCCGTACTGTATTCTTTGATCGTGTTACTGCGGGCGTCTTTAAAAGTCAGACTGACCGTGGTGGAAGAATCAGGTGCATTTTTGAGAAAATAATTTACCATGACACCACCCGGATGATTCTCGCCCTCGGTTGGAGAACTGCCTCGCTGTCCCCCATCCGTGCGATAGCTATCCATCGGCTTATACAGGTAATGATCACTATTAGCCACCTGTTCGTTGAGTTGATGGAGGGGCGTAAGATCGTCAATTAGCCAGAAGCTGCGCCCCTGGGTAGCGGCTATCAGATTATTTTGCTTAACAGCCAGGTCAGTGATGGGTACAATCGGGAGATTGAGCTGGAAAGAAGACCAACTGGCTCCGTCGTCAAAGGAAACATACATACCCGTTTCCGTACCGGCGTAAAGCAGACCTTGTCGTTCAGGATCAGCTCTTACTACGCGAGTAAAATGCTCATCGTCTATCCCGTCCACGATCAACTCCCAGCTCTCACCGTAATTTTTGGTTTTGTAGAGGTAAGGCTTAAAATCACCCATTTTATAGCGCGTACCTGCCACGTAGACACCTCCCTCAACAAAGGGGTCTGCCTCTATGCTATTAATCATCATCCATTCAGGCATATCAGTCGGCGTCACGTTTTTCCAATTTTCACCCCCATCACGGCTGATGTGGATCAATCCGTCATCAGAACCTGTCCACAGTAGCCCTTCTTCGTATGGAGATTCCGCAGCAGCGAAAATAGTGGCGTAATATTCTACACCAGTATTATCCTTAGTGATAGGTCCACCTGATGACCCCAGTTTCGTTGAATCATTTCGCGTAAGATCCGGACTAATCAACTCCCAACTCTGCCCTTCGTCGGTGGAGACGTGCAGATGGTTAGAAGCGGTATACAGCTTATCTGAATCGTATGGAGAGAAAAAAATCGGGAAGTTCCATTGGAAGCGATATTTCATCCCTTCAGCACCGTATCCCATCGGGTTATCCGGCCACACATTGACGATACGGGTTTGATTGGTCTCGTGATTGACCCTGGACATAAAGCCGCCATAGCTTCCACCGTACACAATGTTATTGTTATCCGGATCAACAGCCAGGTGGGCACTTTCGCCACCAGCGCTGGGCTCCCAGTGATCTTCGTTGATACCATAGTCATCGCTACGGTGCTGGATACGGACAGTAGAATTATCTTGCTGTGCACCGTAGATACGATAGGGAAAATGATTGTCTGTCGTCACCCGGTAAAACTGTGCGGTAGGCTGATTGTGATAGGTAGTCCAGTTATTTCCACCGTCGGTACTTATCTGGGCACCTCCATCATCAGCGATGATCATTCGTTGGTTATCTTCCGGGGCGATCCACAGGTCATGGTGGTCACCGTGAGGTGCAGCATAAGGCTCAAAGGTCTTACCCGCGTCCTTTGATTTGTGGTAACGCACGTTCATTACGTAGACGATATCCTCATCTTCTGTGTCTGCATAGATGCGGCTGTAGTACCAGGCACGCTGACGCAGGCTCCGGCTTTCGTTAGTCTTGGTCCAGGTTTTACCAGCATCGTCGGAACGGAAGACACCTCCATCTTTTGCCTCAATGATAGCAAAAACACGCTCTGAATTCACCGGAGAAACAGTCACGCCAACGATTCCCAGGGTACCCTGAGGCAGACCTTCGTTTCGGGAAATTTCTGTCCAGGTATCTCCACCGTCAGTAGTTTTCCATAAGCCTGAACCCTCTCCGCCACTTTCCAGGCTATACGGAGTTCTTTTGATGCGCCAGGTGCTGGCATACATGATACGAGGATTGTTGGGATCAAAAACCAGGTCAACGGCTCCGGCCTGTTCGTTTACGTAAAGCACCTTTTCCCAGTTTTTGCCGCCGTCTTGTGAACGGAATACTCCACGTTGCTCATGTGGTGCATATAAATTACCCATGGCCGCTACGTAGACGACATCAGGGTTACGGGGATGAATCCGTATTCTACCAATCTGACGCGTTTCATTCAGACCTACGTTTTCCCAGTTCTTACCGGCATCGTTAGATTTCCAGACTCCGTATCCAAAAGATACATTTCCTCTGACAGTTTTTTCACCACCGCCTGCATAAATTACGTTGTTGTCATATTCGCTTACCGCAACTGATCCAATGGAACCTCCAAAATATCCATCAGATACGTTGGACCAGGTCTGCCCACCGTCTTCAGTTTTCCAAACGCCGCCTCCGGCAGATCCGAAGTAGTAGAGATTGGGTTTTCCGGGTACGCCAGTAACAGTACAGCTACGCCCTCCCCGATAAGGGCCAATGGAACGCCATTGCATACCCTTGAAAAGTACTGAATCGTATTGAAGCGTTGTCGGAGCTGCATTGCGCTTTTTTCGCTGCGCTTGACTATCTGAAAATAAGAGTAGAAAGAACGCCAGGAACAGGCTGATTCTGACGTTTAAATTACTAAAATGTGACATTAGGCTATGTAGATTAATGACAATGAAGCACTAATATAATGGGCTTACACCGAAAATCTACACTGTACCGTAGGTAAAAAGAAAAAAAACGTGATATACTAAGTTTGGGATAGTTACTTACTCAGACTAAATGCAAAAGTACTTCCCCATCCAGGTTTGCTGTTGACCTGAATCGTACCGCCATGATGCTCTACAAATTCCTGGCAAAGAATCAATCCCAGGCCGGAGCCTTTTTCACCGGAGGTCCCTAGGGTGCTGGTACGTGACTCCCAACTGAATAGTTTGTTGAGTTTTTTAGTGTCCATACCAACACCACTGTCTCTGATCGTAATCCAGTGATAGTAATCTTTTTCTTCGGCGAAAATCTCTATGACACCTCCTTCGGTAAACTTAATTGCATTTTGTATGAGATTTCTGATCACGAAACGTAACATCACCGAGTCAGCCCTAAGTGTATAATTATCCTCTACATGCGAATAAATCGTATTATCCTTATCGTTGGCCATCACCTGAGCACTTGCTTTGATATCATTGATTAAATCATCTAGTTGTAACGTTTGTAGCTTTATGACATCATCTGATGCGCAGGTTGCTCCCCACTGCAGTAGGTTGTCTAACAGTTCGGTACTGGAGCTTAACATGATCTGTAAGCCCTCTGTAGTCTTCTTTACTTCATCCTGGCTCAATGAGTCTTCCCCGAACAGAGATAGAAAACCACTCATAGAGGTAAGTGGGCTACGGAGATCATGCGAAATAATAGAAAGAAGCTTTCCGTTGATCTGATTTAGTTTATTCAGCTTATGATTTTGCGTTTCAATTTTCTCCAGTGATTTTTTCAATTCTCGATTGTGCAGTTTAAGCTCCATTTGTTTGATTACTTGCTGGGATAAAGTTTCCAGAGCAAATCTCTGGTGATTTTCCAAATCACGAGGATAAGTATCAATAACGCATAAAGTACCCAGTTTTACACCCTGCGGACTGACCAACGGTACACCTGCATAAAACCGAATATTTGGATCCTCCATTACCAGAGGATTATCAGCAAAACGCTCATCCTCCCGAGCGTCATTGACTACCATGATCTGATCATCGTGTATAGCATGCGCACAAAAAGACACATCGCGGGGTGTTTCACGGGCTTTCAGGCCCACCTTCGCTTTGAACCACTGCCGTTCATTATCCACTAATGACACCAGAGATATAGGGGTTTCACAGATTTGTGATGCTAATTTCACCAAATCATCAAATTCCTTTTCAGGCTCTGTGTCCAGTATATCGTAGTTATAAAGCGCTTCCAGTCTCTCCGATTCGTTCTCAGTTATTTGTGGTGCTACCATAGTATTAAAAAAATAGGGTGTACATATAAGTAAAAAATCTTGAGTAATGACCATCATGATATTAGACAAAAATGATTAATTTCAACTAAATTTTGTAATCAAATCTCGTTGTTATTAAATGTTGTAAGGATTAACAGCAGTACTCAACTAATACAAGGATAAACTAGCTAGGTACTGAGCATAGGGATCTTCATACAACAAACGCGCTTTCCAGCCTTTATCGGATGCGATATATGTTAATGTGGCGAAGTCAATATACAGCCATAAGAAAGGTTCACCTGCCATACCTCGGTATTTGTACTGATATCGGATTATGCCCAAATCAGGGTGCTGATAGATATTTTTATCTGGGTAAAGATAAGACAAATCGCTGGAGTCAAATAGAATCTGCCCACCCGGTTTGAGCATTCCTTTTGCCAGGTCCAGAAAACGTTTGAGCCCCGATATATCACCAACCAGGCCAATACCATTCATCAACATTAAAATGGTGTCATAGCGCTGATACACAGGATGCCATACAGACTGATGCAGTACATTAGGCAGGCCTCTCTGCTCCATAATTTTGGCGCAGTGCCATGCGTTATCCATTACACAAACATTGATTCCCCTTTGGTAAAGGTTTAGAGCGTGGCTCCCCACCCCTGCCCCAATGTCCAGGGTTGTTCCTCTAACCTTGCCCAAAGCAATGCGCTCCAACTCCGGGAAATCTTCTTCATCCCGAAAAAACCACTCTACTGGCATATTTTCTTTCAGGCCGTAGCTTGTATGTAGAATTAACGCTTCGGCCTGACCATGCTGATAATAGTCATACAGTGCTTTTCCGTACACATCGTCGGCAAATTCATCTCGTGACATTGGATAATTTTTAAAAAGAAAAAATACCTGCTGTAACAAGATGGTAGAAACTGTAGGCGCTGTAAAGTGTTTATTCGGATATGATATCAGTGTTAGTTAGAATTCCATGACATCACCTACCTCTACTAACAGCAATTCTTTTCCGGCGTTAGCAAAAGCTTTTTTCGCAAGCTCATGATCAATCTTAATCGGTAGGAAAGTATCGTAATGTACCCCCATCACACGATCACACTGAATAAAGTCAGCGGCTATTACAGCATCCTCCGGACCCATAGTGAAATTATCACCAATGGGTAATATGGCCAGGTCTAATTGGGCAAAACGAGGTATGAGCTGCATATCCAGCGTCAGAGCAGTATCTCCGGCAAAGTAAAACTGTTTATCATCTGCGTACACGATAAAGCCTCCCGGATTACCACCGTAAGTACCGTCGGGTAATACGGATGAATGTACCGCATTTACATATTTCACCTTACCAAAGTCAAAACTGGCATTTCCGCCGTGGTTCATGGGGTAACCATTCTCTACTCCCTGCTTGGCAAACCAGTTGATGATTTCAAAGTTTGAAATCACTTGCGCCTCTGTTCTTTTCGCAATGCTGACTGCATCAGCTACGTGATCCTGGTGGCCGTGCGTGACCAGTATGTAATCAGCTTCTACCTGTTCTACATCAATGTCAGAAGCTAGTTCATTGGGGGTGATAAAAGGATCAAATAGTAGTTTCTTGTCTGTGGTCTCAACAAGAAAACAAGCGTGTCCATAGTATGTAAGCTTCATTGTAGATTGGTTTGTTGAATAAATAAAATTCTCAATAAAAAGTTGCATTTATGACTTGAATCCAGCTGCGAATTAGAACCAACTCTATCACATTTGAACGAACCAGTCAAATATTGACATCAATTAGTGGATAACTTTGCCAATTGCACCGATCATTTAGGCTCCGCTCTTACCAGCCCCCTTGCCTATTTAAAGTAGATGATAAAAAGGCGCGATACTTACGGTAAGGCGATCACTAACGTAGGAGCAGTTAGCCAATTTTTCGCCGTAGTTTTGGAGCTTATTTCTGATGGTAAAAATAGAATTATTAATGAACGGGGTTAGATAAATGGTAGACACTCTTATTGTCAAAATATTATTTTGTGTAAAAAAGGTAAAGAGGAATGCAACAAAATTATATTTTGGTATCTAAATTAGTATAAATGGGCATCTGAATTATGAAAACTAAAAGGCAATTCATGTTTTATTAACATTTACCGAAAATATGTATATTAGCAACAAAACAATCAATCTACTGTAAACTAAGTAAACAATGGCACAAGCAAAGTTTGAGTACATCTGGCT
>CAZZGE010000015.1:0-17348 GCA_964653665.1 uncultured Porifericola sp. | reverse complement strand
CAAGCAAAGTTTGAGTACATCTGGCTGGATGGCTATTCGCCAGAGCCTAACCTTCGCAGCAAAACGAAAGTTCTAAACCTGGAAGCATTTGGAGGTGAGTTAGAACAGGTTCCCTATTGGTCATTTGATGGTAGTTCTACCCAGCAGGCAGAAGGGCACTCCTCTGACTGTCTGCTCAAGCCGGTCAACATTTATCCCGACTCTGGTCGTAAGAATGCCTGGCTGGTAATGTGCGAGGTACTCAACCCCGACGGCACACCCCACCCTTCCAATGCACGCGCTACTTACGAAGATGACCCCGGCTTCTGGTTTGGTTTTGAGCAAGAGTATACTTTTATTGTTGACGGAAGACCTCTGGGTTTCCCTCGTAACGGTTATCCTGCTCCACAAGGCCTTTACTATTGCTCCGTTGGCGATGGCCGGGTTACTGGCCGCCACCTCGTTGAAGAGCACCTGGATGCCTGCCTGGAAGCTGGAATCAGTATCACAGGTATCAACGCTGAGGTAATGCTCGGTCAGTGGGAATATCAGTGTTTTGGTAAAGGCGCCAAGAAAGCCGCCGACGATCTCTGGATTTCCCGTTATCTGCTTTTTAGAATTGCCGAAAAGTATAATGTACACATTGAGTTTGCTCCTAAGCCAATGAAGGGTGACTGGAATGGTTCGGGTCTGCATACTAACTTCTCGTTTACCGCCATGCGCGATAACGGTGGTGAAAAGCTGTTCAAAGACATCTGTGAAGCGATGGGCAAAAAACACAAGGAGCACATTGAAGTGTATGGTTCAAACAACCACGAGCGCCTTACAGGTCTGCACGAGACACAGAACATTGAAAAGTTCTCTTATGGTGTGAGTGACCGGGGTTCATCCATCCGTATCCCTATTGCGGTGATTGAAGATGAGTGGAAAGGTTATCTGGAAGACAGAAGACCTGCTTCTAACGCAGATCCATACCAAATTGCTTCCAAGATTATCGCTACGCTGAAAGAAGCGCAGGTCGCTTAATTGCTGATTTCATTATATACTAAATAAGGCTGTCTGTAGACAGCCTTATTTAGTTTGAGGTGGCTGTTAGTTATTCGTACTTTAAAAAAACAGCACCCAGCGGTGGCAGCGTCAGATTGACAGAACGCTCCTTTCCATGCATAGGAATTGGGAGTGTTTCTAGTAACCCTTCGTTAACGACACCACTTCCATTAAAATCAAGGTGATCCGTATTAAAAACTTCCTTCATGTATCCTTTGAGTGGAACGCCAATTTGGTAATTCTCTCGGACGATGGGTGTAAAATTAATGATGACATAGATGTCGTTTTGCTCCTGATGGCCTTTACGTTTGAAGCTGATTACTGAGTTATGCCAGTCATTGATATCTATCCATTCAAAACCTTCGGGCTGAAACTGTTTCTCGTAAAAGGCAGGTTCAGAATGATAGAATTCATTGAGTTTCTTGACCAGCCACTGCATAGAGTTATGCGGGGTATACTGGTTTAAGTGCCAGTCCAGGCTTTGCTCGTGTCGCCACTCCTGGGTCTGACCAAATTCTCCTCCCATAAATAAGAGTTTCGTACCTGGGTGGGCGTACATGTAAGCGTAAAGCGTTCTTAAATTAGCAAATTTTTGCCACTCATCACCCGGCATTTTATCGATCAACGGCCCCTTGCCATGTACCACTTCATCGTGTGACAACGGCAGCATAAAATTTTCTGTAAACGCGTACATCAGGCTAAAAGTGATCTCACCCTGATGATGAGCGCGATAGATTGGCTCACGAGAAAGATAATCTAGCGTATCGTGCATCCAGCCCATCATCCACTTCATCTCGAAGCCTAGGCCTCCTATCTGGGTGGGCTTAGAAACCATGGGCCAGGCGGTAGACTCTTCAGCGATGGTATGGGCATCAGAAAATTTATCATCTACCGCATCATTGAATTCTTTCAAGAAATTAATGGCTTCAATATTCTCTCTTCCACCGTATTGGTTCGGTATCCATTCTCCCTCCTTACGCGAATAATCCAGGTAAAGCATAGAAGCTACTGCATCTACACGAAGCCCATCGGCGTGGAATTCACCCAGCCAGTACATGGCGCTTGAGATGAGAAACGACTTGACCTCATTGCGTCCGTAATTGAAGATATAGCTCTTCCAGTCCGGATGATAACCCTGCCGGGGATCTTCGTGCTCAAACAGGTGAGTTCCATCAAAATAATGGAGACCGTGCAGATCATTAGGAAAGTGCGAAGGCACCCAGTCCAGTATCACACCAATTCCTTCTTCATGCAGACGATCCACAAGATATTTCAAATCTTGGGGTGAACCATAACGACTGGTTGGTGCAAAGTATCCCGTACACTGGTAGCCCCATGAACCATAAAAAGGATGCTCCATCACGGGTAAAAACTCAACATGCGTATAGCCCATCCATTTTAAGTAAGCGGGAAGCTCTTCGGCAAGGTCGCGGTAATTCATAAACGCTTTGCCGTCGGCTCCTTTACGCTTCCAGGAGCCCAGATGCATTTCGTATACTGCCATAGGATGATCCTCACCTGAATTTTTCTTTCTCTCCTGTAGCCAGGCACCATCGTTCCACTGATAATCGCGGTCCCAGACAATGGAGGCAGTCAAGGGAGGCACTTCCCAGTGCACGGCGAAAGGGTCTCCTTTCTCAACCTGATAATCATTATTGATAGAATAGATAAAATACTTGTAGCGCGTCCCTTTCCCGATATTCGGTATGAACAGCTCCCAGATTCCCGACCCATCCCAACGTAAAAGCATGGTATTGCTATCCCGATTCCAATCATTAAAATCACCAACCACAGCCACTCTTTCGGCATTGGGTGCCCATACAGCAAAGTAAGTACCATCTACACCATTTTGATTGACTATGTGAGAACCTAGTTTTTCGTAGAGGGCATAGTGCTTACCTTCTTTAAACAAGTGAATATCGTATTCGGATAATCGTGAAATATGTGTGCTTTCCATGCTCATTAATATTCAAAATTTTGAAAAAAGTTAGGTATTGCTTCAGGCACTTTTTGCCTGTTTCTTCTGCTCGTCTTCGTAAAACCGTCGCATAATGTATTTGATCCCTTTGATAGGAATGATAGACCAGGTAGGTCGGTTATTCATTTCATAACCCAACTCGTATACCGCTTTCTCCAGTAGAAATGTCTGTAGCAGAGTATCCAGATCTTCTGTGCTCTCTGGCAAAAAATTACTGCCTTTGCAGCGCTCAATGTAAGCGCGCATGAATGCGCTACTCATGTAATGGTACCACTGTTCGGCCCAGTCGTCCAGGTATTCAGCCTCTCCTTTGGTAAAAGCTTCAGTTCTGAACAGGCCATTGTAGGCAGCATAGTGGACGGAGCGGATCATGCCGGCCACATCACGCAGGGGTGATCTTTTGAGCCGGCGTTCGCTGTAGGTTCGGGCCGGTTCTCCTTCAAAGTCAAGTATGACAAAATCTTTACCGGTAAAAAGAACCTGTCCCAAATGGTAATCACCGTGCGTACGGATTTTCATGGTATCAATTTTATGGGCATAAATCTGCTGCATACACTTGAGTATGTCTTTGCGCATAGCTCCTACCTCCTCCGCTTCTTTTCTAACAGATTCATCCAGTGTTTTCATATTCTTATTAAGTACCTGGAAAGTCCCTCTTACTGAAGATTGTAATGAAGAGTAGACCGAACGCTGATAATGAAGTGAAAAAGGTTCAGGGATAAAGTCCTTACTGTCTTTGTCTGAAGTTAGTGCCAGGTGCATTTCGGCAGTACGTATTCCCAAAAGCTCCGCTCTTTCCGTGGCAACGCCCCCAAGATAATGCTTCACTTTATCAGGAATCTTTTCGTAAGCTACCGGTTTTACCAGACTACCTTTCATGGCAGGAATAGACTTATTATCCTTTTGCTCAATGAGCACCCGCTCATAGTATCTGCGAACCACGTCACCCATGTAAGTCCAGGCGTCGCCCTGGTTTTCTACCAGGTTTTGCATCATGCCAAGTACCATGTTCTCTGATTTCCCCGTTTTTAACTCCAGCGAACCGGCATATTTAGGGACGTTAGGAAAACTAGCCACTTCAGTAAGGAAACGCGTGATCTCCAGGTCGGGATTAAGGGCGGCATCCAACTTGCGATATAGCTTGAAGAAAAATTCTTTTTCGTAGATGATAGAGGTATTACTTTGCTCCGCATTCAACACCCGCGACCTTACGTCTTTATTAGTCTCTTTCCAGAGTTCAAGTGCATCTTTGCTAGCGTCTCCCAGTAATTCGGATACAGCTTCCTTGGCTTTCCGCTTCTTTACCATAATCTGGAACAATGCTTTCCGGAAAGATTCATTGTATACAGCATCGTAGAGGTAGCCCGAATGCCCCTCAATGCTCATCGGCGCTATGATGCTCTGAGGGAAGTTACGACCCAAGAACTCGCTATATTCTTTAGCAAGAAAGGATACTGGCAGTTGGTACATTTCGTTAAGCCCCTCGTTATAGCTTACATCCAAAATGAGAAAAGCTCCTTTAGAAGACTCCATGGAGATATTTGCATGTTTAATCACACTTACGTTTTGAATCAAACGTGCTTTACCGCCAAACCAGCGGCAATTGTTGAGATAACCGGGCAGGGTGCTTTCCAGCGCACTTATACTTTTGGGCTTGAACAGATCTGACCAGTTACTGATCGTCATGATATCTTTATCGGGCATGGTCTCCCCTGAATCTACCGATTCTGGTTTGCGAAGAAAAAACCACTCATAAGCATGCGGTGCCATGGTAAACAGATACTGCTTCTCGGTAATGCGGGGAAATTTGTTTCGGCTGAATATCTCTATCGGGATATAGTCGCTAAATTCTGACAGATCCAGTTCTACCGGTTGTGAAAAGCGAGAAAGATTGGCCAGCACAAGTATGGTTTCTTCCCGATAGGTGCGTGTAAAAGCCAGTACCTTAGAGTTTTCTGCCGTCAGGAAGTTGATATCTCCCCGACTAAAGGCCTTATGCTTTTTCCGCATGCTGATGTGGCGTTTCATCCACCACAACAGTGAGTTGGAGTTTCTCTGTTGTGTTTCTACGTTGACAGCCTCGTACTGATATTCGGGGTCAAGGATGACTGGCAGGTAGAGCTTTTGGGGATTAGTCTCAGAGAAGCCAGCATTACGATCTGGTGACCATTGCATGGGAGTGCGAACACCGTCACGGTCACCCAGGTAATAATTGTCACCCATACCAATTTCATCGCCATAGTATAAGACTGGTGTTCCCGGTAACGAAAACAGCAGGTGGTTCATCAGTTCAATTTTTTTCCGGTCATTATCCAGAAGGGGAGCCAAGCGATGACGTATTCCCACATTAATTTTGGCGAGCGGATCTTTGGTGTAGACCTTATACATATAATCCCGCTCTTCATCAGTAACCATCTCCAGGGTAAGCTCATCGTGGTTTCGTAGAAACATAGCCCACTGACAAGTATGCGGTATTTCCGGTGTCTGATCAAGAATGTCGGTGATGGGATATCTGTCCTCCATACGTGCTGCCATAAACATGCGGGGCATGATAGGAAAATGGTAGTTCATATGGCATTCATCACCATCTCCAAAGTAAGAAGCAGAGTCTTCAGGCCACATGTTGGCTTCAGCCAATAATAAGGTACCTGGTTTTTTGGCGTCAACGTGCTTTCTAAGTTTTTTCAGAAAGACGTGGGTTTCAGGCAGGTTTTCGCAGTTGGTACCATCCTGTTCAAAAAGGTACGGTACGGCATCTAGGCGGAAGCCATCAACGCCGGTATCAATCCAGAAATCCATGACCTTAAAAATCTCTTTTACCACTGCCGGATTATCATAATTAAGATCGGGCTGATGATAAAAAAAACGATGCCAGTAATAGGCTTTAGCTAACGGATCCCATGACCAGTTGGATCCTTCAAAGTCCTGAAAAATAATGCGGGCGTCCTTATACTTATCTGTATCGTCGTTCCACACGTAAAAATCTCTTTCTACTGAACCGGGTTTGGCTCTACGGGCCCGCTGGAACCAGGGATGCTGATCAGAAGTATGGTTAATGACCAACTCAGTAATAACGCGCAAGTTACGCTTTTTAGCCTGCTTCATAAACTTCCTAAAATCACTGATACTCCCGTAATTTGGATTGATATTATAGTAGTCCATGATGTCATAGCCGTCATCACGCAAGGGGGACGGATAGAATGGCAAAAGCCAAATGGTATTAACGCCGAGGTCCTGCAGGTAGTCCAGTTTTTCCAGTAAACCTTTGAAATCCCCTATGCCGTCCCCGTTACTATCCTTAAAAGCTTTGATATGCAGTTCATAGATAACTGCATCTTTGTACCAATGCAGATTATCGTCCAGTTCAATGTCTTGACTCATATGTTGAGATATAGGTTTTATGATTGTTCCACTCTGAAAATATGGGCGGGAAATTGGTAAGGATTCAACTCCACATAATTCCACTCTCCCTGCCAATGATAACGACTGAAGCTTATTAAATCGTGAACCGTAAAAGGGGTGTGAGGATTGATCCCCAGTTTCTCAAGAGGCAGCCTCACTGTGCTGCCGTGGGTATTGTAGGGATCCATGTTCACCGCGATGATCATACAATTGTTGGTTTCCTCATCATATTTTCCAAAGCAGAGTATGTTAGGATTTCCAGAATCTCCAAAATGTATGTTAAAAGTATCCTGTAGTGCAGGATTTTCTTTTCTGATTTTGTTGATACGAGTGATGATTTCACGTAAACGAGTGTCCTTATCCCAGTCCCAGTGTTTGATCTCGTATTTCTCGGAATCCAGGTATTCTTCTTTACCAGGGTAAGGCGTATTGTGACCAAATTCATAGACCGGCCCGTACAAACCGTAATTTGACGAAAGCGTCGCCGCCAGAATCAGGCGAAAAATAAATGCCGGTTCACCCCCGTGCACCAGGATGGGGGGTAAAATATCTGGGGTGTTGGGCCAGAAGTTAGGGCGAAAGTAATCACGGGTAGCTGTTTTGGTCAGTTCTTCCAGATATTCTCTCATTTCGTAAGGACTATTACGCCACGTAAAGTAGGTGTACGATTGGTTAAACCCAATCTTAGCGAGGCGTTCCATTACGCGAGGACGGGTAAAGGCCTCTGCTAAGAAAATGACTTCCGGGTTTTTAGCCCTGATCTTACCAATGGCCCACTCCCAGAACCCAAATGCTTTGGTATGCGGGTTATCCACTCTAAAAATTTTCACACCGGCATCTATCCAGTACACAATCACACTTTTTAGCTCCTTCCATAAATTTTTCCAGTCGTCATTCTCAAAATTAAGGGGTAAAATATCCTGGTACTTCTTGGGAGGATTTTCAGCATACTGTACCGAGCCATCAGGGCGCCATTTAAACCATTCGGGATGGTCATTGACATAAGGGTGATCAGGCGAACACTGGAAAGCGATATCCAAAGCGATTTCAATGTCGTATTTCTCAGCTTCGGCCAGCATATGCTTGAATTCCTTCATCGTGCCCAGTTCAGGATGGATGGCTTTGTGCCCTCCTTCTTCAGAGCCGATAGCCCAGCATGAGCCAGGGTCCCCTTGGTTTGCTTCTAAGGCGTTGTTCAGCCCTTTTCTAAACTTTCTTCCGATAGGATGAATGGGTGGCAAGTAAACAACATCAAAACCCATATCAGCGATACGAGGAAAAATCTTTTCAGTGTCTTTAAAAGTCCCGTGTTTACCCACTTGACTAGCAGTGGAGCGGGGAAAAAGCTCATACCAAGTACTGAAGAGCGCCTTCTTTCGCTCAACCTCAACCTTCAACATCTGTGGGTAAGTGGTAGCATCGGAGCGGTTGTAGTACTGGCTGATCAGGTAACTAACCTCGTCGCTCAATGCCAATTCCACGCCGTGAATGATTGCTTCCCGATGATCATTTTTCCTGAGTGTGGCAGCATAGGATTTCAATATTTCAGCGTCTTTACCTGTTGTTTGCCGAGCGGTATGTTCTATCAATTCAGCACCAATCAACATTTCTACGGATACATCCTGCTGCGCTTCAAACTTTTTTCGCAGACCATACTGCCAAGAAGCAAAATGATCTACGTAAGCTAATATGGTAAATTCATAAACACCTGGTCTATCAGGCTTAAAACGGCCCTTCCAATGATCGTTGTTGATCATTTCCATGGGCGCTTCCTGCCACTTGCGGCCACTTTTTATCTTGTACTGTATAAAGGCTTTGACCATGTCATGGCCGTCAGCGTAAATATCGGCGTAGACATCTACAGTATCACCGATGGCACGTTTAGCAGTAAATTGTCCGTTTTCAACTTGAGGATTGAGATGTTCGATGATCACTCTTTTTCTTCCTTCAATGTCTTGCAATGCTAGTGAGGATTGATTAGTAAAAAATAGATAAAATCCAAACACTCTTAAAAACAGCCCCATCCGGACTTTGTTATCGTATGTGACAGTTGTAGAAGATTTCTTCTTTTGGTAAAAAACTAATTAAAGTTAGAAATCCGTAGGATATTTCGCAAAATGAGCATTCCCGTGTAACTTTGTTATCTTCCAACCATCCACATAATTTTTTAAACGACCACTTTTTAATATGATCCAGAAAAACGGAGCTTTTTTTCAGGACAGCAGCTGCCGGTTTAGCGTGTGGGCACCCTTTAAAGAATCAGTGCATGTTCTTATCAATGATAAGCGCAAAGAAAAGTTAAACCTCGTTACGAATGGCTACTGGGAAGCTGAAATAAAAGGCGTGCAACCCGGAGACCTGTACCAGTTTGAACTTGATAAAAATATGACCCGGCCTGACCCGGCATCACTATCACAGCCTGATGGTGTGCATGGGGCGAGCAAGGTTATAGACCGTCAGGCCTTCGCCTGGTCAGACAAAGGCTGGAAAGGCATTCCCATGCAGCAGATGATTATTTATGAACTACATGTCGGTGCCTTTTCATCGGAGGGCACTTTTAAAGGTGTAGCCCAAAAGCTTGACTACCTGCTGGATTTGGGCGTCAACACCATTGAGATTATGCCGGTATCCCAGTTTCCCGGTACCAGAAACTGGGGCTACGACGGGGTCTATCCCTATGCAGCCCATAATTCCTACGGTGGAGTAGCGGGACTGAAAGAACTGGTGAACGAGTGTCATCAGAAAGGCATAGCTATTCTACTTGATGTAGTTTATAATCATATGGGTCCGGAAGGAAATTATCTGAACGACTATGGCCCTTACTTTACTGATAAGTACAACACACCCTGGGGGAAGGCTATCAACTTTGATGACGCTTACTCTGATCAGGTCAGAAGCTTTTTTTTACAAAACGCCCAGATGTGGCTGGACGAATTTCATATTGACGGACTGCGTCTGGATGCTATCCACGCTATCAAAGACCTGGGCGCTCGTCATTTTCTCTCAGAACTTTCTGACCTAGTGCGCCAACTGGAAGAGCAGCAACTCCGTCACTTACCGCTCATAGGGGAATGTGACCTCAATGATGCCAAGTACATAAGTCATTCAGGAACCGGAGGGTACGGTCTTGGCGGACAATGGATTGATGAATTTCACCATGCATTGCATGCCTGGCTCACGCATGAGACCGATGGTTACTATCAAGACTTCGGCAGCTTTGCCCACTTGCAGAAGGCTTATGAGAAAACTTACGTGTACGATGGTATCTATTCACCGCATCGTAAAAAAACCTTTGGCAACAGTGCCCTTAATAATTCATACGACCAGTTCGTTGTGTTTAGTCAGAATCACGACCAGGTAGGCAACCGTATGATGGGAGATCGTTTTACGACCCTGCTTTCTTATGATCAACTCAAACTATCAGCGGTGGCAGTGCTATGCTCTCCCTACACGCCCATGCTTTTTATGGGTGAGGAATATGCCGAAGAAAAACCCTTTCAGTACTTTGTGAGTCATACTGACCCTGATCTGGTAGAAGCCGTCAGAAAAGGTCGGAAAGCTGAATTTGCTTATTTCCAAAAAGAAGGGCTGGAGACGTCCGACCCTCATGCTGAAGAAACTTTTAGAGACTCAAGCTTAAGCTGGGACATAACACCCGATAGCCGCCAGGCGATGTTGAATCTTTACAAAAAACTAATAAGCATTCGTAAGCAATATCCCGCTTTTCGGATGGGTTCCCGACCATACACCCAGGTACTTGCTCAGGACGAAGCCCTGATAATCCTGAAGCGCAGCAGTATGGATAATCATTTGACATACGTCATTATGAATTTTGATCGGGAGGAGCAGTATTTTCACATGCGTGAAAAAGAAAACTGTATTTTTGAAAGAATACTGGATACTTCCGAGCAACAATGGGATGGTTCTGGAGCTACGTCCCAAGATCAGTACCGGGGAGGAGAGCCCGTAGAAATTGCCCCTTTCGCGGCAGTAATTCTCAACCAAAAGATTGATCAAGCGCTAAGCAGCACTGAATAATTATGAGTAATAACAAATACATCTGCATTCACGGGCATTTTTACCAACCGCCCCGAGAAAACCCCTGGCTGAATGCCGTAGAACTACAAAATTCAGCCTACCCTTTCCACAACTGGAACGAACGTATAACCGCAGAGTGCTACGCCCGCAATGCTACGGCTCGCATATTAAATGACGAAGGAAAAATTGTAGACATAGTCAATAACTACAGTCGTATCAGTTTTAACTTCGGCCCTACCCTGCTGCTATGGATGAAAACCCATGCAGAAGATGTTTACCGGGCCATTCTTGAAGCTGACAAGATAAGCCTGGAGCGTTTTTCAGGGCATGGCTCGGCCATTGCGCAATCATTCAACCACATCATCATGCCGCTGGCTAACAAACGGGACAAAGAAACCCAGGTCATCTGGGGCATCCGGGACTTTGAGTATCGCTTTCAGCGTAAACCGGAGGGCATGTGGCTGAGCGAAACTGCCGTGAATACCGATACCCTGGAAGTGCTTGCTAAACACAGTATTAAATTTACCATACTCTCTCCGTATCAGGCCAAAAGTGTGCGCCAGATTGGAAAGAAAAACTGGCAGGATGTAACTGGCGCCCAGGTAGACCCCCGGCAGCCCTACCTTTATCATTTACCATCGGGCCGTAGCATCAGCCTGTTCTTTTACGATGGACCGGTTTCGCAGGGCATTGCTTTTGAACGCCTGCTGAACAACGGAAAAACCTTTGCATCCCGCCTGATGGGACAACTGGATTTAGATGATCAGGAAAATCATCCCCAGATGATGCACATTGCTACTGACGGAGAAACGTACGGCCACCATCATCGCTTCGGCGAAATGGCGCTTTCCTACTGCCTGGAGCACATTGACCAAAAAGAAGAGGCTGACATCACCGTTTACGGTGAATATCTAGAAAAATTCCCGCCCCGGTACGAGGTGCAAATTCTGGAAAATACGGCATGGAGCAGTACACCCAACCTGGAAAGATGGGCAGAAGACGGAGGTGGTAATACGGGAGGGAATCCCGAGTGGCATCAGCGCTGGAGAAAGCCACTCCGCGCTGCTTTTGACTGGCTAAGGGAGGAGATGGTAACGCTTTTTACCCAAGAGATGAAAGACATGGTCATTGACCCCTGGGCCGTACGCAATGACTACATTGACGTTATTTTGGATCGTGATCAGGAAAACGTACAAGATTTTCTAAACAGACACTCATTTCGTCCCCTCAACCATCAGGAGAAGATAAAGATGCTGAAATTACTGGAAATCCAGCACCATGCTATGCTGATGTATACCAGTTGCGGCTGGTTCTTTGACGAAGTAACCGGCATTGAAACCATCCAGGATATCATGTATGCTGCTCGTGCCATACAACTGGCCAATGATCTAACTGGCGTGGATCACGAATCTCAATTTATGAAATTACTGGAGGCCTGCCCCAGCAACGTACCCAGGTACGGAAACGCGGCGGTAGCTTATAATCAACTGGTACGTCCTGCCATCGTAGACATGAACCGTGTGGGAGCCCACTACGCAGTTTCTTCTCTGTTCTCCGACTACGCGAAAAAATCCATGATGTACAGTTTCATGGTTGAATCATTACACAATGAATATCACGAGGCTGGCAAATATCGGCTTACTGTCGGAAAAAGTAAGCTTACCTCCGAGGTAACCTGGGAAGAGAGCATAGTCTCTTACGCGATTCTTCATCTGGGTGAACATCATCTCTTTGGTGGGGTGAGAAATTACCAGGACGCCCATGCTTACCAGCAGATGCTGAATGAAGTACTGTTTGCTTTTGAAAAAAGCAGGGTGCACGAGGTCGTGGTATTAATGGATAAGCATTTTGGTACGCATAATTATTCATTCTGGCATCTCTTCAAGGATGAGCAAAAAAGAATCCTAAACCAGGTGACGGAAGATGCTATGGAAAACATTGAAATCTCATTTCGTAACATCTACGAAAACAATTATTCACTAATGCAAGCGATGAGTGAGCTTAATATAGAAGCTCCTGAAGCCCTTAAGTTTTGTGGTAATTTCAGCGTTAACGCCCGTCTTAGTAATATTCTTGAATCAGAAAAAATAGATTTCAGAGAGCTGGATAGTGTCTCTGACACCTTTCATCGTCTGAATATCAAAGCAGATGATGTCGGTATGGCTTTCAAAGCAGAAAAGCGCATCAACCGCATGATGGAAAAGCTACAAGAACAACCACAAAACCTGGAACTGATGGGAGAAGTAGTCAGGCTACTGAAGGCGATCAAAAAAATAAACCTCAATCCCGAACTCTGGCAAGCCCAGAATTTTGCCTTTTCTATCCAAAAGACGTACAAAAACCTTTTGGAACTTGACGCTTTATCTTTTTATGAAGATAAGCACCAATGGTCAGAATTACTGCGTCAACTTTTTGAAGAACTCAACATTAAAATTATGTTAGAAATTGAGCCTCAAAATTCTTAAAGAAACTTACATTTTTTCACCTTAAATCATTCTCCATGCATTTAGCCAGGTCTAGCTACCGTTTGCAACTGCATCGTGATTTTACTTTCAAAGATCTCAAGACCATCATCCCTTATCTGGATAGGTTGGGGATATCCACCATCTACGCAGCCCCCTTTTTTGAGGCTATGCCGGGAAGTACACACGGTTACGATGTGATCAATCCACTCAGGATCAACCCGGAAATTGGATCGCTGGAAGAATTCCGACAGATTGCTCAGGAATTAAAGGTCCGCAACATGCAGTGGCTCCAAGACATCGTGCCAAACCATATGGCATTTTCCTGCCTAAACCCCTGGATGTATGACTTATTGGAAAAAGGGCCTCACTCTCCATATTATCATTATTTTGATGTAAACTGGCTTTATCCCGACAAACAGCTGTACGGAAAGCTCATGGTGCCAACCCTGGGAAACAAGCAGAAAGCAGTGGTGCAAAACAATGAACTCACGTTGCAGTTCGGACCATCAGGCTATCATTTTTCGTACTATGAGCATCATTTTCCGGCCTGCATGCTGACGTATCCCCCCTTACTGTCCCGAGCGGCCGGTAAGCTCAAACAGGTACAGGGACGTAAAGATGTCACCGAGTTTTTGGCACTAGTAAAACGTATAGAAGACTTTGCGGAACAGCTGTCAGCTTCAACATCTTCGGCAGAAGGATGGAATGCTCTCAAAAAGAAACTCTTACACTTGTGCGGTCTGTATCCCGAAATTGATCAGACCCTCAGCGCAGTGGCTACGGAAGTCAACGATGACAAGGATTTGTTATCAGAGCATCTGGATAATCAGTTTTTTGTCTTGTGCCACTGGCAGACTACCCATGAAAAAATCAATTATCGTCGCTTTTTTACGGTCAATGATCTGATCTGCCTCAATATGCAGGAGAAGTCGGTGTTTGACACCTACCATCAGTTCATTCGTCAGTTGTTAGAAGAAGACCTAATACAGGGGCTGCGCGTAGACCATGTGGACGGACTGCTAGACCCTACTACTTACCTGGAAAGGCTCAGGGGGCTGGCCGGTAAGGATACTTACATCACAGTTGAAAAAATTCTGGAAGGGGGAGAGCAACTTACCAAAGCCTGGCTGGTGGAGGGTAGCAGTGGCTACGATTTTCTAGCCCAGTCCAACCAGCTCTTTACCAACCAGCAAGGCGCTGCAAAACTTCTGTCATTTTACCAGGAAAGTATTCATCCTACTACCTCCTATCAGGACTTGGTATTCACCAACAAGCGTTTCATCCTGGAACAAAGAATGGCGGGCGATCTGGATAATCTGATTAGGATGATGGTAGAATTAGGATTGGCTGCTGAAGAAAAAGATAGTGCTTCCTTGGAAGCACTTAAAGCTGCGCTAGGAAGCTTTTTGGTGTATTTTCCGGTCTATCGTACTTACTCCAACCAATTCCCTTTCAGTCAGACGGACATGCAGCATATTGAAGAAGCATTAGAGCTGTGTGTAAAAAACCACCCTGAGTTGAAGCCGCAGCTTCAGCTGTTACGTACTTTGTTTGACGGCAAAGCTGGCATAAGGGACCCAGAAAACAAGCTCTATTTTAACCTTAGAACGCAGCAGTTTACCGGTCCCCTGGCGGCCAAAGGCGTGGAAGACACTACATTTTATCAATATTTCCCGCTTATTTCACTGAACGAAGTAGGAGATTCGCCGGAACACCTAGGAAGCGATCTGCCCACTTTTCATGAACAAATGCAGACCCGTGGCTTGCTAACCATGAATACTACTGCCACCCATGATACCAAAAGAGGAGAGGATGCAAGGCTACGACTCAGTGTTTTGAGTGAAATGGCCGAGACCTGGATAAGCAAAGTAAGCCACTGGCAAAAGATCAACCAGGAGCTTATTGTCAAAGAAGAAGGCCAACCTATGCCGGATAGGAATGACGAATATTTTATCTACCAAACCTTAGTAGCCACCTATCCCTACCACATTGATGTCCTGGAGGATGGTTACCCGGAACGCCTGTCTAATTACATCATCAAAGCTCTGCGGGAAGCTAAGGTACATACCCATTGGGCTACGCCCAATGAAGCCTATGAGCAGGCCTGTACCAACTTTGCCGGGCGGGCGCTTGAGCATGCAGCATTTTTCAATGATTTTGATGACTTCACCCGCTTGGTAGCCCGCACAGGAGCAGTGTATTCCCTGGGTAATACCATCCTCAGGATTACGGCGCCGGGAGTGCCCGATACCTACCAGGGGACTGAATACTGGGACTTGAGTATGGTAGACCCAGACAACCGCCGCCCAGTAAATTACAATGAACGCCAGAAGAACTTGGAAGACATGGAGGTCTGCTGGCAGCAATCTTCGCCGACTTTGCTCGCTGACTTACGGGATGATCCCTTTGATCCCCGCATCAAGCTTTTTACCTTGTATCAGTGCCTGAACACACGTAAACTTTACTGTCCTCTGTTTGATCAGGGGACCTATCAACCAGTGGGGGTAAAACTGGGAGTTAATGCTAACCTGTTGGCCTTTCGGCGGGTTACTGCTGAGGCCGAAGCTCTCGTGATCATTCCTCTGGGAATAACTGCACTAAACACCCACCCATCACTACCACTGGGAGAAGACGCCTGGGGGAATAGCTATCTTGAAATGCATCAGGCCTCCGGTGAGTGGCACCATGTGTTTCTTAATCAAAAAATGAATCTGAAAGGTCAGGTAAAAATCGCTGAGCTGTTATCAGATTTTCCCGTAGCCCTGCTGATAAAAAAGTAAACTCCTCATGGCAAGCCCACGAGGCACTGAGATAATTATAGAATACGCTTACTATCACAATTATCACGAGACATTGAGTCCCTTGATAGTAATACAAGGCAAACCTTAGAAAATTAGATCCATATTAGATTAAATCATGCTGAAAGATAGAACCTGCGGTATTTTACTGCATATTACCTCTCTACCCTCTGAATTTGGAATTGGCGACCTGGGCCCTGAAGCCTACAAATTTGCAGACTTTATGCTGCAATCAGGCCTCACTTACTGGCAAATTCTTCCCTTGAATCCCGTTGAGCGAAAGAGTGGTTACTCTCCCTATAGCGGTTTGTCAGCGTTTGCCGGCAATCCACTCCTTATCAGCCCTACCCTGCTCTACGATGAAGGCTATCTTACCAAAGACGATATTGAACATCAGGAGAAATTCAGTAAGGATAAGGTAGATTTTGAAAATGTCATTCCCCTGAAAGTAGAAATGCTGGACAAAGCTTTTCAGAGTTTTGAGACAAACCCTACCCACCGGCAAGCTGGTATTTTTCGGAAGTTTTGCCAGGAAAACGAGGGCTGGCTGGAGAACTACGCTGAATGCATGGCTATCAAAAACCATTTTGAGCTGCAGCCCTGGTACGAATGGCCGGAACCGGTACGCGACCGGGATAAGCATACGATGAAGAAAATGCGAAAGAAGCTCAGGGATATGATCCAGAAGGAGAAATTCCTCCAGTTCGTCTTTTTTCAGCAATGGGAAACGCTTAAGTTGTACTGCAAAGACCGTGGCATACGCTTTTTCGGGGATATACCCTTTTACGTGGGTTACGATAGCGCCGACGTGTGGGCTCATCCCGAAATCTTCAAGCTCAACAAAGATAAAAGCATGAAATGCGTGGCTGGGGTGCCACCCGACTATTTCAGTGAAACCGGGCAGCTATGGGGCATGCCTATTTTTGACTGGAAGAAGTTACGTAAGCACGATTACCAGTGGTGGATGGAAAGACTGTCTCATAATATGGAGATGTTTGACCTGATTCGCTTGGATCACTTTCGGGCTTTTTCTGCTTATTGGGAAGTACCAGCAGAAGAAACGACCGCCATCCCCGGGAAATGGAAAAAAGGGCCGGGGAAGCGCTTTTTCCGGAAATTGTCAAAGCGCTATCCCAAGCTACCCATCATTGCCGAGGATCTGGGCGATATTGACCAACCCGTCTTTGATCTGATGGATGCTTTTGGCTTGCCCGGCATGAAAGTTTTGTTGTTTGCTTTTGGCGAAGGGATGCCACAAAATGGCTATATCCCCCACCACCATATAGAAAACTCAGTAGTGTATACAGGCACCCATGATAATAATACCTGCCGGGGATGGTTTGCATCCACTGACGAAGAAACCAGACAGCGCCTGGCGACCTATCTCAACCGCAGTCTGAATGAAAAGAGTGCAGCAAGCCACATGGTGAGGATGGCCTTGGGTTCAGTAGCGCAGCTTTGCATCATTCCGGCCCAGGATTTTATGAACCTGGGGCAGGAAGCGATGATGAATGTTCCATCTATTGCTCAGGGTAACTGGCTGTGGCGATTGCAACCCAAAAAAGCCAATGAGAAGCTGTCTCAAAAAATTCAGGAACTGGTAAGTCTGTACGATCGGCATCGACCGGATATCAATCCTTT
>CAZZGE010000014.1:0-41507 GCA_964653665.1 uncultured Porifericola sp. | reverse complement strand
TTCGCAGAGCCCGGAGGTTTTCGCGAGCTTTTTCGTGTACACGGGTACTGCGGCTGGCCCGCTTCTTAACCTCTTTGAAGTAATCCTTGGCCTCTTTGTCTTGTCCTTTGAGCTGAGCAATTTCTCCCAGATTAAGTAGGGCGTACATAAAATAACCTGATTCGGTAGCGCCGGCTTGCTTCGCAAAATCTACGGTACGCTGGTAGTATTTTACAGAAAGATCTAGCTTGCCGCGCATTTCGTAGATTTGTCCCAGGAAGAAACTGGCGTAGCGCCCACTGGTAGCTTCGTAGCCGGTCATACTGCTATCGATGCGGGCCAGAATTTCTAATGATTCTTTCTCAGCTTGTTTCTGCTTGCCACGGCTGTAAAGCTGCCGGGCGTAGTAGCGGTGAAAGTAAGGATTATCGGGAAAGGTCTGGTGCAGGTATTCAGAGATACGGAAAGCTTCAGTTGGCTGGGTACCTTCAGAAGTCAATATTCGCATCAGGAAAAACTGGGCCTCAGTACGAGTGTAAAAAGCATTATTAGCCACTGTTTTGAGCTGATGTATTCCAATATCTTTGTCCCCCTCAGGAAAAAACATCAGTACGGGTCTGAGAATAGGGTAGTGCTCCGGAACCCACTCAACATAGTAGTTGTAAAGTGCATCTCCAAAAAGGAGCTCAGGACTGAAATCTTCTTTGCCTTTACAAATCTCAAGGAAGTCCAGAGAATTCTTGCCGGCTACCGTAGCTTTACGCCACTCTTGTCGTTCTGAGTACAGACGTCCCTGAAATGCGTAGGCAGCTGCCAGAAAGAACGCAGCTTCTGGGTCTTCTTCATCCTGCTCGTACATTTGCTCCGCATAATAAATGGAAGTATCCATGTATGCCAGGAAGCGTTCATCATATTTTTTGACATCTACGTTGGGAACAATCTTCCACCACTCACTGAGACCCAGCAGAAAATACGGTAGCGGGTGTGCTCCATACTTTTGCTTCAGCCACCTGAACTGTTGCTCCGCTTTGGCAAACTTAAAGTTATACATGTCGTTCACTGCCTGCGTAGCTTCAATCTGAACGTTCATGTCAAGCAGCAAAGGCTTATCAGGATCTGGCTTAGCCATGAATGGATTGGCCTGGGCTACCTGGGCATTGCTATTTTGTGATTGCGCCAGCAGCAAAAAACAGGAAAATATCGTAAGTAAATAAAATTTCATATTATAATCCTACACATTAACCAAGTAACAAAGTTTAAGCAAATTTATTTCAAACCAACGCTATTACTTTTGTCTAAAAACGTGTAAATGCATGTAATGATTCGGGTTGTCTTAGGAAGCTGGATATCGGCTCAAATAGCGCAAATGCTTATTAGCAATATATCTTTTAAATATTAAAATTATATCCTTAACTTTGCCGACTTAAAGAAAATGTGGGGCGACGTGAAGAATTTAGTACAGTTTGATATTGATATCATCAGGCTCTCAAACAAGCAGCATCAGTATCAGTATCACCTAGATAAAAGTTTCTTTGAGCAATTTGAAAATAGTCCTGTACAGCAGGCAAATCTGGATGTCTCGTTAACCCTGGACAAGCAGGAAAATATGATTACCGCTTCCTTCGATATTCAGGGTACTGTTGAACTGGAATGCGATCGGAGTTTGGAAAAATTTGATGATCCGATGGCTGTACAGGAGCGTATCATCTACCAGTACGGTGAAGAAGAGCGCGAACTGGATGATGAAATAGTGATTATTACTGATAAAACACAATCCATCAGTATTGCGCAGTACTTGTACGAGTTTGTTAACCTGGCAGTACCCATGCGCAAGATTCACCCGAAATATGCTGAGGATGAGAATCCTATGGTTGATGGTGAGATCATCTTTTCTTCAAAAGATCGTCAGGAGGAGAGAAGTGAGGAAGAAGAAACAGATGAGCCGGTGGATCCACGTTGGAATGCATTAAAAAAACTGAAAAATTTAAACTAAATTATAAATGGCACATCCCAAGCGAAAAATATCTAAATCCAGAAGAAATAAGAGAAGATCGCATCACAAGGCTACGCCCAGAACCATTGCTACTTGCCCCACTACCGGTGAACCTCATCTGTACCATCGTGCACACTGGTACGAGGGTAAGCTCTACTACAAGGGCCAGGTTGTGATGGAAAAAGAAGAGCTGGCCTAATTTATGAAAATTGCGCTGGATGCGATGGGGGGCGACTTCGCTCCCAATGCCACGGTTAAAGGGGTACGCCTTCTTTTAGAAGAACTGGCTCTCGGACACCAACTGGTACTGATTGGCGATAAGCCGTTAATTGAAGATAAACTCAGGAAGCATGAGATTGATTCTGATGCTGTTGAGATTGTTCAGGCCGATGATGTGATCGGCATGGATGAGCACCCTACCAAGGCGTTTACGCAAAAGCCGCATTCCAGTATTGGCGTAGGCTTCCATCTGTTGGCGGAAGGGAGAGTACAGGCGTTTTGTAGTGCCGGTAATACCGGTGCTATGCATGTAGGAGCGATGTTTTCTATCAAACCCTGTGAAGGAATTATTCGCCCGGCACTGGCCAGTGCTGCACCTCGCGAGAACGGTAGTACCGGCCTTATTCTAGACATAGGAGCCAACGCAGACTGTAAACCAGACATGCTTTTACAATTTGGTGAATTGGGTGCTATCTACACCAAGCATGTTTATGGAATTGAAAATCCGAAAGTGGCACTGATCAATCTGGGTGAAGAAGAGAAAAAGGGTACAGTCGTCACGCAGGCTGCTTACCAGTTGCTCAAGGATCAGTCTCGCATGAACTTCGTAGGTAACATAGAGGGCAGAGACATTTTTAGCGATAAGTCCGACGTAATGGTTTGTAACGGCTTTACCGGGAATGTTGTACTGAAAATGGCTGAGTCTGTTTACCACCTCCTGCACAAAAGAGGCTTTAACGATCCGTTTTTTGAACAAATGAATTATGAAGCCATCGGCGGTAGCCCTATATTAGGCGTCAATGGCAATGTGGTTATCGGACACGGCGTATCTAGTGGCCTGGCTATCAAAAACATGCTACTGCAGGCAGTCAGAATGGCTGAAACAAATCTGCATCTGAAAATACGTGATGCTTTTGGCAAATAGCACATTTTTCTTTTTGCCAGTCTAAAAAAATCCTCAACTACATGAGTAACAAGATAAGAGCGGTTATCACAGGCATAGGTGGTTACGTTCCTGAATATGTGCTCACCAATAAGGAACTAGAAACCATCGTTGATACCAATGACGAATGGATAACCAGCCGTACCGGCATCAAAGAAAGAAGAATCCTTAAAGGTAAAGACCAAGGTACCTCGGTGATGGCCAACCAAGCGGTAGATCAGCTGCTGGAAAAAACCGGCACTGCCCCGGAAGATATTGACCTGATCATCTGCGCTACTACCACACCTGATATGATCTTCCCAGCAACGGCTAACCTGGTAGGTAATCACGTTGGGGCTATCAATGCTTTTGGTTTTGATCTGCAAGCGGCCTGTTCGGGCTTTCTATACGCGCTCTCCACCGGTGCACAATATATCAGCAGTGGCACATATCAAAAAGTGGTGGTTGTAGGAGCTGATAAGATGTCTTCTATCATCAACTATGAGGATCGTACAACCTGTATCATCTTTGGCGATGGAGCCGCCGCTGTTATGCTTGAGCCTACTGAAGAGGTATATGGCGTTATGGACTCTGTCATGCAGTCAGACGGGAGTGGCGCTCCGTTCTTGCATCTGAAAGCTGGTGGAAGCCGCCGGCCTGCTACGGTGGAGACCGTCACAGCGCGGCAGCACTACGTGTACCAGGAAGGATCCACTGTCTTTAAGCACGCCGTTAAGCACATGGCTGAAGTATCAGTGCAGATTATGGAGAGAAACAAGCTGGTAGCAGATGACATTCAGTGGCTCGTACCTCACCAGGCTAACAAACGGATTATCGACGCTACTGCCAACCGCATGGGCGTTGGAGAGGATCGGGTCATGCTTAACATTACAAAATATGGCAACACAACCAGTGCTACCATCCCTCTCTGTCTTTGGGATTACGAATCAAAACTAAAAAAAGGAGATAACCTGATACTCGCTGCTTTTGGAGGTGGTTTTACCTGGGGTGCCACCTACCTCAGATGGGGATATGATCCCAAATAAGTACAAACGAAAGCAACTAATTACTGGAAGCTATGGCTACTACTTCGGATTTTAGAAACGGGCTCTGCCTGGAGTTTAACAATGACCTTTACACTATTGTAGAATTTCAGCACGTAAAGCCGGGCAAAGGAGCGGCCTTTGTCAGAACCAAACTAAAAAGTCTGACTACGGGTAAAGTGCTGGAAAACACCTTTAATGCGGGGGTCAAAGTAACTACCGCACGCATTGAGCGGCGGTCCCATCAGTACCTTTATAAGGACGATATGGGCTACCACCTAATGGATAGCAATACTTTTGAGCAGGTGGCGATCCCGGAAGATAAAGTTGACTCTCCCGAATTTCTGAAGGATGGCCAGCAGGTAGATCTGATCGTGCATGACGAAACCGGTAACATCCTCGGAGCTGAGCTCCCGCCTTTTGTGGAGCTTCTGATTACTTATACCGAACCGGGGCTGAAAGGAGATACAGCTACCAATGCTACGAAACCCGCCACCTTGGAAACTGGTGCTGAAATTCAGGTGCCTCTGTTTGTAAACCAGGATGAAAGGATCAAGGTAGACACAAGAACCAAGTCGTACTCTGAACGCGTAAAATAACCGTTATGAAAGCAAAAGAAATTCAGGACTTACTGGACTTCATTTCCAAATCCGGACTGGATGAAGTCAATCTGGAGACCAGCGAGATCAAGCTTAAGGTAAAGAAAAATGTTTCGGCCAAGATTCGCCAGAATATCATACAGGCACCCAATTCGCCTATGCCGCATGATTCTACCGCGCTGGTAGCTCCTACGCCGACCTACCAGCAACAGCCGGAGCAGGTTGGTCAGTCTGAGAAAGCATCTGCTCCTTCTTCAGAAGACACCGAGAAAAGTAAAGAAAGCAATTATGTACCTATTAAATCGCCTATGATCGGCACTTTTTATCGCTCTTCTAATCCGGATGTGGATCCTTTTGTCAACGTGGGCGACAGGGTAAGTGCCGGACAGACAGTGTGTATTGTAGAGGCTATGAAGCTGTTTAACGAGATTGAGTCAGAGCATTCAGGAACAGTCGTCAAAGTGCTAGTAGAGGATGCTTCGCCTGTGGAGTACGACCAGCCTCTGTTTCTGGTTGATCCTTCCTAAGCAGTTTCTTTCTTTTCGTTCATCACCTATGATAATCATTACACACCTTGTTCAATAAAATACTCATTGCCAACCGTGGAGAAATCGCCCTGCGCGTCATACGTACCTGCCGGGAAATGGGCATAAGGACGGTAGCAGTTTACTCTACCGCTGATGAAGAAAGTTTGCACGTGCGATTTGCTGATGAAGCAGTATGCATCGGTCCTCCTCCTAGCGGTAACTCTTATCTGAACATCCCTAGCATCATAGCGGCAGCTGAAATCACCAATGCTGATGCTATCCATCCTGGCTACGGCTTCCTTTCCGAAAATGCTGAGTTTTCCCGCATTTGTGAAGAGTACAATATCAAATTTATTGGTCCATCTCCCGAAATGATTAACCGGATGGGTGATAAAGCATCTGCCAAAGCTACTATGGAGGCGGCCGGTGTGCCAACTATCCCTGGCTCTAGAGGGCTGCTTTCCTCTATGGAGCAGGGGCTGAAGGTGGCCAAAGACATCGGCTACCCAGTTATCCTAAAGGCTACTGCCGGAGGAGGAGGAAAGGGTATGCGTATCGTCCATAACGAAAAAGAATTTAAGAAAGCCTGGGATGATGCACGCCGGGAAGCAGGGGCGTCTTTTGGAAACGATGGTCTGTACCTGGAGAAGTTTGTGGAAGAACCTCGCCACATAGAAATTCAAATTGTAGGTGACAGTACAGGAAAAGCTTGCCACCTCTCCGAAAGAGACTGCTCCGTACAACGCCGTCACCAAAAGCTGGCGGAAGAAACACCTTCGCCGTTCATGACTGACGAACTGCGGGAAAAAATGGGCCAGGCAGCTATTGCTGGCGCAGAGGCCATTGGTTACGAAGGAGCTGGTACCGTAGAGTTTTTGGTAGATAAGCACCGTAATTTCTACTTTATGGAGATGAATACCCGCATTCAGGTAGAGCATCCTATTACAGAAGAAGTCACTAAGTTTGATCTGATCAAAGAGCAGATCAAAGTAGCTGCCGGAGTAAAAATTTCCGGACAGAATTACTACCCCAGTATGCATGCCATTGAGTGTCGAATCAATGCCGAAGATCCGGCGAAAGGATTTCGCCCCTGTCCCGGAAAGATTACAAACCTGCATCTGCCGGGTGGGCACGGGGTGCGGGTAGACAGCCACGTCTATGCCGGCTACAGTATACCTCCCAATTATGACTCCATGATTGCTAAGCTGATCGTAAGCGGACAGGATCGGGAAGAAGCCATTACCCGCATGAAGCGGGCACTGCAGGAATTTGTCATTGAAGGTATCAAGACGACCATCCCTTTCCACATCAAACTGATGGATGACCCCCGCTTTAAGAAGGGTGACTTCACCACTGCTTTTATGAATGACTTTGATCTGTCGGATATTGAGAAGTATGCTCAGACGTAACCCAGCGTCTGCAGCCGTTGGTAAATCTCCAAGCAGACCCACGCATCGGTAGCGGCATAACGAATCTGCTTCTCCGTTAGCTGAAGGTTTTCCCAGTTAGAAGTCTGCTGTGACTTGGACACCCTGAATTTCATAAAGATGCCGGTGAGCTTTTTGACCCCGGCATTTTCCACACCCAGTTGACTAGCTACTTCATTAAGCTCAATAATGTTATCAGACACAAAAGGAATCCGATGCTTGCTACTGAGCCGCTTCAGATCTTTGAGGTCATCCCGTATGCTGATCCCTATTTTTTTTATGCTAGCATCGGAGAAGAGATCACTCAGTTCCTGCGTAAACCCCAGGTGATTGAGCCTGATCAGGTACACCGTATCAGGGATAGCAATTTGTAGCAGTGATACCATGTGCTTGACGCCTTTGCGAAAAGCAGGCTTGGTTTCCGTATCAAAACCCAAAAGTTCGTACTCCCTGATATGTTGTACAGCCTCTGCTAAAGGACCTGCTTCCGTAATGATGGAAACTTTTCCTTCATACCGCCTTAGGGGTAATTCGTTAACCTCCTCTTTGGTGATCTGCTTTGGAAACATGTGCCTGGCTTTATCAATGAAAAGACAAGTGTAATGTAAAGAAATCAGGCGTTTTTCTCTACTAACATGCTCTCTACTTTTTCCTCATCGTCATGGTAACGCCGTATTTTAAAATTTAGGTAGCCAAAGGCCATCGTCATAAGAGGACTTAGGATGCAGAAAAATGTGTAAGGCGCGTAGGCCATAGTGGCCACACCTAATACTGAAGCCTGAGTGGCACCACACGTATTCCAGGGAATCAGTACTGAGGTAACGGTCCCCGTATCTTCCAGCGTACGGCTTAGTACTTCCGGTTTCAGGCCCCGCTCCCGGTAGGTCTTAGCATACATCCGGCCGGGTACCACAATGGCCAGGTACTGGTCGGACGCGGTAAAGTTGAAGAAGATGGAGGTAAAGCCTGTAGAAGCAATAAGTGATCCGGTGGAGTGAGCCAGCTTAACAATAGACTGGGTGATGCGCTGTAACATGCCGGCTGACTCCATGACGCCTCCGAATATCATTGCACAGATAATCAGCCATACGGTGTTGAGCATGCCGTACATTCCACCAGTAGAGAGTAGTTCGTTGACCATTTCATTGTCGGTGGTGATGCTAATGTCGGTGTAGAGTGCTTTCATCACGGCGATGTATGCGCCGAGTGTGGAAGACCCACTGCCGGAGACCTCCTGAATAGCCTGGGGTTGAAAGATAATCGCAAAGAGTCCTCCCAGGAGCGTACCCGCCAGCAGAGCCGGTAGCGCAGGCACCTTTCGGACAATCATGAAGATGACCAGCACTGGCACAATGAATAGCCAACCGTTGATATTGAAGGCATTATCCAGGGCTGCCAATACTTCGTCTATTCCCTGTACGGCCGCCATATTATCAGAAGAAAACCCTATAATCAAAAATATGATCAGAGTGATGGTGATGGAGGGTACGGTCGTAAAAATCATATAACGGATGTGTGTAAACAGGTCAGTACCTGCCATGGCCGGTGCCAGGTTGGTCGTATCGGACAAGGGAGACATCTTATCTCCAAAGTATGCACCGGAAATAATAGCTCCGCCGATGAGCCCCTCGCTTAAGCCCAGTGCTTTGCCAATACCAAGTAGAGCAATTCCCACTGTGGCTACAGTAGACCAACTACTGCCAGTAGCCACTGACACAATAGCGCAGATGATGACAGCCGCAAAAAGGAAGATGGTGGGGTTCAGGATCTGTAGGCCATAGTAGATCATAGCCGGCACGATACCACTGAGTAGCCAGGTACCTGCCAGTGAACCAATCAGCAGCAGGATAAGGATCGCTGACATAGAGGCACTGATGCTCTTGACAATACCTTTTTGCAACGCTTCCCAGGTGATGCCGGTGCGCAGGGCAATCAGAGCAGCTACTGCTGCTGACAGGATTAGTACGATCTGGTTGGAGCCGGAAATTGCGTCATCACCAAATACATAGATCACATTTACCGACAACATACTGATCAGAAACAGTACTGGGATCAGCGCTTCCCACAGTAATGGTTCTCTTCTTGAAATACTCATATAGATGATTAGGTGTGTAGATAAAATAGGTGTAAAAAACGAAGATAATAAATTTTTTGGAAGCAGTATTTTTTGGTTACTCTCCCGAAAAAAAGTGACGGATGCAGTAGGAAATATTGCTAATGAAGCAGTAAACCTTACGGAAGCATGTGCATGTGGGTATAATGCTTATTATTTATGGAAGCTAAGGTGGCTTTGTGCTACCTTCATCCCTGCGAAATCATCTTAACATATGAGCCATGCTGTATCGAGTATGCTTTTTAAGTTTTTTTACTCATGCAGGTAGCTTTTGCACAAACCATAGAGGAAGCTGTACAAAAAGTTAGAGACAGATACTACCGTATCAATGGGGCTGGCGTTAGCCTGAACAAGCAAAGTTTTGAGGACGTAACTTGCTACTTTGAAGGTGAACGAATTGCCATCGTTAAAGTACTGCAGCCCGAAGGGCGCTACGAATACTACTACAACGACCGTAGCGGCTACTTTCCCTACTTCATTTATTTTGCATCCAAAGATAAAAACCAACGGCCTGATATGCGGCTTTATTACCGCGACAAGATGCAACTGGTACTATACAAAGAAAACCAGTAAGAGATAGCCCTGGGTATGTATAATCACCCGGAAATGGCCGATGAACTGTTACTGCAGAGCATGAACTATCTACACGCCTATCAGAACGCACGCATTCCCCAGCAGCAATCTTATGAGTCTTTCATGACTGATATCAGGCAGCAGGTGGCCCAGCTCCAAAACCAGATTGTACGTACCGGTGCGGTAAGGGATAATAGCTATGGAAGAAGGCGGTGGCTATGATGGAGAGATTCACTACTATAATGCATCCAACGTACTGATCAGAAAACAGGTGTTTTATGGCGTTGGGCATGGCAGTGAACAACGGAACCAATATTTATGAGCAGGGAGAACTTGTTTACAGTGCTGAAGAAAAGGATCTGTGGGCCCCTATGCTACTTTCAGTACAGGCCCTGGAAACCTTCTGTAAGGAGGAAAACGCCATCCTGGAGCGCAGTTACGAGAGCCACGGTGCAGCCTCGGTCCATCGTGAGAAAAACGCCCAGGGTGATTTTAACTACAACTTTGAGCCGGTAGTAGTCCCGAAATTAAAAGTGTTGGCAGCCCCTGACCTGCCGCAAACCGCCCGCTGTGCCAGCACTTATAGCGTGGATTACCCTCTGGCTCTTGGTGGAGCTGCCGATCTGCTGATTTACCCTGAATCCGATAACAGTGTCTTGTATTACATCTACCTCAACCGGGGCGCGCCCAGCCATAATATGGATGAAATGTACGGAAAAATAGAAATTGACGGGCAGTGGGGCTTCATGCACCGACAACTGGATTATGTAGATGAGCCTTACCACTGGGAGGTAGTATTCGGGACAGATGGTACATTGACAATCAGTAGTAAGTATGACGAGCGGGGCTGTGGCCTTGGTTTTGATGTCTATGCTGATGGCGATTACAAAAAGGTATCCTCCGAGACCCCTAAAAATTTTGAGACTTACGATGGACGGAAGCTCTACTTTGATAAAAATGAACAGTGGGCTTACTAAGCTGTAATTTCTGACATAATCCCTTCCGACTCGTTTTTTTGATTCACCTATCTTTACAGAAAAAACGTTACAGCTGGACAACCAGCCACATTGGATGGCAGCTCTGGCAAAGGGGGAATTAGACTTATGGCTTGAATACTGGCAAAATCCTCCCTATTTTACAATATGTCAGAACACACCCTGCCTTTACTCCCCACCCGTGATTTTATTGCCCCGCCTCACGCTACTTTCCGACTAGAGGATCACGCTACTGACCAGACCGGGCTACTACCCGATAAGAAGGCGGCACGAAAAGTACGTAGTGCCCAGCTAGGAAAGCTTCAACAACTGCAGGATCTGCTCTATGCAGATCAACGCTACGCCCTGTTACTCATCTTTCAGGGTACTGATGCAAGCGGTAAGGACAGTACCATCAAACATGTAATGTCAGGCGTAAACCCGCAGGGCTGCAAAGTAGTCAGTTTTAAAGAACCTAATAGTACCGAGCTAAAGCACGACTTTTTGTGGCGCAGCTACCGGGCTCTGCCGCGCAAAGGGCACATCGGTATCTTTAACCGCTCTTACTACGAAGATGTAATTGTGCCAAAGGTGCATCCTGAGCTAATCCTCTGGCAACAGCTTCCCAACATCCATACCTACGAAGACATCGGGTCTGATTTCTGGGAGCAGCGCTACCGCTCCATCAACGAGATGGAGAGTCACCTCCACCGAAATGGAACCCTTATCCTAAAGTTCTTCCTGCACTTGTCAGCCGCTAAACAGAAGAAACGCTTACTCAAGCGCATTCGCAAACCAGCAAAACAATGGAAGTTTGCCGCAAGCGACTGGCAGGAGCGTACTTATTGGGATCAATACTGTCGGGCTTTTGAGGAGACTGTTAACCACACTTCTACTGAAGAAGCCCCCTGGTATATTATTCCGGCCGACCACAAGTGGTATATGCGTACGCTGATAAGCCGCATTGTAGTGGAGCAGCTAGAGCGGTTGGATTTACGCTATCCAACGCTCAGTGAAGCCCAACGGACCCAGCTCGAGAAAGCTCGCAGAAGGTTAGAAGAAGAGTGAGGTTAGATTTTCCTGCAAACAGATGATGTAGGCACGCAACAGGAAGCATTCCTGTTGCTCAACTTATGTATCTGAATATACTTCTCCTGCTGTATCACTTCTGCATTATCAACTGATGGATTGTAACGTTGACCAAGCGTCGGCCATAAAAATACCAGAGATAACCTACACTGTTACAAAGCTGTCTGGCATACAGCGTGAAGTAGTCTCTGGCTATAGGCGTTTTGCGCTAGCGAGCGTACTGAAGGCTTTCTGCAGTACCTAGCAGCGAATCGCCAGTACAGTAAGCTGGGCTACTTGGGATCATAACCCAGGGAAGCCCCTAACCACCGCTCTGTGGTCTTCATATCCATTTGCTTACGGGTGGCGTAATCCTCCACCTGATCCTTATTGATCTTAGAAATACCAAAATACTTAGAGTCAGGGTGAGAAAAATACCAGCCACTTACTGAAGATGCCGGGAACATAGCGTAACTATCGGTCAGGTAGACCCCTGTGTTATCGGTAGTCCGGAGCAGGTCAAAGAGTGTACTTTTTTCTGTATGATCGGGGCAAGCAGGATAACCGGGAGCCGGTCGTATACCCTGATATTTTTCCCTGATCAAAGCTTCGCTATCCAGCCCTTCATCGGGAGCATACCCCCAAAATTCTTTACGCACTCTTTCGTGCATCAACTCGGCAAAAGCTTCAGCAAGGCGGTCAGCGATGGCTTTGATCATGATGGAGTTGTAGTCATCGTGATCTGCTTCATACTGCTGGGCAATCTCATCGCTACCCAGGCCGGTAGTAACTGTAAAGCCTCCTACGTAATCAGTAATGCCACTATCTTTGGGAGCGACAAAGTCTGAGAGGCACATGTATTCTTTACCCCGCGCTTTTTTGGTCTGCTGCCGCAAATTATGCAGACGCGCCATTTGTTTAGAACGATCTTCTTTACCGTGTTTGTCAAAGTGGTATAATTCTATATCGTCGTCGTTCACCTGGTTTGCCGGAAAAAAGCCTACAACCGCTTTGGCCTGCAGTAGCTTCTCATGGATCACCCGCTCAAGCATATTTTGTGCATCCCGAAACAGGATACGGGCCTGTTCGCCCACTACGTCATCATCCAGAATCTTAGGGAAACGTCCCGCCAGTTCCCAGGTCATAAAGAAGGGAGTCCAGTCTATGTAGCGACTGATTTCTTCTAGTGAGTAATCATCAAAGACCCGGAAGCCCAGAAAGGATGGCTTAGTCACGTTGCGGGTAGACCAGTCGGTCTTAAACTTATTGTGGCGCGCCTCACTGATAGGGATAAAAGACTTCGTAGACTGTTTATTAGCATGGCGCTCGCGCATTTGCTGGTACTCTTCCTTGATTTTCTGCTGATACTCATTGCAGGCTTTCTTATTCAGTAGGTTACTGACTACCGGTACAGAGCGTGAGGCGTCCAGTACATGAATAACGGAACCCTTGGAATATTTTGGCTCAATTTTCACAGCAGTGTGGATTTTGGAAGTGGTTGCTCCACCGATCAGCAGCGGCACTTTAAAATCTTCTTTTTCCATCATCTCTGCTACGTTGACCATCTCATCGAGGGAAGGCGTGATCAGGCCACTAAGGCCGATTACATCCACCTGCTCCTCTTTGGCTTTGGCCAGAATATCTTCGGCAGGTACCATGACACCCATATCTATTACGTCGTAGTTATTGCAGCCTAGCACGACGCTGACGATGTTTTTACCAATATCATGTACGTCGCCTTTCACGGTGGCCATCAGCACTTTTCCTTTGGCTTCTTTCTGCGTACCCGACTCTTCTTTTTCCTTTTCAATGAAGGGGATCAGGTAAGCTACCCCCTTCTTCATCACCCGTGCGCTCTTGACCACCTGTGGCAGGAACATTTTACCGGAGCCAAAAAGGTCACCTACTACGTTCATTCCGTCCATAAGGGGTCCTTCAATCACCTCAATGGGCTTATCCATTTTCTGACGGGCCTCTTCCACATCCTCTTCTACAAACTCCACAATACCTTTCACCAGGGCATGCCCAAGCCGCTTCTCTACCGTTTGATTTCTCCATTCCTTGTCGTCTTTTTTCTTGACTTTACCTTTGTCTTTCACCTGCTCAGCGTAGTCAATGAGACGTTCGGTGGCATCATCCCGGCGATCCAGCATCACGTCTTCTACCAGTTCCAGCAGATCTTTGGGAATATCGTCGTACACTTCCAGCATGGTGGGATTTACAATACCCATATCCATGCCCGCTCTACGGCTATGGTATAGAAAAACAGAGTGCATAGCCTCACGAACCGGATTATTACCTCGGAAGGAAAACGACACATTACTGATACCTCCACTGACGTGGGCACCGGGCAGATTTTCGCGCACCCATTGGGTAGCTCTGAAAAAATCCAGAGCATTACGGCGGTGTTCTTCCATCCCTGTTGCTACTGGGAAGATATTTAGGTCCATGATAATATCCTGAGGAGGAAACTTCACCTTATCTACCAGCACGTCATAGGAGCGTTTAGCTATCGCTATACGTCGTTCGTAGGTATCGGCCTGTCCCTGTTCATCAAAGGCCATGATAATAACTGCAGCACCGTACAGCTTGATTTTTTTGGCCTGCTTGATAAATGCTTCTTCACCTTCCTTCAGGCTAATAGAGTTCACCACGCTCTTTCCCTGGGCACATTTGAGTCCGGCCTCGATAACAGGCCACTTAGAAGAGTCGATCATGAGGGGAACCCGGGCAATATCTGGTTCTGCCGAGATGAGATTAATAAACTTGACCATGCAGGCAGCACTGTCCAGCATTCCCTCATCCATATTAACATCTATTACTTGGGCGCCACCTTCTACCTGATTACGAGCTACTTCTACAGCCTCTTCGTATTTTTCTTCGGTAATCAGGCGGGCAAATCTGCGTGAGCCGGTTACGTTGGTGCGTTCTCCCACATTGACAAAACCAGTTGTTTCATCTACGATCAGGGGCTCAAGCCCGCTGAGTCGCATATAGGGGATATTGGGATCTTTGATAATGTTGGCAATAAGGGGTTTTTCTATACTAGCGGTAGTACTCATGTTAGAATGCTTTATGAAAAAAATATACGTACTGCCTGGACTTTATTCAGCCAGGGCCACTTCTTTGATTTGCCTGGGTTGGTAGCGACTGACCATTTCAGCAATGCTGCGGATGTGTTTGGGGGTAGTGCCACAGCAGCCTCCCAGGATGTTTATATAGCCACTCTTAACGAATGGTTCCAGTTCAGCTGTCATCTCTTCGGGTGTCTGATCATACTCCCCAAATTCGTTGGGCAGTCCTGCATTAGGATGCGCCGACACGAAGCAGGTAGCATGTTTGTCAAGTTCTCTAACGTATGGCTTAAGGTCTTTAGCACCCAGTGCACAGTTCAGTCCAACACTGAAAAGGTCTCCGTGCATCACCGAGATCCAGAAAGCCTCAGTAGTCTGTCCGGATAGCGTACGGCCACTGGCGTCGGTAATTGTACCTGAAACCATGATGGGTAGATCCAGCTCTTTTTCTTCGAGCAGGGTATTGATAGCAAAAAGGGCAGCCTTTGCATTCAGCGTATCAAAAACTGTTTCTACCAGCAACAGATCTACGCCTCCGTCAATGAGTCCTGTAGTCTGTTCCCGGTATGCTTCTACCAGATCTTCGAAAGTAATAGCTCGGTAACCGGGGTCGTTCACATCAGGTGAAAGAGAGGCGGTACGGTTTGTAGGACCCAGGGACCCAGCAACGAAGCGAGGTTTGTCAGGCTCTTTTGCGGTAAATTCGTCAGCAACTTCCCGGGCGATCTTGGCTGACCGGTAGTTGAGGTCATACACCAGGTGCTCCAGGGCATAGTCAGCCTGGGCGATGGAAGTAGAACTAAAGGTGTTGGTCTCAGCAATGTCAGAGCCAGCCTCGTAGTAGGCAGTATGAATGGTGCGAATGATATCCGGACGCGTAATAGATAATAGGTCGTTGTTACCTTTGAGCGACTTATCATGGTCTTTCAGTGCTTCGTTCCGAAAATCGTCTTCTTCCAGTTGGTATTCCTGAATCATGGTACCCATGGCTCCGTCTAATACCAATATTTTCTCATTTAGTAAGCTTCTTAAATTCTCTTTCTGTTTACTCATATATTAACATTCTTTCAGATGAAACACTAAGTTAAGGAAGAAAACCAACAAATAATAAGATATTGGGTTTAAGTCCTTTATCTCAGATTATGATGCCCACGCTACCAAAAAATCTTGTCTACAATTATCTTACACCTAGTTTTTTTAGGAGTATCTGATACATTTCTGAATCAAATGTGCAGTTTTTGTTGTTACCAGATTCATATTACCATCGCATTTTACCAGCAGATAATATGAAAGTCGCCAGAATAGCATACGACGGGAAGCATATTCTTACGGGCTTTGCCAGGGTGGCGCGCGTTCATAACCTGGTGGTGCTGGCCCTGACTCAGTATCTGACGGCTATTTTTTTGGTAGATATCCACAGCAACTGGCGGGGATATGCCAAGGATTATGAGTTATTCCTGCTGATCTTTTCAACGACGATCATAGCTGCAGCCGGTTACCTGATTAACGATTACTACGACGTAAAGATTGACTTCATTAACAAACCAGACCGGGTAATTGTAGGCAAAATGCTGAAGCGGCGTCTGGTCATGGTGGCCCACACTTTACTCAATCTGCTGGGAGTGGCTATCGGCTTTTATTTGTCACCCAAGATAGGACTGATCAATCTGTTAGCAGCTTTTATGCTCTGGCTGTACTCCAACCAACTCAAGCGGTTGCCCCTGGTTGGTAATCTGGTAATTGCATTGTTGTCCGGGCTGGCAGTCTGGGCAGTATCCATCCATTTTTCTCAAAACCATCTGCTGGTTTATACCTACGCTATCTTCGCCTTTGCTATTTCACTGTTGAGGGAAATTATCAAAGATATGGAAGACATGCAGGGCGATAAGTCATTTGGCTGTAAGACGCTGCCTATTCTGCTCGGCATCAGGTATACCAAATTTTTCCTTTACTTTCTTTCAGCGCTCTTCATCTTTTTACTCTTCTTCATAGCAGGACTGATTGGCAACCAGACCCTGACCAACTATTTCCTGATCCTCGTCATTCCTATCACATATTTCATTTTTCGCCTGGTATATGCTGATACTAAAAAAGAGTTTGCCTACTTGAGCACTTATTGTAAAGTACTGATGCTGAGTGGAATCCTGAGTATGGTATTTTTCTGAACGTTCTTTTCTGAAAAATTGTCGAGACTATGTAAACGTTTTGCTACTGCTTTATTTTTTAAACTTTTAAATTTTTTTACTGTGCGTTTCTGCAAATTTTTATTAAGCAATGTCTTATTACTATTATTACTAGGTGCTTGTGAGGAGGAAGAAAGTGCCGACCCTATTATACCGGATCAGCCATGGAGCTACACTGGTTTGGGTGGATTATCTGTCCAGGAAGTAGAAGTGAGTGGGGATTGGGTTTATGCAGCCACCCAGAATGGTATGTTCAGGCAAAGTGTTGACAATAGCGATACTACCTGGATGAGCGCTGGTCTTGAAGGATTAAATATCACTGATTTTGCTATCCCTACTAAAGATCGCCTAGTTGCCAGTGCGGTACTAGATCAGGATAATCCCTCCAATACGCTGTACGTAAGCAATGACGGCGGCGACAACTGGCTACCTCTGACTGACGATTTTGGGGGCAACTTAGGTGCGGTCACCTGCCAGGCTCTGGACTACAACCCGGACAACTCCAGCGTACTCTACGGAAGAGGCAACTACAATGTCGCTAAATCAACCGATGGAGGTGAAACCTGGAGTAGTGTGTTTGGTACGTGGGATGCCATAGGCTACCAGGCAGACCTGATCCAGGTGTACGACAGCAATCCGGATATTGTCTGGGCAGGCGGTGAAACGAGTATTTTCTCACCGTACATGGTCAAATCTACTGATGGTGGACAAAACTGGCAGTCGGTTGAGGTGCCTGCGCAGGGAGACAATGCTGTATATTCAATGGTTTTTGACCCGGACGATCCTGAGCGAGTGCTGGCCGGTATGGAAGGGCAGTTAATTTACTCGGAAGATGGGGGCCAAAACTGGGAGATTGTGCTACAACCCGAAAACTACAGCTACTTTCTGGATTTGAAAGTCAGTCTCCAAAACCGCAACACAGTGTATGCTGCAGGTACGGATGGAGGCACAGGTCAGGGTAACATCATTATCTATATTTCTGATGATTTTGGTCAAAACTGGCGTGACGTTGCTTTCAGCGGCCAGGAAGGTAAGGACTATGCCGCCCGTGACCTGGGACTTTTTATGCAGTCCGGCCAGGAAACTATATATGTAGCTACCAACGACGGAGTGTTCCTTTTCAGCCCATAGAACTCTCACTGAAAAGCGGTTATAGCGCTGCTGCGGAGTCGAGAGAATTTATATATTTGCTCTATGAAAAATATCGCTGTATTTGCTTCAGGAAGCGGCACCAATGCTGAAAGGATATTTGAACGTTTTGACCAACACCCTCATGCCCAGGTACGCCTGCTGCTGACTAACAACCCCAAAGCAAGGGTAATCATACGGGCTGCTCAATACAAAATATCCGTATTAGTGTTTGACAGAAGTATCTTTTTGCATACTGATGAGGTATTGGAAGCATTACAGGAAGCCCAGATTGATCTGATCGTGTTAGCCGGTTTTATGCTCAAAGTACCCGATAATATCTTGAAGGCATACCCTGACAGGGTGATCAACATTCATCCAGCCCTATTGCCAAACTACGGAGGTAAAGGTATGTACGGCATACATGTACACCAAGCGGTAGTAAAAGCCCGGGAAAAAACGTCCGGCATCTCTATTCATCTTTGCAACGAAAATTACGATGAGGGTAAAATCATCCTACAGGTAAGTTGTGCTATAAGTCCGGAGGATACTGCAGAAGATGTGGCGGCTAAAGTACAAAAGCTGGAGCATCAGTACTATCCTAAAGTAGTGGAAGAGGTAGCGATGCAACTGAAGTGAGCTATTTGTTTTGCTCTGCTAATATTCCTTTTTTCAACTGCTGAAATTTAGGTATGAAACTTTTAATCCCATCGGATAAAGCCTAGCTTTACCATTCCTTATTAAACTTCTGTGATCATGAGCAAAAAAATCAATGCGGCCCTCATTTCTGTTTTTTATAAGGATAATCTGGCACCCATCGTAAAGATGCTGGATACTTACGGTGTTCAGCTCTACTCTACAGGAGGCACCCAAAAATTTATAGAAGAACAAGGCGTTGAAGTGATTGCTGTAGAAGATCTCACTTCCTATCCTTCCATTCTGGGGGGGCGGGTAAAGACGCTTCATCCTAAAGTATTTGGAGGTATCCTATCCCGTCGTGATCATCAGGAAGACCAAGAACAGGTTAAAGCTTACGAAATTCCTCCGATTGACCTGGTCATTGTGGATTTGTATCCTTTTGAGGAGACTCTTGCCTCCGGTGCTGCTGAGCCAGAAATTATTGAAAAGATTGATATCGGAGGGATTGCCCTGATTCGGGCAGCCGCCAAAAATTTTCAGGATGTGCTGATCGTCTCTTCCCGCAAGCAGTACGCTGATTTAGAAAGCCTGCTTCAGGAAAAGCAGGGTAGTACCGACCTGGAAGACCGTCGGTACTTTGCTATGCAGGCGTTTGCCCAAAGTTCACACTATGACAATGCTATCTATCGGTATTTCAGTGGTACGGCCAAAGAGGCCAGCTTCGACAAAGCCAGCCTGCCGGAAAAACCTCTACGCTATGGTGAGAATCCCCACCAAGAGGCAGCGTTCTACGGCCCTTTGGCAGACATGCTGGAGCAACTCAACGGTAAGGAACTGTCTTACAACAACCTGGTGGACATTGATGCGGCGGTGGCACTGATTGAAGAATTTAAGGACGAGACAGCCTTTGTCATTCTTAAGCATACCAACGCCTGCGGATGTGCTACTGCACCCACTGTAAAAGAGGCTTATCAGAAAGCCTTCGCTGCAGATACCCTTTCAGCGTTTGGGGGCGTACTCATCACCAATGTCGAAGTGGATAAGGCAGCTGCCGAGGAGATGCACAGCTTATTCTTTGAGGTGCTGATTGCTCCTTCATTTAGCGATGAAGCACTCGAGTTACTGAGCCAGAAGAAGAAAAGAGTCCTGTTGAAGAAAAAGCAGGATATGAATGCTAAAAAGCAGTTTAAGACCTTGCTCAACGGTGTAATAGAGCAGGGCCGTGATCTAAAAACCGACAGCCCGGATGATTTGAAAGTAGTGACAAAAAGAGCAACTACCGCTGATGAAAATGAAGCACTGCTCTTTGCCAGTAAGGTCTGTAAGCATACGAAATCAAATACAATTGTGTTGGTAAACAATGGCCAACTCCTGGCTAGCGGTGTAGGACAAACCTCCCGGGTAGATGCCCTGAAGCAGGCCATAGAAAAAGCCAAGCGGTTTGGTTTTGAGCTGACAGATGCCGTAATGGCTTCAGATGCTTTTTTCCCTTTTCCTGACTGCGTGGAAATTGCTGACCAGGAAGGTATCGTTGCTGTTATACAACCGGGTGGCTCTATCAAAGACCAGGCATCCATTGACTATTGTGATGCACACGATATGGCAATGGTATTTACTGGCTATCGCCACTTTAAACACTAATTTTGACGTATCGCTACTGATTTATAAATAGCTATCAGCAGATAGAAGGCATAAATGATTAGCGCAAACTGAGCTACCTCGCCGAATGTCTGCAAGCTTTCAGGTTCGTGAAATAAAGCTCCAAACTTTTGGGGTGGAACGTACCAGAAAGCGCATTTGGTAGTTACCTGTCCCGTGAGCCCACAGGCTAACAGGGGAAAGGTAAAAATAACTCCCGCTATACAATATAGGGTAAGTGCTATGCGCCAGGCCGAAAAAGCCTTGTAGACGACTGTGCTGTTCCTGTGCAAGTGAGTACTTTGCATCAGCCCATCACCCAGCCAAAGCACCGGCGGTATCAGGATGCGAGCCATGACCCCTGTTATAAGTCCAAGGCTGATCTCGGCCATCAGCAGGTATACTGTGATGGCCAGTAGCGCAGATATTCTCCAGTAGGCGAGTATCCTGCCAACCAAACCTTGATGACTGAGGGATGAAAAAAGCAGAATGAGAGGAATAATGACAGTAAGTATGACAGCTAGTAAGAAATCCAGTTGTACCCATTCCTGGTAGCTGTCCACAGGCATTGCTTAGCTTTGATAGTGCTACGCTACCTTTCGGCTTTTACCTTGACTTTGGAGCACACTTTCTTTCATGTACGGCTTCCTCACTACCACACTGCGGCGAATTACGATCGAGTAGGCAAAGAATAGCAGGATCAAAACTGCAAAAGAGTACGACACAGAAGCACTACGAAAAAAATAGAAGCTAAATCCTACTACCGCAAGCGTAGACAGGGAGAGAAAGAAGGTCGCCTTCATATGACTTACGCCATTATCAATGATAAAATGATGAATATGGTTTCTGTCAGCGGAGAAGGGGCTCATACCACTGGCAATACGTTGGGTAAATACGCGAAGGGTGTCAAACAGAGGTACAGCCAGTACTAAAATGGCGATTGTTGGAGCGTTAGGTACGTGGAGTATATTAGCGAGTTCGTTAAACTGAATAAATTTGATAGCCAGCAGTGCCAGAATAAAACCAACGACCAGTGAACCGCTGTCACCCATAAATATCTTTTTCTTGCGAGAGAAATTAAATCTTAAGAAAGCTAGCAGGGCGCCAGTTAGAATCAGAGCGAGGCTGTAGGCCCAGTATACTTCAGCTAAGTAAAAGTAAGTACCAAACGAAAGAGCCACGATAATACCGATACCAGCGGCCAAACCGTCAATGCCATCTATTAGATTATACGCATTTACGATCACAATCATGACAAAAAGCGTAATGGCAAAGCTTGGCATGTAAGGGATCTCGTAAGCAGTAAATAGCCCGTAAAGATTGCTGATTCTGATGTCTGTCATATAGATAAACAAACCACTGGCAATAATTTGTGCAAGAAGCTTCTTATAAGGGTCTATGACCAGTATATCATCCTTCAGACCGATGAAAAACAGTATGACAAGTGAAGGGATAATCGTATGTACATTAGCCTGTACACCTATATTTTGAATAGCTACCAGGTAAGTGATTACGATAGATGCAAAAAGAGCCACACCCCCCAGGCTAGGTGTTTTCTGCACATGAGAACTCCGGTCATTAGGTTCGTCAAACAAGTGCTTCTCGTGCGAAACCCGAATAATCGCAGGAATGACCATGTAAGCTATAAAAAATGAAATCAGAACAAGTGGCAGGAAATGAAAATCTGCGAAATATAAAAAATTCACTGGATAGAAAGGGTTTTAGTTAATTACTTACATGAAAACTAAGTTCTTGATGCGTAATTATTGTTACAAAGCTAAAACAATTATAGTTATCAAGTCAATTCAATGTAATCTACTACCAGGTTTTAGAAAATAATGAGCCAGATTGCTGAATGCAAACTGGCTCCACCTTATTAATTCTATACAGCGATTTTCGTTTTCGCTAGCGGGTATGATTTATTCGTAATGTATCACTTTTTCTACTTTAGGTTGAATATCTTCTAGAGAGATTTGCTCAGCAAGCTTCTCTTCCAATAGATCAGCCCAGGTATGCATGTATTTCACCACGTCCTTCCGGACATTATGCTTAAGATAACGGTCCTCTAATGGCAACCTATTGAGCACTTTTTTGTCAGAAAGTCTTTCCAGATGTTTAAAATCGACTACGTCCATACCGGCATCCAGCATGTAAGAAATCACCTGATCCATAAGAAAACCACTAGTAGGACAGTAATCCAGCGCCTGCTCGCTCCAGTCGCCCCCTCGGGTACGCATGGCGTATTCATGGATCTCAGCTTTTGATAGGTTGGTAACCTCCTGTACGAGATGCCCGCAATTACAACTACCCATATGTCCCCACTGATAATGCTCACTTTTTCCGAGCTTACGAGCAGCATTACGTAAGGCTTGTATCAATTCGGGTTTTGGTCTGGCCATATTGTTACTAATTTGATTTTAACTAAGTTATACTTATAAGTAACTATGATTATATCTGATAGTTCCTATTTAATTTTTTATTTAGTATGTAAGACCACAAAATGTTAAGTTATTTATTCATAATTCAAATATCAACACTATGGGAAAAGGAGATAAGAAAACCCGTAAGGGTAAAATCGCCATTGGGTCTTACGGCGTCAGAAGGCCCAGAAAAGGCAACAAAGAAAAAGATCAGAAAGACAAAAATTCCTGATCGTTGGTTGATGGCTACTGCCCTCCGATTCACGGTTTAGTATCCGCTTTCGGAGAGTTATGATAGCATTATCAAGTTACTTTGGCAGGAAAGTCCCTAAACATCTTCTCTACTGAAAGGTAGGCTGTATTAAACCGCTCTTCGGGATTGTTGACCGGGCCGATACCAATGCCTCGCCATACCAGCTCTTGCTGCTCTACAGATAGCAGATCCACGACAAACGTACCGGTCTTCTCGTACTTCACCTCTTTGTAACGCGTATCCATAGCAGGGCTCCAGGGGCCGTAGTATCCCCACATCCCTCTGCCCATCCAGGGATTATAGATGTTATTATTGGCATTACGCCATACTTCCTTGCGTTGCTCCTCAGACAGAATATTGAAAGCTACCAACAAATCGGGATCATTAGGATTTAGTTTGTAGCCTTTTTGATGCATTTCGTAAGCAATGCGTTTGCTGATTTCTTCGTAAAGGATAGCAGTAGCCTGATCTACCCCCTCAAGATCTACTTGTGCAAAGGCATAACTCTGATAGGCAGAAGGCTGAAAGTTCTCTTCTCTTTCAGCAATAATTTTTACCGGAGAACAGCCTAGTGTAACCAGTAAAAATGTTAGCATGCCTGTAAAGAATATAATGTGTTTTCTCATAGATTTCATCGCTTTGTTCATAACTATAACGATATAATTCCCTGATTTTGTGTAACATACCGAAAATTTAGGCGGCTGAATTAGTCACTATCCACACTAAGGACAATCTTTCCGGCATTTTGGTTGGATTCCATTCTTTGGTGGGCCTGCGTAACTTCTTCCCAGGGGTAGATCGTGTCAATGACTGGTTTTAGTGTGCCGTCGGTCAGTAGAGGCAGGGCAAACTTTTCAAAAGAGCGCGTCAGTTTGATCTGGTATTCCCGACTGCGGGAGCGGAGGGTAGAGGCAGTAATCTGTATTCTCTTTCCAAGTAGCTTTACCAGATTAAAATCTTCTACTTTACCACCTCCCAGCACAGCCAGCAGTACCAAGCGTCCATCGGTACGGAGGCAGTTGATATTTTTATTAAAATAAGGAGCAGCAATAAAATCAATAATCACATCTACGCCACCTCGTTCGCGTACTAACTCTTCAAAATCCTGTTGACGGTAGTCAATTGATAACCTGGCACCAAGCGCTTGGCACGGGGCGTGTTTGGCTGCCGACGCTGTGATGATGATATCAGAAGCGCCCATTTCACGGGACAGTTGAATGGCCGCTGTACCTACACCGCTACCCCCGGCATGGATCAATACTCTTTCACCCGCCTGTATATGGGCCAACCAGCTGAGTGCCTGGAAAGCAGTCAAGTAAACCTCAGGGATAGCGGCCGCCTCGGTGAGCTTTAGATTAGCAGGAGCAGACATCGCCATGTCTTCATGAATCACGGCATACTCGGCATAACCGCCACCCGGTAAAAGACCAAAGACGAAGTCTCCTGCTTTCCAGCGACTAACGTTAGCGCCACAGGCTTCTACTTTGCCGCTCGCTTCCAGTCCTAATATCGGGCTGGCACCTTCGGGTGGTGGGTATTTGCCTCCTCGCTGTAGCAGATCCGCCCGGTTGAGCGCTGTGGCAGCTACTTTTATCAGTATTTCATCTTCAGCGGGTATCGGCTTATCCCACTCTCCGATATAGAGGGGGCCACCCGATTCTTTAAAAAGTATAGCTTTCATATGCATTGGGCAATAACATGTACATGGCTTTTGTCCCAAAATAGTAAAAGCTGACGGACTCTTAACTACTCATTGCTCAGGATTTGTCCGCTGAGGCGCATGAGTTCTATCTCAGCTATCTTGGTGGAGTAGATGGCGTTAATGAGACGGCTTTCGGCTTCTACCGCGTTCACCTGGGCTTCGCGTAATTCCAGTGCATTGCTACGACCGAGGCGGTAGCGGTCCAGGGCAATCTCTGCTGTCTCTTTGGCGATTTCCAGATTTTCACTTTCCAGTTCCAGCAAAATGATGCTGTTATTATAGCCTACAAAAGTAGTCTGTAGATTTGCTTCCAGTTGCAGGCGAAGATCCTCAAACTGAAGCTCGTTGGTCTCCATGACGATCTGAGCGTTCTGTATCTCCCGTCGGCGGTTAAAGCCATCAAACACGTTCATACGTGCTGCGAGGCCGTAGGCTACCCCATTGGAGCGACGCCCTAGTACAAATCCTGCCTGCGCTTCGGAGGTAGCGTAGTTGTAGCCTACATTAACGCTTACCTCGGGCAGCAGATCTGACTGAAGTTCACGCATCTCCAGGTAAGAGATACTCTGGTTACGTCGTGCCAGCAGTAGGTTTGGATTGCTGGATAAGGCTTTTTCGCGTAGGTTCTTCAGTTGTAGCCCAAGGTTAGCGTCTATCTGGTCCGGTACTGTAATCTCAGCGTTCGGAGCGCGGGCCATCAGGGTATTGAGACTCACCTTAGCGTTATTCAACTGGTCACGCTGCTGAATTAGAGCGGTAGTGTCAGCATTGTAGTCCACCTGGGCTGCCAGATATTCCAGTTTGGAAGCCCTACCCACTTCGTACTGCGTGCGTGCCAGTCGTAGCCTTTCGTCGGAGAGTTCTACCGAATTTTGTAGTACAGCAGCCCTTGCCTGCTCCAGAATGACAGTGTAGTAGGCAGTAGAAATATCAGCGATGGTATTTTCCAGTACGATCTGTGCATCCAGTTCATTGGCCTGCCTGATCTCGGCCAGCTTGTCGTAGGTGATGAACATGCGGGTACCATCAAATACCGTCCAGTTAAGTTGGGCCGCTGCACTGAAGCTATTGGAACGTGCTCCGTTTACTGTTTGATTATCACCGCTGGCAAAATCCAACTCAGAGTCCTGCACGTCAAAGTCACGATTGGCAATGATATCTACCGTAGGTAAAAATCCCGCATTACCCAGCGTGTAGTTGTTACTGGCAATATTTACATCATTACGAGCGATCTTGATAGCAAAGTTATTTTCCATACCAATCCCTATCGCATCTACCAGGCTTAGGGTGTCCTGTGCGGACAGCAGGTGAGAACATAACAGAATAATAGAGAGGAGTGTAGTATATTTCATAAAGTTTGAAAGCATTCAGCGCTGTTACATGCGGGCTACGCGTCTTTCCTTACTGCTGGTAATGAAGCTGTATACAGCAGGAATGACATAAAGCGTTAAAATGGTGGCGAAAATCAGTCCACCGATTACGGCAATTCCCATAGACACCCGGCTTTTAGAACCGGCGCCCAGTGCCAGGGCAATAGGTAAAATTCCCAAGATGGTAGATAAACTAGTCATCAGGATTGGGCGAAAACGAGACTCGGCTGCCTCAATGATCGCTTCGGTAACGGGCATCCCCTGCGCTTTTCGCTGGTTGGCAAATTCAACGATCAGAATGCCGTTTTTGGTGACCAGCCCGATGAGCATAATGATACCGATCTGGCTGAAGATATTGAGAGTCTCGTTGAAATACCACAGGCTCAGCAAAGCACCGGCGAAGGCCAGCGGTACAGTAAACATGATGATGGAAGGATCACGAAAGCTCTCAAACTGTGCGGCCAGAACCAGGTAGATCAGCAATATGGCGAAGAGGAGGGCAAAAAACAGACTGTCAGAGCTCTCCCGGAACTCAGCTGACTGACCGTCGAGGTCAGTAGCAAAGGACCCATCCAGCACTTCGGAGGAAATGCTTTCCATCGCGTTAATTCCGTCTCCCAGGGAGTAGCCCGGCGCCAAACTGGCTGAGACAGTAGCTGAACTGTAACGGTTAAAGCGGAACAATTGAGGGGGTGTACTGTCCTCGCTCAGGTAGACCAGGTTATCCAACTGAATGAGCTCGTCGTCCTGTCCTTTCACGTAGAGTGAGCGCAGATCCAGCGGATCATCTCGGTCACTACGGCGTACCTGTCCGATGATCTGGTACTGCTTGCCATCCATGATAAAATAGCCGAAGCGTGTACCACTGAGGCCAAGCTGCAAGGTTTCTGCGATATCTCTTACGGAGACACCCAGGTTACGCGCTTTTTCCCGGTCTATATCAATCCGAATTTCCGGTTTGTTAAATTTAAGATTGAGATCTACAAAGGCAAAAGCCGGATTATTATTGGCTTTGTCCATAAACTCAGGAAGCACATCTTCCAGCTTTTCCAGGGTAGGCGCCTGAATTACAAATTCTACCGGCAGCCCCTGTCGCTGATTGTTGATGGTAGGTTCCTGTGATATGAAAGTACGGGCGCGGGTCATATTCATGATCTTGGGCGTCAAAGCATCTACGATCTCCTGCTGACTTCGCTCTCGCTCAGATGCATCTTTCAGTATCATACGTACAAAGCCTGAGTTTACCGAACTGGCTGACCCAAAGCCCGGGGATGTAACCGTAATTATTGCCCTGTTTTCGGGCACCTCTTTTTCTACCAAAGCAATAACCGAATCGAGGTAGTCATCCATGTACTCAAAAGTAGCACCTTCCGGGCCGGTGGTAAACATGCGTACCTGTCCGCGATCCTCTAGGGGTGCAAGCTCGGTCTGTATGTTGTTGAGCAACAGCCAGATCAGGCCAGTTGAGGCAATGATAACTATAAATGCCAGCCAGCGATGACGCATAAAGCCTTCCAGCGAACTATTATAGCTTTTATTAAGCCAGACGAAGAAGGGTTCGGTCTTACGGTAGAGCCAGTTGTGGCGTTCTCTTCTTTTCAAGATCCTGGAGCAGAGCATAGGGGCAAGCGTCAGTGCCACAAATGAGGAGATAATCACCGCACCCGCGATGACCATACCAAACTCCCGGAAAAGACGTCCGGTGAGTCCCTGCAGGAAGATGACCGGCAGGAACACCGCAGCCAAGGCAACTGTGGTGGAGATAACCGCAAAAAAGATCTCCTGAGCTCCTTTCATAGCCGCTTCTTTGGGTTTAGTACCCTGCTCTATTTTGGTATAAATATTTTCCAGCACTACAATGGTATCATCCACCACCAATCCGATCGCCAGTACGATTCCCAGCATGGTCAGCACGTTGATACTGAAGTCAGCGGCATACATGATAAAAAATGTACCTACGAGTGCAATCGGTATAGTAATAACCGGAATGATGGTAGTACGCCAGTCGCGAAGAAAAGTAAAGATGATAATAGCCACCAGCGCAAAAGCAATGATGATAGTTTGCTGAACTTCAGAGACGGATTCACGGATGTATTCGGTCTTGTCAAAGCCGATCCCGGTTTCAATATCCGGCGGAAGGTCTTTCTTGATAAATTCTAAGCGGCGGTAAAATTCGTCAGCAATTTCAATGTTGTTAGAGCCGGGTTGCGTACGTATAGCAAGTCCTACCATGGCGACCCCATCACGCTTGAGAAGCGTCCTTTCGTTTTCTGGTCCTAGTTCGGCATTACCGATGTCCTTAAACTTCACCACATTACCACCTACCTCTTTGATGATAAGGTTATTAAACTCCTCCGGATCATTCAGGCGCCCCATGGTACGTACAGTGAGTTCGGTGTTCATACCCTCTACACGCCCAGAGGGTAGTTCCACATTGTCTCGGGTTACCGCGTTGAGTACATCCAAAGGCGTAAGGTTATAGGCGGCTAGTTTATCAGAATCCATCCACAGGCGCATAGCGTACTTTTTATCGCCCCAGATACTGATGTCGCTTACGCCAGGTATGGTTTGTACCCTTTCTTTAAAATCATTCTGGGCAACGGCACTCAGTTCCAGCAGCGTACGCTGGTCACTTTTGATATTGAAGAAAATGATGGGTGAAGAGTCTGCGTCGGCTTTCCTCACGATGGGAGGGTCGGCATCTTCGGGCAGACGACGTATTGCCGCAGAAACTTTGTCACGTACGTCATTGGCCGCTGCTTCCAGGTCTACGTCCAGGTCAAACTCAGCCGTAATGGTACTACGGCCATCCCGGCTTACTGAGGTCAGGCTCTTAATTCCGGCAATACCGTTGATGTACTCCTCTAAAGGTTCGGTGATCTGCGATTCTATGACGTCAGCGTTGGCACCGGTATAACTAGTAGAAACAGAGATACGCGGTGGGTCTACGCTGGGATATTCGCGTACACCTAAGAAATTGAAACCAATAATACCAAAGAGCATGATCATAATGGACATGACGATGGCTAACACCGGTCGGTTGATACTAAGTGAAGATAAACTGGCCATGCTTAAGCGTATATTTAAATAAAAATGACTATACTATACGATGATTTGCAAAAGATCCATTGGTAGATCAGGTGTTCGGGTCGCTGATGCTCACATCCAAATTGCTTCCTGGTTTGATTTGCAATAAACCAGAGGTGACTACAGTATCCTGCGAACTGATACCGCTTCGGATTTCTACCTCAACGTTGGTCCGTATGCCTACTTCTACGCTGCGCACCTCTGCCTTGCCGTCTTTGACAATAAATACTTTGTGTCCGTTCATCTCCGGAATCACTGCCTGACTGGGTACTAACAGGGCGTTTTCTTCACGATCCAGGATGAGGTTAACGCGGGCAAACTGACCAGGTAATAGCTTTCTTTCCTTATTCGGGCTGATAGCACGCATCTTCAGGGTACGGGTTTCGGGGTCAATCTGTGGTTCTATGGCGTAGATACTACCCTCGTAAACATCGTCTGAAGACTCAGTTTGAAATTCTATAAGGTTGCCTACCTGTACGTCATTGCTGTATTTTCCGGGGATAGAAAACTCGATCTTGGCCGGGTCAATATTAGAGAAAGTAGCGATAGTCGTTTGCGGAGTAATATAGCTGCCCTCGCTCACGTAGCGCAATCCGATAATCCCGTTGAAGGGGGCTCGTACCCGTGCTTTAGCAATCTGAGCTTCTATCAGGCGAATATCTGCCTGTGCCGTATTAAGTTCGGTAAGGGCCTGGTCGTACTCTTCTTGGCTAATGGCTTCTTTTTCCAACAACATACGCTGGCGATACTCACTTTCTTCCCGAAGTTGCTTGCTGTACTTTAGTTTTTCAAGCTGTGCTAAAAGCTCCTCATCATTGATAGTAAACAGCAGTTCACCCTTGCGAATGCGCTGCCCCTCTTTGAAATTGATGCTGGTAACTTTTCCGGAAATCTCACTGCGGATTTCCAGCGACTCATTTGCCTGTATAGCCCCGGTCACCTGAATTTTGTTGTCAAGCTTTTTAGGTTCAACTACTATCGCAGTAATGGGTATGGTAGGGTTTGCCGGTCTCATGGACGCAGTGGCTATATCGGCGCTCTTCTCTGCTTTTAAAAAGTCCAGTTTCGGCAGGGCGATCAGAAAGAGGACGACAAGCACGATAGAGATAGTAAGAATTCTTTTGATGGTTTTACTCATTTTGTTGGCTGAGGTTAAGGCTACGTAAATAGCTTTTTTTATATAGTTTACATACGCTGTGGAGACAGGGTTGCATTTTTGCGGATAAAACGGATCGCCAGACTATTGAATATGTCGGGCTTCTCTATGTTACAAACGTGGCCACAATCATCCATAATTTGTAGTATGGAGTGGCGGTGCTCCTCTACAATCTTTTTGACCGGAGGCAAAAACATGTAGTCGCGGTCACCCATCACGTAAAGGGTAGGCACGTTAATCTCCTTTTCTTTAAAGTATTTGAGTAGAGGATTGACTTCATGGGTGAGACGAAACCACTTCAGAAATTCTTTTTTGTAAAGGTTTTGAGCCTCCCGAATAAAAAGATTGCGAGACATGGAGTCCTTAGGATTGGGAATGATAATCCAGGCAAAGAGTCGGTAAAGCCACATGTACGGTACAAAGCGTTTCACACAATGTCCTAAAAACACCAGTAGTCTTGAGCGTATGTTGAGGCGGGTCACTGCACCACAGAGAACCATGGATTTAAGTTTTTGGGGAGCGATCTCGCCTAGCGTACGGATGATGATCGTACCCATAGACACGCCAATGTAATGCGCCTGCTTGATGTTCAAGTGGTTGATCACCTCTAGCAAATCCACGGTTATATCACGAAAAGTATATTGGTTTTTTACATAATCTTCTAGCAAATCTTTGGAACGACCATGGCCTCGCAAATCTACCAGCAAGACATTGAAATGCCGGCGAAATAGCCGTAGCTGACGGTACCATATGGACGAGCTTCCACCTGCGCCATGGACAAATACCACCCATTCCCGGTTACTGCCTCTTATATATTCTTTGTAATAAAGCATTCAACGTTTGCTGGCAAAGTTATGAAATTACACAATAGTTATCTGTTTAAAACTCAAAAGAGTGTTTTGAGTTTCTTTAAAAAGCAGAATGGGAATGATTAATTCTCAAAAATAACGTTTGAATGATGTAGCTGTGCTACCAAAATCACCTCACTCATTAAATATTATACAAAGCATCATAATAAATCGACCAAACGAAAGTAGTCCACCATAGTCTTGCGGAAAGGTTCACGTGTATTTCTTCTACGCATAAACTGGACTCTCTCATCCTCATTCAGTACGAATAACTGATGTTCTGCCTGGAGGCTCCGGTACAGCTGTGTGGCGAAGCGAAAGTGGGAGTCCTTGTTGCCCTGGGTAAACTGGTAGGTCCCCTGCTGGTTGTTTGTCGTATCCTGCCACATGACCTGAATAGTGTCTGCTTGTTGGAGATAAGCATTGGGCTCGGTAAGTAGGTAGGCCTCATCAAAGCGCCAGTTCACTACGATGGACAGATTGAGCAGGGGATAATCTTCTGCCTGTAGGCGCTCTTTGATTCTATAGATGTCCAGCCGTGCTTCATCCATAACCGACTTATCGTAGTAAATGGATCTTACGTTTTTGAAAAACAGCTCTGAAGCATCGGAAGTGGTGTATTTAGCTTTGTTCTCATTGACCTCTTTTCGGCTGGTGGTATCGCAGGCTGTAAAGCAACTGAGCAGCAGTAAAAGGCTAATTATTTGTTTACAATTCATGACAAATTTTATAATATGGTCATTATGGCTTTGTTCTGAGACAATGGTTGTGCTATCCTTGTTTTTGTAGTATCAACGTACCCATACTTCGGGCCTGGTGTACGACTACGTATTTGGGAGGTTCCAGGTATGCCAACTTGTACTGACTGCATAATTTCTCTAACCTCCTAAATTGCAGCAGGTAGCGCTCACTACCGTCAGGAACCAAGTAGACGCCGTCGGCACTACGTTTTTGAGCTTGAGAGGCTATACCCTCCAGCATGGCTGTGCGGACAAACAGGGTGCCGCCCGGCTTAAGGAGGCGAACCAGTTCTGCAAACATTTTTGAGAAATGGTTATGACTTTCGGCAAAGTGCAGTACTGCACTGCTGATGATGCTTTCAAAGCTGGCAGGAGGCAGAGAAATGCATGCGGCGTCATCTTCAATGATCTTTTCCGGGTCAAAGTCAGGATGCAGACTTTTACCATACATCCTGAGCAGCTTGAGCGCTTCCGGATCTCGATCTATGCCCCATACATCCATACCTTGTCGGATGAAGTATACCAGGTTCCTGCCCTCACCACAACCCACGTCCAGAATACGCATTCCGGAGGCGAAGCGTCCCTTTAGTATCTGATCCAGCAGGTAGAGATCTATGTTACCAAGCAGTTGGTTTAATGCAGCGTGAGACATAAGTCGCGTGTTTAAATATGCTAAAACGACAGCATGGTTGCCTAATTCAGCATCAATGCATCGTAAATAGAAAATCCAGCAATTTGCTTGTTGATAAAAGGCAAAACTAATGTAGTTTTAAAAGTAATAAAACAGCATGGGTCAGTGTGCCGTGCCACTCAGACTATTTTATAGAAACCTTTAACCTCTACATAGATATGATTCCTTTTCACCTTGCTTTTCCCGTATCAGATCTGGCAGCCACCCGCGAATTTTATGAAAATACCTTGGGCTGCAGTGTAGGTCGCACTGCCGAGCGTTGGATAGATTTTAACTTTTTTGGTCACCAGATTTCGGCTCATTTACGTCCTGAAGAGGTGGCTGCAGCCCACACCAACAAAGTGGACGGTGACAAAGTCCCGGTACGGCATTTCGGAGCGATCTTAGAGTGGGATCAGTGGCACGAACTGGCTGATAAGCTCAAGGCCGAAGGATACGAATTTATTATTGAACCACACATCCGATTCAAAGGGGAGGTGGGAGAACAGGCAACGATGTTTTTACCAGACCCCAGTGGCAATGCCCTTGAGTTTAAGTCATTCCAAGATATGAAGCAGGTATTCGCAAACTAGTGCGTATTGCGATAAAACGACGTATACAATTATCCTGTCTTTTTGGGCAAGACACTAAAAAAGAAGCATCCATATATTTTTTTCAGTTTTACAACAGAGCTCTAACAATAGCCTGGTGGCATCATAAAAACCGCATAACCTAAAAGGCTAAGCTACACGAGTCAGATAGACTGTATCAAGGTTTTTTTAGACATCTGGATGCTCCACATCCCCAGGAAAGAGGGCTCTTCTAGACTTTCATTACCCGGTAACTCCTGCAGGAGTGCCGAATCCAGTACCAAGGGTTTGGTATAGACAAATGCTTCATCCCCGAGTTTTTGGACATTATCGTTGAGGGGTAGGTTTTTTTCCACGTTGTACAGATATGCTTCCCAGAGTTGGCGCTCCTTTTCTATCAGTTGAGAAAGGTCCGACGTTTTATCCACCCATCGGATACTCACGTTTTCTAATTGTGCTAGTGAGTCTATGGTGAGCAGTGCCTCAGGGCTAACCAGTGCCTGAGCCTCTTGTTCAGAGGGCTGGTATGTCTCCACACAAAGGTTCAGGGCCTGCTCGGACAACATTGCACCGCGTTCGTAAGCTGCTTCTACAATTTCAGCCGGTAAAATACGCCTGATCTCTCGCTGCTCCATCTCTTCCTTGATCGCTTCACGGTCTATTTGCTGCTTGCCACCATCTACCCCTCCACAAGCTAAAGTTGCGATGAATAGGAGTGCTGACAGTAAATTTCGTAAAACGCAAGTGTATGTAGTTATTAGTCCTTCCATTTTTTATCAGGCTTTCAACAGCAGACCAGGTTTCAGTTTACCTGCACCATGGGTTCCTGAGAAGCTACGGTTTCTCCAAAAGCTTCAAGATCCAGGTTCATATTTTTGGCATAGTTTACAAAGTCTTCCTCATGCAAAGCTTCTACTACTACCAGTAGGCCTCCACTGGTCTGCGGGTCGCAGAGTAGAGCTTTTTGTGCCTCAGAAAGAGGGCTGATTTTGTGTCCGTAGCTATCAAAGTTACGGTTAGTACCTCCCGGAATACTTTTCTGGGCGATATAGTGGTCCACTATTTCAAAACGTGGCACCCGCTGGCTTTCTACAATGGCTCCCACGCCACTACCTTCACAAATCTCACCAAGGTGGCCCAGTAGTCCGAAGCCGGTAACGTCTGTCATGGCTTTAATGTAGGGTAGCTGCGCAAACTTTTCACCGGCATTGTTCAGTTTGAGCATGCTGTCTCGAGCCAACTCCAGGTCTTTCTCCCGCACCAGGCCTTTTTTCTGAGCCGTAGTAATTACTCCTACCCCCAGTGGTTTGGTGAGAAATAGCTTACAGCCTGGCGTAGCAGCGTTGTTTTTTTTGAGATGCTCAACCCTGACCCTTCCGGTAACGGCCAGCCCGAAGATCGGCTCGGGTGAATCTATGCTATGACCGCCGGCCAAAATGATACCGGCCTGCTGGCAAGCATGACGGCTGCCTTCCAGTACCTGCTGCGCCACTTCTGCCGGAATGTCATTAACCGGCCAACCCAGGATGGCAATGGCCATGATCGGTGTGCCACCCATGGCATAAATGTCACTAATGGCGTTGACTGAAGCAATCTGACCGAAGTCAAACGCATCGTCCACAATTGGCATAAAAAAGTCAGTGGTGCTGACAATAGCCTCTCCATTGCCCAGGTCGTAAACAGCCGCATCATCTTTGGTGCTGTTGCCTACCAGCAGACGAGGGTCGGGTGCCTGCGGGAGTTTAGAGACCAGCATGCTCTCCAGGATTTTGGGAGATATTTTGCAGCCGCAGCCTGCACCGTGACTGTATTGGGTTAGTTTGATATCTGTAGAGTTTTCCATGGTTAACAGGTATTAATGCCCGGAGCCAAAATCTGTTGTGCAGCTTTCCTAACCCGGTGGGCGTTGTCGGTTGGGTTGTCTTTTTCACAGACAACTACAAAAGTATTTTCGTCAGGGCGGCGATCCATATTGCGCCGGTAACTACGGTCGTAGTAGGTAAGTAAATTATCGGCTACCTCATACAGTCGGTCATTGTTAAGGTCATCCAGTGCCTGTAGCATGCGCGATGTACTCAGGCGTTTTTCTATCCGCCGAATTGCGGCTTCCAGTGCAGGCGTATCCTGTTGACCATACTCACGAACCAGTCGTTTGATCCGTTCTGCTTTGGGGAGCTGTACCCGTATCATTTTTGCGGCTCTCATTTGCTCCCACAGCTCGTAAGGAAGTTGTACACCGCCGATGCTAAAAGATTCATCTTCCACCCAGATAGGGTGGGAAAGATCCATTTGCCACCATTGTTCAAACAGGAGATTCTGGAATTGCTCCGTCGTAGGCTGCTGCGACTGTCCAATACCTCCGAAAGAAGATCCTTTATGATGCGCCAAACCCTCCAGGTCAATGACCTGCTCCCCCAGTTCAGCCATAGCTTTCAGGATATCCGTTTTCCCGCTTCCGGTCTCTCCGCCCACAATGAACAGCTTTGCCGACTTTTTCAGACTTTCCAATCCAAAATTTCTGTAGGCTTTGTAGCCGCCTTTGAGTGTAGCCACTTCCATACTGGCGGTTCTTAGTAGCCAGGCAAAGCTATCACTGCGCATGCCACCACGCCAGCAGTGGACCAGCACCTCTCGTTGGGGAGCGTACTGTAGAGTTTGTTCTACAAAGGATCGCATTTTGGGCCCTACAATGTCTAGTCCCTCCAGCAGGGCTTTCTGCCGGTTTACTTGCTTGTAAGTGGTGCCAATCAGGGCTCTTTCTTCATTATCAAAGAGTGGAACATTGTGCGCTCCGGGGATATGACCACGAGCAAACTCTGCTGGTGATCGTACATCAATTACCGGAAGCGTCTTGGCTTTCTCCAGAAATGTTGTTACCGTATAATGATCCATAAATAGCAATTTTGAGAAATGTAACACAAGTCACTCTGAAATGGTAACAAAATAGAGGCGATTTTGTCTGTCAGTCGGCTACATTCACTACTTCTTCCCGGATCATCTCATCGGGCAACTTGCCTTCGGTGCTGGCGACGATCATGGAGACGGAGGCATCACCGGTTACGTTGACCACAGTACGGCACATATCCAGGATACGGTCAGGAGCCAGGATGAGGGCAATTCCAGCAGTAGGTACGCCGATAGCTTCCAGCACAATGACCAGCATTACGACGCCTGCTCCGGGCACGGCCGCCGTACCAATGGATGCCAGCACCGCGGTAAGTACGATGGTGAGCTGTTGCCCAATAGAAAGGCCCAAGCCCAGTGCCTGTGCGATGAAGACGGCAGCGACGCCCTGGTAAAGGCTGGTGCCATCCATGTTAATAGTGGCTCCCAGAGGCAGGACGAAGCTGGCTACTTCTTCAGAAACTTTCAGGTCTTTTACCACTACGTCCATCGTAACAGGAAGGGTAGCGGCACTGGAGCTGGTACTGAAGGCCAGTAGCTGAGCCGGGCGCATAGCCTTAAAAAATTTTCGGTAGGGGACTTTGGTAAAAATCTTGAACAGGCTGGGGTAGACGACAGCAATCATCAGGATGAGCCCGCCCAGCACAGTGAGGCTATACCAGAGCAGGGCCAGCAGCAGCTCGAAAGCTTTGTCAGGATTATCACCTCCCAGGTCTACAATCAGGGCGGCGATCAGAGCGAATACGCCATAGGGGGCCAGGATCATGATAAACTCCACGATACGAATGATGACATCGTTGAGGCCGTCAAAGAAGTCAATGACCGGCTGGCCTTTTTCTCTGGGTACTTTTAGCAGGGCTATCCCGATGATGAAGGCGATGAATACTACCTGAAGCATATTGGCATTATCTCCGAAAGACTGAAAAACGTTTTGGGGCACTATATCTACTAGTGGCTGCAGAGGGCCTGCTTCTTTGACACCTTCGGCGATACTCTTACGGGTTTCTACGTCATCACCATAGAGGGCAATTAGGTTCTCCCGGGTAGACTCAGGGAGCTGCTTACCTGGCTGCACCATATTGACCAGCACCAGGCCAATGGTCACGGCGATGGCGGTAGTCACCAGGTAGACACCAATGGTTTTACCGCCCATGCGGGAAAGCTTGGAAATATCACCCAGGTTGGAGATACCTACGATCAGCGAGGCCAGTACCAGGGGGACAGCGATCATCTTCAGTCCGTTGACGAAGATAGTACCGAAGGGTTTGATGTATTTTGATGTGAAGGTTGGATCCCATCCCAGTTGTATGCTCATAATGCCATAGATGAGTCCTAAAACCAGCCCGACAAGTATCTGGGTATGCAGCGGAATTTTTTTCATAAAACTGTGTAGAAAAGACTTTAGCTCACACGCGGAAATTAACGGCCGTAAAAATGCAAAATAGAAAGGGTAAATGCTAACCGTTATTCTGTGAGCCTGACCAATTCTACCAGCACTTTAAAATTTCGTTGTCTCGTTCAGCAAGTAGAAATCAGCAAGGGTCAGGGCAGCCATAGCTTCAACAATGGGCACTGCACGCGGTACCACGCAGGGGTCATGTCGGCCTTTACCGGAAACGACTACCTCTTTCCCGGCTTCGTTGAGGCTCTGCTGATCTTGCATAAGTGTAGCTACCGGCTTAAAGGCGACCCGGAAGTAAATGTCTTCGCCGTTAGAGATGCCACCCTGTATACCGCCGGAGTGGTTGGTGCGGGTTCGTATGGTCTCGCCCTCCCTATAAATTTCGTCATTGTGTGCGGAGCCGTTGAGTTTGACGCCCTCAAAGCCACTGCCGTACTCAAAGCCTTTTACCGCGTTGATACCCAACATAGCAGATCCTAAGGTAGCGTGTAGCTTATTGAAAACCGGCTCGCCCAGCCCGGCGGGTACCCCTGTCACTACGCAGCTAACGACGCCGCCAATGGTATCACGGTTTTTGCGAGTCTGGTCAATCAGCTCAATCATCTGCGCTGCTACTTCAGGGTCAGGGCAGCGAACTATATTTTCTTCTGTATGCGCAAGATCCATTTCTTGGTAAGGTTTGGTAAGGGTCAGCTTGCCTACCTGTGAGACGTAAGCCCTGATCTCAATTTTCTTGTGCTGCAGAAACTGCTTGGCCACAGCTCCTGCTGCTACCCGGGCGGCCGTTTCCCGTGCTGAGCTGCGGCCACCGCCCCGATAGTCACGGATGCCGTACTTGGCGTGGTAAGTGTAGTCAGCGTGAGAAGGCCGAAACTTATCAGCAATGTGCGAGTAGTCCTTGCTACGCTGGTCTTCGTTAGGAATAAGTATCATCAGGGGCGTACCGGTCGTTTTGCCTTCAAATACCCCGGACTGGATGATAAAGCTATCGCTCTCCCTCCGTTGCGTAGTGATTTTAGACTGACCAGGTTTACGGCGATCCATGTCCAGTTGGATCAGTGTTTCATCCAGTGGCATGCCGGCCGGACAGCCGTCAATAATTACACCGATGGATTTGCCATGCGATTCTCCAAAAGTGGTGACTCTGAATTTTATACCAAAGGTATTACTCATGCTTCTGATTGCTTACAGGACTTGATACCCACAAAGGTAAATGCCATTTGGCTGATACGCCAATATTATTTCCTAAACACCACTACCGCTGTCAGTAACAGCATCCCCAGCAGCAGTACATTGGCCAGCATTTTCATCCAGTTTTCCCCGTTCAGGCTTCGTAGCTCATTGTCTACCATACTCGCTCGATCGTAGAAAGTACCGACATTCTGAGAGCTGATATAGTCATTTTTTCGGCTTCGGCCACTCACATCAATGGTAATATCTGAGCGCAGGGTATCGTATGCCTCAGCCTCTGGATTGAAATAAATCCATTGAAAGTAATCGCCCAGTTCAAACTGTCCGGGTTCGTTGGGTACTGTGAAATAAGAAAAAGCCTTGGACCCACGTACCCGGTGGTTGCGGCGGCTGATATTTTGCTCTATACTGGGAGCATACACATCAAAGTTGTCATCCTCCAGTACCTGAGGTTTCTCAATGGATGAAATATTACCCTCGCCTACAATTTTGAAGGTATAGCTGAAGCTGTTGCCCGTAGTAATGTCTTCCTTTCCGATTTGTTCTTCCAGCCGGTAGTTACCTACAGCGACGGTCTCTTTCAATGGGTGAGGGGGCAAGTCTTTGACGACCACCTGCTTGGGTTGATTATAGAAGGTTTTAAAATCTTCCTGGCGCCGACGACCAAAAAAAGAAGGGTTTTTAGCTACTTTATATTTAATCATTTTCAATCCTACTTTGGGAAAGCGGATGGTTTCCTCGTTGAGTGGATAAAAAGTAGCCTGGTAGATTTTATACTGAGTGTAATTTTCTCCCCCGATAGAGACTGGTTTACCGTTGATATTTTCAATGTTAAAATTCTCTTCCCAGGCATTGGGAGGGCGAATCTCCTTAAGGATTTCGGTAAGCTGTTTTCCCAGATCGTAAAACTGTAATGGGGCCTGGTTTTTCTCCGAAACATAAAAGGCTAAGGTGGTCGTAAAACCCTCTCCTAGATAGACCATGTCTTTGTTGGTAGAAAGTGCCAGAAAAGCTTCGTCTCTGACATCTACAAACTCCTGAGCCTGTCGGTCGCGGTCGAAGAAGTTATCAAAAGGGTCATCAAAGTCAAAAGGACTACGGCTCCGACTGTCTTGCTTGGCTGGTCCCACCGTGATGGTGGTACCCGAGGAATTTACCTGTGTATCGTTGATGCTCATACGGAAAGGAGGAAGCTTAAAAGTACCCTCCCGAGTCGGCAGATAGGTCTGTGTTACACTCTGGGAGGAGGAGACCTGGCCGTTGACAATATTGGTAGAGGATGAGGTAGAAATACCTGCTTTCTCAAAGCCCGGTATCTCCGGAAAATCGTCATATTTTCGCAGGCGGTCATCTTGTATTTTTACGGTAATCGCAAATTGCTCGTTGAGTCTGATATTATTGGACCCCAACTCTATGGATATTTCCTGAGCAAGTCCTGGCAAACTGGCGAAAAGCGCAAAAAATGACAATACGAGCGTATTATGATACTTCATAGGAATTTGTTTCTACTTTGATATTCATTTTGCAGTTCTCGATCGTCTGTTTGCAAATCTACTCTTCAGTTGATATATTGATGATGATTTAAAAAATATGTGCGTATGGTTTTGCAATGAAAATTTTGTGTATGGTTTAAGAATTTACTCTTTCTCGTTGATATTTTTTAACCCAAAATAACGGCCAAATATGCAGATTTACAACAAACAAGTAAACGTAAAGCGGATTCACGCTCAGTTGGATTACGTGAAAACAATTCTTACTAAAGTCAGCTTTGATCAGGCCTTATTCAAAAAAGAACTTAACAAAGCTCTTTGTGTTTTGCTCCCTCACGAGATTAGTTTGCTAAGAGTATGGTGCTACCGACGTTTTGGAAAACTATATGCCTCTACTCTGGATGAATGTTTTTCTTACAACGTAGCTATATGACTCTCGTATAAATTTTTGATAAAAGCCGCAGTCATCCTGCGGCTTTCTTGTTTTGGGCTATGAAGCGTATGTTCCGCTTCAGGCCCGCAAACTTGGTCCGCTTGACAGCAGACTTTTTGAAGAGTTCGCGAAACACTTCCTCTGTCATCTCTTCCCAGTCTCGCTTTTCCATTTTACCAAGGTCAGGGTGAGGTTTGAACGTCGGCTCACGGTGGGGTCGGGAATGCCGATTCCATGGGCACACATCCTGACAAATGTCGCAGCCAAAAATCCAATTTTCAAAATTTCCTCTAACGCTTTCTGGAATAGACTCCTTTAATTCTATAGTATAATAAGAGATGCAACGGCTGCCATCTACCACGTAAGGTTCTACAATAGCATCCGTGGGACAAGCATCCAGACAGCGTGTACAAGTACCACAGTAATCCTGTACAGGACCATCAGTTGCCAGTTCCAGGTCAATGATCATCTCGGCCAGAAAGAAAAAACTCCCTCTTTGCTTAGTCAGTAACAGACTGTTTTTTCCGACCCACCCTACTCCACTACGCTTAGCCCAGGCTCTCTCCATTATCGGGGCCGAATCTACAAATACACGTCCCTGTATTTCACCAATTTCCTGCTTTAAGCTTTCCATCAGCTTCCTGAGTTTGGATCTGATTACGAAGTGATAATCTTGTCCATAGGCATATTTAGAGATTTTATAATTATCGCTGCGGCTCAGGTCATCTTCCGGAAAGTAATTGTAGAGTAGTGTGACTACAGAACGGGCTCCCTCAACCAATTTTCGCGGATCCAGGCGTTTGTCAAAATGGTTAGTCATGTAATGCATACTTCCGTGCATGTTCTGATTCAGCCATTTCTCCAACCGTGGTGCTTCATCTTCCAAAAAGTCAGCCTTGGCGATGCCACAAAAGTCAAAACCCATTTCCTGGGTCTTTTGCTTGACGAAAGTAGCTCGTTGTTCACGCAGGTGTCGGGGTGCACTCATGGTAGGTTAAGGGTATTTTTAGTTTTTTAATGTTACTACTTAGGCTAAAGTTCCTTTTGAACAGTAACAATACAGGGGTTATTTTGCAATTACTTTTGATATTTGCGCGACAAATCTAACTTAGAGGTAAGGCCAGTTTATTTATTTTTTTAACAACGAACTTA
>CAZZGE010000013.1:0-43771 GCA_964653665.1 uncultured Porifericola sp. | reverse complement strand
TTTTATGGTCTGGTGTTACCAATGAATTTTATGGCAGGCGTGATTGCAGCGGTTGTGCTTCCTCTTTACATTCTTCGCAAAGGCTGGAAAAAGAGGGTAAAAAATCACGCTTAGATCCGTGCCTACCATGCTGCATTTGATACAAAGATGGGTAATGAGCAAGTAATCAAATCAACTGTTAATTTTTGCTCTAGTTTGAAAATTTTCAGCAGTAAAGTCTAAGCTATTATCAGCTATTTGCCCGGGTCTGATTTTACACGGTAGTTAAATATTCATGAACCATCTTGATGGCCATAGTTCCTTCGCCTACAGCGGATGCAACCCGGTTCATAGCTCCTGCCCGTACATTTCCGGCGGCTAGTACACCGGGTATACTGGTTTCCAGTAGATCAGGCTCTCGCGGAAGCTTCCAGATTTTGGCAAAATCAGTGTTGTCGGTAAGGCCACGTCCTGTGATGATAAAGCTTTTTGAATCTTTCAAACAGCGAGGGGGAGCCAATCGGTAAATGGGCGAGTGCCTATGAATACAAATAAAGCATTGGCAGGCGCAGTTTTACTTTCTCCGCTTTCCCAGTTTCTGATCACTAGCTGCTCTAGCCTACCTTCTCTTTTGGCTTCTACTATTTCAGTCTGGCCTACGACCTGGATGGTAGGCGCCTGGCTGATTTGGTCTATCAGGTACTGCGACATGGAGGAAGAAAGATCAGGCTTACGAACCAGGATATACACCTGGTCGGCAAAGTTTGAGAGATACATAGCTGCCTGTCCGGCCGAGTTACCACCTTCCACGATGTATACATTCTGGCCTTTGCAGACATTGGCTTCGGTAGTAGGCGCCGTAATAAACACCAGCACCGGTAAAATCATGCACGCCTTTCGCTTCCAGTTTCTGATAGTTTACACCGGTAGTAATGATTATACTGCGTGTTTTGATGGTACTGTCGTCGGATAGTTACAAAATTTTGTAATTATCCTGCAACGTTACTCCGTTCACTTCAACCGGCGACAAAAATTCTGTACCTAAGCGTCGGGCCTGCGAAATGGCCCTGCGGGTAAGGTCAGAACCGCTCAATCCTTTAGGAAAACCCAGGTAGCTTTCAATGCGTGAGCTGGTACCCGGCTGTCCGCCAAGAGCCCTTTTTTCTACCAACAGCGTTTTAAGTCCTTCCGAACTACCGTATACGGCAGCCGCCAGTCCGGCAGGGCCTGCCCCTACGATAACCACATCATACAGGGATGCTGCTGCGTCCACCTTCATTCCCACTTTACTGGAGATGGCAGCAATGTCAGCAGGTGCTTCTGTACTTTAGTCTTCAAAGATAATGGCTGGTAAATCCTGCTTCTGCAGCGCATGTAGTGCTATCAGTTCCTGTACTTTCTCGTTTTTCTCAATGTCCAGCCACAGGTAAGGGATCAAGTTACCGGCCAGAAAATCCTTGACCTCGTGAGAACGGGGATTGTACTGATAACCGATCACTTTGATACCCTGAAAGTCGGTAATGTAATGCATCTGCCAAGCTTCCAGCAAGTCTTCTACTACCGGAAATAATTTCTCCTCTGGCGGGTCCCAGGGTTTGCTGAGATAATGATCCAACTGTACGTCGTTGATGGCTTTGATTGCTGCATCTATATCGGAGTAAGCAGTAAGTAGCATTTTGCGAGCATCGGGAAAAAATTTCCGTGCTTTCTCCAACATTTCCACCCCTAGCATATCGGGCATCCGCTGATCAGAAAGAAAAAGGGCTACTTCTTCCCCTTTCTTCTTGAGTTCGGGAAGCGTGTCCAGTACTTCCTGTGGCTTATCAGTACCCATAATGCGGTATTGCTTACTAAACTGCTGCCGCAGATCACGAGATATGGCCTTCAGTACTTGTGTGTCGTCATCAACTGCAAAAATGATAGGGTGCTTCATAGGTTAAAATGTAATGTCCGGATGAGTTGATTTGGAATGAAAGCGTACACTAAAAATAGTTGTATCAGGTTGAGATTCCACATAGATCTCCGCCCGGTGCCAATTCAGTATCTTCCTGATAATATCCAGTTCCAGCCCGGTGCCCTTGCCTACGTCTTTAGTGGTAAAAAATGGATCAAATACATAATGCTGTAGCTCAGGAGGTATGCCACTGCCATTATCCTGAAAACGTATCTCTAGTTTGTCGCCTACCAACTGTGAACTGATTGTTAGAGTACCTCCTTCATCCATAGCGTCTATGGCGTTGTCAATCAGGTTGGTCCACACCTGGTTGAGCTCGCTGACAAATCCCTTCACTTGGGTAGCTTGTTTCTGGTAAGCCTGTTCCACTTTAATGTGTTTTTGCTTTTTTTATAGCTAAGCATGGACTCAATGCCCTGCCGGAGATCTACCCATTGCTGGTCCTGGGCCCGGTCCATGTGTGAGTAAGTTTTTACAGATTGTACCAGATCCGAAATTCGGATAGATGCCTGCTCTATTTCGCTTACTAATCGCTCGGTGTTAAGCATGTTGTGCAGCCACCCGATCACAGGAAGCACAAACTGCCCGTTGGTGATCTCACTGAGCTCTTCCAAATCAAAAATATCAAATCCAGAATCCACCAAAGTTTCGGCCATCTCATAACCATCGTCCATCCCCAGTTCTTCCAGCCATTCGGCCATTTCATCTTCCTGCTGGCTTCTCTGCAATACCGAGAGTGCCTGCTGTTCCGGTGTTTGGCTCATCCGGGTAATCAGTAATTCGTTGATTCTGTCTACCTGTTCAGCAGAGAGTTGTGCTGTGGCCATCTGCTTAAAATTCTCCAGTGTGTTACGCAAATGGTTTTTCAGGGCGGATGCCGAGCGAATGATGGCAGCGGCTGGATTATTAAGCTCATGGGCCAGATCGGCAGAGAGCTTACCGAGCGCCATCATTTTATCGTCCTGCTGCTGCCGTCTGGTGAAGTCACGGGCCCGGGTAAGTCATGACAGCCACCAGTGACTGTACCAGCTCATGGCTACGCTGCTCCATTTCCTGAAAGTGTGCTTTGTGCAGGCTGAAAATGATCGTAGGTGTCACAGCAACACCAAAGCCTCCTGCCTCCCGCGTCCGGGAGTAAGGCAATATACCGGTGATATCGCCTTGTTCTATCAACTGCATATCTTTAAGCTGCCTGCCCTGCAAGACCTTCAGTTGTACATTTCCCCGCACTAAAATATGCATCCTATCCACAGGATCCCCTTTACGAAAGAGATAGTCACCCGGGCTAAGCTCAGTGAGTTCACCCTGCCCGATCATCCACTCGAGGTAAACCGGATCAATCTGGTGAAAAGCCGGAATGCGCTGTAGTATCTCAAGAAGCTCGTTATTATGCATAAGATCGGGACTTATTCAGGTATAGCCAGGTTGCTAATAATACTTTTAAGCACTTTCTTGGCAGACTTAAGCTCCTTTTTATCGATACCCTTAGTAGCCTCCTTGACAGTTTTTTTAACAATTTTGGAAAGCTCTTCCTGAAGCTCTTCACCTTCTTCTGTCAAAAATATATTTTTATTTCTACGGTCAGTATCATCGGCCCGGCGTTCTACCAGTTTCCGTTTCTCTAAGTTATCAATGAGATGCGTGATGCTGGCTTTGTTTTTATTGGAAAAGTTGGCCAGGGCCTGTTGGGTCTGGCCATTATGCTGCCACAAATTTGCCAGGATGGTCCATTGTTCCGCGGTAACCTGGTACTTGCTCAGGTTTTTACTGATGCGGTTGGCTAATAGACGGGAAGCTTTACTGATGACGGTAGAGAACGAATTCTCCGTTTTTATTTTTTCCCCCATACCTTTCAGTTTGATATTCAACTACTTTGAAATATACCTTTTCTCATTGAGAACCAAAAAGTTATTTGGTATATTCTCAAATAACGCAGGCTCTTCCAATTGTGCTAAAGAAGCGTATATTCGCAGTCAAAAATTCAAAACTAGGAAACTAGATGCCAATAGAAGATAATTATAAGCATAAGGGCATGAGGCGGCAACTGGTGGAAAAAGTGCGTTCCAAAGGGATCAGGGATGAACGCGTACTCAAGGCCCTGATGACCATACCTCGTCATGTGTTCCTAGAGAATGCTTTTCTAGAGCATGCCTACCAGGATAAAGCGTTTCAGATCGGGGAGGGACAAACGATCTCACAACCCTATACGGTTGCTTTTCAGACAGAACTTTTGCAAGTACAACCAGGCGACAAAATACTGGAAATCGGTACCGGATCGGGCTACCAGTGCTCAATACTCATAGAACTGGGGGCCAAGGTTTACTCTATTGAGTACAACTGGCCCCTGTACCAAAGGGCTAAAAACACCCTGCGCGAACTGGGCTACCAGCCAACTCTGATCCACGGTGACGGTACCAAAGGGCTGCCTTCTTTCGCGCCCTACGATGGCATCATTGTAACGGCAGGTGCGCCCCGGGTGCCGCTCAGCCTGATTGAACAGCTGAATCCGGGGGGGCAGCTTGTCATCCCGGTGGGAGACCGCCGTACGCAAAAAATGATGTTGATCACCAAAGAGCCGGATGGTAAAATCAGCCGAGAGGAGTATACCAATTTTAGTTTTGTGCCGCTGCTGGGAGAGCACGGGTGGGATGGTGATTAAACCTCATCCTCTTACTCAGGAGTGGCACACTCAGTTATGCAACCTAATTTCCTTTCACTTCAGTCAGTATTTATAATTTCTACCAGAGTACTCATGCTACAATCAAAAAAGTCGGTAAAAGCATCATTGACTACGATGACCGAAATGGTTTTTCCAAACGATACCAACGGACTGAACGGACTGATGGGAGGGAGGCTGCTCTATTGGATGGATATCGTTTCGGCTATTGCCGGACAAAAACATGCCAATAGTCTGGTAGTAACGGCTTCGGTAGATAATGTATCTTTCTCGCATCCTATCAAGATCGGTAATGTGGTGACCCTAAAAGCGCAGGTGACCCGTGCTTTTAATACTTCTATGGAAATACATATAGAGGTAAAGGCCGAAGACGTGCCCAACGGACGCATTGTAGAGAGTCACCGTGCTTTTTTTACGATGGTAGCCGTGGATATGCAGGGTAACAAAATACAAGTTCCGGAAGCTACGCCGGAAACGGAGGACGAGAAAGCGCTCCACGAAAGTGCGTTGCGGAGACGTCAGTTGAGGCTGGTGCTGGCCGGTAGGCTCAAGCCCGACGAAGCATACGAACTACGGTCGCTCTTTAATATTTAAACCTCGGTGCTATGGCTCAGCAAGATGAAGACCTATCGTTTCTTTCCTTTTTTCTGACAGAACCTATCTATTTGTTGCCGGAGGAACTGCCAGTTTCTGAGGGTACAGCCACTGCTGAACCGATTGGCCCCTCAGAAAACCCGCAAGAGGATGATCCGCCACAGTCAGAAAAGCCCCGGGGCGAACCGTCGGGAAGTACTTCACCGCAGCCGCTGGCTGTGCAAGGGAGAAACCGAAAAAAAGTGCTGATCCTTTTCTACCAACCCGATGCTGAGTACATGGTGGAGGCTGACAGTAGTTTTCTGGAGAAAGTCCTCAAAGCAGTAGCACACGATCTTGAGGACGTAGCCCGCTGTAATTGGGCCCTGCTAGAACGGCAGGTACCTGCCAAGCCAGACGTATACGAGTCATTACAAAGGGTAGATTGTCTAAAAATACTGGTTTTTGGGGGTCTGCCACTGGCCTGGTCTATGAGTCATTTTTTTCAGAAATATCACATTACCCGGGATGCTTCCCAGAGGACCTTACTACAGGCAGACCATTTGCATGAGATTGCACAGAACAGAGATTTAAAAGTAAAATTATGGGAATCTCTGCAGCAGTTGTTTAAGTGAAACACCGTCCCATGGATAATCCAAAATGCCTGGTCAAATACTGGCCCAGCAGGCACCAGCACCGGTTGTTAATGAGCCTGTCCCTACTCGCAATAATTGCTTTTATGTTTGCCTTTTACAGTGAATCGGAGTCCGAAGGGGGGCCTTTATCTGGGGAGGTAGCTATTGACAGTTTATTGTGTATAGCGTATCGTTTGCAAGGAACTCCTTATTTGCCGGCAGGAAAAAGTGAAAGCGGTTTTGATTGCTCTGGATATACTCGTTACGTTTACGGAAAAGTTGGACTGGACCTAAACGCTTCGGCGGCGAAGCAATATAATCAGGGGATAGAAGTACACCCGGACTCCTTACAACAGGGTGACCTTGTCTTCTTCCGGAACCAGCAGGGTAGGATATTTCATGTAGGGCTCTACGTAGGCAAGGAGCGGGGAAAACGGGCATTTGTGCATGCTTCCACCAGCCGTGGGGTTGTCAAGGACTACCTGGAACTGCCTTATTATACCCGCTACTGGACCGGAAGCCGAAGAATTATCCTACAAAGTGAATTTTTTCCTTGCTAACTTTCAGCCTTTGTATTTTCTTTACGCTCCAATCTGGGAATGAAAGATTTCTGAAGGCCTCTGCTGGAGTGGCGGAACTGGTAGACGCGCACGTTTCAGGGGCGTGTGAGGTAACACTCGTGCGGGTTCGACTCCCGCCTCTAGCACTGATACCCGAGCCTTACAGGTTCGGGTTTTTTTTGCCTTTCGGTCAACAAAGAACAATATTTGTCATACTTTTTGTAAAAACCTACCTATGAAAAAGCCTAGTTCTCTCTCCTTATCAGTTCTTATTCTCTTTTTTAGTGCCTGTGAAGGGCCCATAGGACCCGAAGGTCCCATTGGTCCGCAGGGCCCCCCCGGGGAAGATGGCGTAAATATACTGGGTTCAGTATTTGAAGTCATTGCCGACCTCACTGTCGAGGGTAACTATGGTGTGCTACTCAACTTTCAGCAAGAATTTGGTCTGGAAGTCTTTCCTTCTGATGCAGTACTGGTTTACCTGCTCTGGGAAGAAATTGAAGACAGTGAAGGAAATCCGCTGCCGATCTGGCGTCTTTTGCCTCAAACGGTATTTTTAGAAGACGGTATGTTTCGCTATAACTACGAACACACTGACTTAGACGTAGATATTTTCCTGGATGGGCCTTATGACCTGAATACTTTACCTGATATCTGGACACTGGATCAGGTTTTTAGGGTGGTGGTCGTACCAGCTGACTTCATTAATACTGATGCTCGCTACGATTTCAGCGACTATGAGACTACGCTGGAACTGTTCGGTATTGACGACAGTGAAGTGAAGCGGATAGAAGTAAAATAAAAAATTAAGCTCCTGCTTCTTGTGAAGTTGGAGCTATTCAACGGAGCTTTTGCTCTAAAAATCTGTATTGGCCTGTTCTAATTCCAAAGGCTTGATCCACACATTCCGATAGATCACATCGTGACCTTCGGCCTGCAGCTTAATGCCTCCCGGTGTGTCGGTAATGCCTTTTCCACCGTCGTTACCTCCGTCAATACCGGAGTTTGGCCCGCCCCACACCTGGTTGATGGGTACATTCTGGTGCACCTTCTCACCGTTAAAGTACATGGTCACCAGGGCTTTCTGACTGCGGGTACCGTTCTCAAACCGGGCTGCCCTGAAGACGATATCGTAGGCATTCCATTGACCAACCCCATTATAAGCATGATAGGGTGATTCAGTTTCATTGATGACTGCACCCATGCCGTGCTTGGTAGTATCGCCGTCCAGCACCTGTATTTCGTACCGGTTTTGCAGATAAACGCCACTGTTACCGCCTTTTGCTTCAATCAAAAATTCAACATGAAGGCGGAAGTCCCGGTACTTCTCTTTGGTAACGATATCGGCAGCGCCGTATGTACCACCTGCAGCAGCCGGGTCGTTAGAATTGATAGCAGTACCTTCAGAGAGGGGATCCTCTACCACCTTCCATTTGATAGGCAGCTCAGCTGCCAGGCGAGGCCCTTGCCAGTAGGTCCATTGTTCGTCCAGCATTTTTCGGCTACCATCCAGCAGAACAGTAGCATCGGCTGGCGGCGCTGCCCCAACACCGATGGGTTGATCTGCGCTACACTGAAACAGTAGAATGGAAGCAGAAAGGCAGAAAAGTAAAGTTTTTAGCGTTGTGTTCATATCGGTTATTTACTACAAAAGATAAGCAAGTCATGGTAGGAAATCCAGGGGTTCAGAGCCGTATTTTTTCGTTGAACTGCGAAATACTTTCCGGTTTACCCGCCAGATAGAGTACATCTTCCAGCTCTATCGTGGTATCTGCTCCTATGTGTGTGATGTGATGATCATTCCGCTTGATGGCCAAAATATTGATACCGAAACGGGAGCGAATGTGTGATTCGGCCATGGTTTTCCCTACTACCTCCTTATTACGTCCCTGCACCCTGAGCGTGCTGATGTTCATTTCCGGTATGGATATTTCAGCAATTTGCTTATTGGTGATCTCGTGGGGGCGCAGCATCTCATAGCTGTCAGAACGAAAATTCTGCACAAACCCAATGATCTCATCCTGCGGTACCAGGTACTTATGAAGCATACGGGTAAAAATTTCTACCGACGTCTCGAACTCTTCGGGTATTACATCATTGGCGCCCAGTTCTAAGTGTTGAGACATCTCACTCATGTATCGCGTCCGTACAATCACGTGCACCGTCTGGCAAATAGAGCGAATATTGGTGACGATGGCTTTGGTAGCGGTGGGGTCAGATATCGCAATGATAGCTACCCGAGCTTTAAATACTTTTACATGCTCAATAATAAACGGATTACTGGCATCTCCGAACAGAATCGGTTCACCCTTGGCTTTCTCAGCCTGGACAGTACGTGCATTCATCTCCACGATCGCATAAGGAATCTTGGCAAACTTAGCTGCTTGTGCTACATTTCTTCCATTGATACCATAGCCAATAATGATCGTGTGGTCGTTTAGATTCTCAGTGAATTCTTCCTCCGCTGCCTTCTTGCTACTTATTTTTTCGTGAGCCTTGGTCTTTAGGAAAATGCCGGTAATACGGTGGGCGTTTTGTATGACAAAAGGGGTGATCGCCATAGAAAGAATAGACACTGCCAGAAAATACTGGTAAATGTCTTCGGTGAGCAGGTTGTTATCGATACCAACTTTAGAGAGGATGAAAGCAAATTCTCCTACCTGGAATAAGCTTAGTCCCGTCATCAGGGCAGTGCGGAGGGGATACTTCAGTGCCAGGGCGGCGGCTCCCGCGATAAGTAACTTAGCCAGTGAAACGGCTACTAACAATCCTAATATCAGCAAAAGATGGTCAACAAGAAAAAAGATATCCAGCAGCATACCAACGGAGACAAAGAAAAAGCTGGTGAATATCTCTCTGAAGGGTATAATCAGCCCGGTAGCCTGGTGGCTGTATTCCGATTCAGAAATGATCAGACCGGCCAAGAAGGCTCCCAGGGCCAGAGAAAGCCCCATGACAGACGTGCCCCATGCAACTGCGAAACAAATCACAACAATAGAAAGGATAAATAACTCCTGGCTTCGGGTTTTGGCGACTTCGTGCAGTAACATCGGAATCAGGATGCGGGCGCCGTACAGGACGATTAGTACAACTGCTAATGCTTTTAGAAATAAGGTCAGTAACTCCATCCATACGTCTCCACTACTGCCACCCAGAATCGGCGCCAGCAACATCATCGGTACTACGATGATATCCTGAAAGATAAGGATCGCCAGCGCGGTCTTTCCCTGCGGACTGTTTACCTCGTTTCGCTCCTGTAGCATTTTCAGTACGATGGCTGTACTACTCAGTGAAAAAAGGAAGCCCAGGAATACTGATTGATTTGCACTAAAGCCTGATAAGTAGGTGACAAAAGCAGTAAACACGATAGTCAGGCCTACCTGCACAGAACCACCTAAAAGCACAGAATTTTTTATAGCGGCAAGGCTCTTGAGTGAAAACTCCATCCCGATGATGAAGAGCAGTAAAATGATTCCGATCTCGGCCAGTACATCTACTTCATTGGACAGCTGAATCAGCCCCAGCACATAAGGTCCTACTAGAATACCGGTAATCAGGTAGCCAAGGATCGTAGGTAAATTCAGGCGCTGAAAAAGATAAACTACAAAAACGGCAGCGCCCAGTATGATCGTAATATCGGTGAGTAAAGGAATCTCAAGTAGTAAAATCCAAAGCATATGTTGAGATCAATAAGAAAAAATAAAGTGTAAAGTCAGAAGTATTCTATACTAACCAAAATTAATAGGAATCGGTCGCCTCCGGTATAGTCATACTAAAAAAAACAGAAAAATAATTTCAGGCTTAATCGTCTTTTTGCAACCAAACCGGCTTTGTTTCTGAGCGATGCTCTTTTGTCAGAATATTCTGATACAGTGCAGGGCGGCGGGCGTTACGGTATCGGTAACCTCCTGCCTGCTGCAATTTTTCAGGGGTGAAGACAGCGGTGGTAAAGTCATCTTCAAAGCTGCGTACTTCAGCGAGTACCTCTCCGAAAGGATCCAGGAGCATTGCGTTTCCGTTTTTGAGCTGGTCATCGTCCATACCGATAGTATTGCTAAATACGAAGTAGACGCCGTTATCATACGCACGAGCTGGCAACCAGCGCATCAGCCAGCCTCTTCCCTTGGGGCCATCAAATTCCATTCTTAGAGGCACGGGGTCAGTTTCCCTGTTTTTCCATAATGCTGTATCCACGTAACCACGCCCCGGCATGGGAGAGGGCGTACATCCGGTTACGTGCGGGGCGAAAATAATATCTGCCCCCAGCAGAGTAGTAGCCCGCACATTTTCAATGACATTATTATCATAGCAGATCAGAATTCCACATTTCCAGCCCTGTAGATCAAAAGTAACGTACTCATTACCTGCAGATAGGTGAGGACTGATGAAGGGATGAAGTTTACTGAATTTTGCTAGTATACCGCTATCATCAACACAGACATAGGTGTTCAATAGGGTATCATCCATTTTTTCCAGCAAGCCGGCAAGTATGGTGATGTTGTAACGCATGGCGATACTCACCAGCTCAGTGGTGCTAATCCCTGTCGGTACCGGTTCTGCCAGCTCAAAGAGCTGCTCACGACTTAGTTTGCGCAGATGGCCGTAGGCAGTGATACACAACTCATGAAAGCAGATGACTTGGGCTCCTGCTTCAGCAGCCCGGTGGCACAGCTTCTCTATCACCGAAAGATTGTATATTTTATCGCCGTTACGGCTTTCAAACTGGGTGGTGGCGATCTTCAGATTTTGCATATGATGAAGTTATTCGCTTCCTCGCATAATTCAAACTTTTAAGTAAGCTCGAGCCTTGGGAAGGGCCGTTGGCCTACAAGACAGTTAATCTCTATGCCAGAATGAAGTGACTATGATCACTCATGATGCTACTCCGTGATTCAAGCAAAAGGCTGAGGAAATTGTTGGGCACTAGTCATGAAATGCTGAAACCATAAAAAATCCTCCTCCGACGGGACGGAAAGAGGATTCCAGATGCAGTCGGTCATCTATCTGATGCTGGCAGTTTCTCCACCCCGCAAAGTTGTGAGATACTCAACCAGGTCTACCAATTCCTGCTGGCTCATGGCGCGTTCCAGGTTGTCAAACATTAGCGACTGTTCCATCTCTTCTACCGAAGCCACCTCTGACATATCGTAGGTATTGGTCAGCCCGCCGTACATGCGGAGTTGCAACTGGTCTTCGGTTTTACTCAGTATGTAACCTGTGACCTGGCTACCATCGGTTAGCTTAATATCGTAGCCTTCGTAGCCAAAACTAATTCCCTCACTAGGCTTCAGGATAGATTTGTATAGGGCATCTTTGGTCAACTTGTTACCAATTTCAGACAGTCCAGGACCGTAATCTACTCCCTGCCCGTTTACTACGTGGCAATTCTGGCAGGAACGCGCAAACACGGTAGCTCCCTTTTCTGCGTTGCCGCTCATAGCCACCAGCTCTTTGATAGGGGGGAGTTCACCCTCGTTTGATTGTCCGGGAAGTTCCATCAGAGCCGCAGCTTCCTCGTATATGGAATTACGCATGGCCCGGGAGAATACTTCGGCTGCTACTGAGTCCAGGTCAGCGTGTAAGTCACCGCTGCGCACCATATCCAGTAGTACATTTTCTCCTCTCCAGCTACCGATGAACGAGGCGACTGCCGCCTTACGAGTGGCGAGAGACTGATCCCGGTCCCTGATTACATTTTGCAGCACTGAAAAAGACTCATTGTTATTAACTCGTTTGAGAGCGGAGATCATAGCTTTTTTCTCGTCCGAAGAACCACTGCTAAATACTTTCATAACCGCATCTTCACCGTCCATATCCAGCAACAGCCGAGCGGCTTCAGGTCCCATGTCCTGCTCACCGTGCTGGAGCGTTAATGCCAGGAGGTCCTGCTTATATTCTTTTAAGTCATAGCGTTTGATCAGCTCAATATATTCTTTTCTGCCCTTGATCTCGGACAAGGACTTCTTGAGAGCGGTTTTGAGGCTGGGAGAGCGCTTGACTGTTTCGGTAGAGACGTGGTTGAGCGCCAGCATTGTGATCGCTTCCTGATTGGGATGTTGCTGTAGAGCCAGTTCGGCCAGCACCTCCTGTTTGGAAGCATCGGTATGAAAATCAAATGCCCGGAAAAAACGGATGCGATCGTTGTAGGTGTTGGATTCTGAGCTCTGGATAAGTTCGGCCAACAGTGGAATAGTTTCTGAGGTACGCATCCTCCAAATAATGTCTTGTCCAGCGGCGCTATTCCATTGCTCACCTACGGAATTCATCCAGGCACGGAAGCGGCTGTCAGCGTACAGATCAGCTCCGATGCCCAGAGCTTCCAGGTACCAACGGTCTTCTCCGTCGTGCTGGAGAGCAAGCTCGGCCCACAATTTATCAGCGGCAGGACCCTCCTCATATCGTAATGCCAGCGCTACTTCACGCCTTACCTGTGGTTCCCGATCCTTGGCCATCTGCTCTAAGATCGGTAAGATATTGGCCTTCTGCTGCCGGGCCATGCGGATAGCCGCCACGCGGATATCCGGGTTATTGTCCTTTAATGCTTCTTCCACATACTGACGACCTTTGCCATCCAACTTGGAAAGCAGCCAAAGTGCCCGCGCCCGGTGTCGGTCGTTTTCTGATGATACCAGCTGCTGAAGAGCAGCTTCGGCCTCAATGCCCCAATCGTGGAGTTTGGTCCATGCCAGGTAGCGGGTAGAAAGGTTTGGGTTTTTGAGTGCTTCAGCAGCCTTTTCCGGTGAGGAAAGATCAGGTGCTTTTATATCGTAAGTAGGCGCCGGGCTACCGAATAGGTTACCCAGAAACCCTCCTGCATCAGCTTTGGGAGTGATGCGGTAGATTCTGCCCTGGGCCAGATCTCCCATCTGATGACCACCCACACCCGGGTCGTACCAGTCAGCAACAAATAAAGAACCGTCGGGAGCTACGGTCACATCAGCCGGTCGGAACCACTGGTCTTTCCCCTTGATCAGGTTATCCATGTCGGCACTGTAGCCAGCACCATCTTTCTGTACGGGATAGGCTCTGACCACATTAGGTCCAGCATCAGAGTGAATCATTTGTCCGTGGAAGCGCTCCGGTAACAGGTCTCCCTCGTAGACCAGGATTCCGGTAGGAGAACCTGCTCCCGTCTGTAGCAGGTTGGGCACTACTCCCGGGTCGTTCAGGTGCCAGTGGCGTTTTGGTACCTCTTCGTGCATGCCGGTACGATAAGAGCGCCAGTTTTCACCGGTCATCTCATCGCGATAGCCATAGTTACCGTACTCCATAACGTAGTTGATACGCACTCCCTTGTTGCCATCGTCATCATTGTCCGATTGCCAGAGGGTACCGTAGGAGTCCACGGCTACCTCGTAATTATTGCGGAAGTTATGTCCCAGTACTTCAAAATTGCTACCATCGGGATCACAACGGAACACCATTCCCTGACGGTAGGGCTTGCCCTGGTCGCTTACCGGTATACCCGACTGTTCCACTACGGGGTTGCCGTCTTTATCCAGGATCTGGCTGCCCGCATTACCAAAGTTAAAGTACAGTTTACCATCCGGGCCGAAGACAAAAGCGTGGATGGCATGGTCGTGTTGTTCGCCGCCCAGGCCGGTAAAAAGAATCTCTTTTTTATCAGCTTTATCATCACCGTCAGTATCAGTAAGTAGAAATACATTGGGGCTGCAGGAGACAATGGCTTTGTTACCCATCACCCAGATACCCAGGGCAGCATTGACATCGTTACCCTGGTAAAATACAGTGCTTTTGTCAGCCTTTCCATTCTTGTCGGTATCTTCCAGGATCAGGATGCGATCCCCTTCTTTTTTGGTAGGATTGTTAGGATTGAGCTTAGGACGATAGTTGTAGCCTTCGCATACCCATACACGCCCACGCTCATCTATGTCCATATTGGTGGGATTGATTACCATGGGTTCGGCGGCAAAGAGCGTCGCTTGTAAATCATTAGCGACGTCCAAACCAGCTAGTGCATATTCTGGCGCACGGCGCTGCTCTTCACTCAGCGAATCGTAAGGTACCGAGGCCGTTGATTGGTATTGTTGATTACAGCCGCTTGTCCCAACCAAGAGCACCAGTAAGGCAGGCCCGATAAGGTTATGGAAATTAGCTTTTCTTAAAGAAGCCAGGCACGTTTTCATAAGTTAGGTTTAATTTATTTGTTGTTCATGGCCTCTTAAGATAACAAATTAGCTGAAAACAGCACAAAAAAAAGCTGATAGTAAGTACCATCAGCTTCTCGTTGGAATTACATTGTAGTAGTGTTTCAAAATACGCCACCGAAATTATCATCATCCTCTCCCTCGCCTAATTCATCCAGATCGGATATGTCCAGCGCTTCGGTATCCAGATGATCCAAAAAGTCGGTGTCATAATCAGCATCAAAGTCTGCATTCAGATCATTATAAATTTCATGATCTAATTCACCCAAATTGAAATTAGTAGCATTGTTCATGGTCCATACTTTATGGTTAAACATATTTTTTTATAATTTATCAGAATATTTATATGCAAAAAAATAGTGCTATGGCAGCTGATGTGGTGTACTGAGAAAAATCTGTCTGGGCAGACGTATCTTAGTTTCAGATAGTACAATTCTGTACACCTGTGCCAAAAGAATTATTCAGGGGAGTGGCGGTGTTTTGGTAGGCAATATGGCTAGCATTACTTATATTTTTACCCTAAATAACCTACTCTATGAAGCATACATTGAGTTTTTTCCTGCCAGCTAGTTTGGCTTTACTTAATTTTTTTCCTCTTATCGCGCAGGTACCATCTTTTCATTTTGAGAAGGAAACCATTGATGACATAGATATTGGCTATGGCCTGGAGATAGGCGATGTAGACGGGGATGGTACATTGGATATCCTGCTGGCTGATAAGAAACAATTTGTCTGGTACGAAAACGGAAGCTGGCAGAAACATGTGATGGTCGATAATCTGACCGAGCGGAATAATGTCTGCCTGGCTGCGCGTGATATCAACGGAGACCGGCAGGTAGAAGTAGCCGTAGGTGCCCAGTGGAATCCTGGCGAGCCGAGCGATACCCATGCTTCCGGTTCGGTGCATTACCTTATCCGGCCAGAAGATCCGCGGCAGCCATGGGAGGCAGTACAGTTACACCATGAGCCCACCATCCACCGGATGCGCTGGATGCAGACTGGTCAGGATGATTATCGCCTGATTGTGGTCCCGTTGCACGGCCGGGGCAATAAGATGGGGCAAGGTAAAGGTGTAAAGCTAATTACTTACGAAAAGCCGAAGGATCCGCGTACTGCCTGGGATACCACTACCGTAGATCAAGGCATGCACATGACCCATAATTTTGCCATTGATGATCAGCAGGGTGATGCTTCTTCCTTTCTGGTGGCAGGTAATGAAGGTGTCAATCAGTTTGTCTTCGAGCAGGATCAGTGGCATAGCCGAAGACTGGAAGCTCTTCGTCAGCCAGCGGGTGAGGTCAGTCTGGGAGAACTTGATGGGCAACCGTTTATCACCACTATAGAACCGATGCACGGAAATCGCCTGATGTTATACCGAGGAGAAGACTTTAGTCAAAAGACGGTACTCTTTGACCAAATGAAACAGGGGCATGCCCTGGCTGCTGCTGACGTGTTGAATATGGGGAAGGACCAGATCATAGTAGGCTGGCGGGAAGCTAATCAGGAGGGTAAAGTGGGTATCAAAATTTTTATTCCGCTCGATATTCAAGGGGAATCCTGGATGCATTACTACATTGATGAAGATGGTATTGCCTGCGAAGACTTGAAAGTAGCCGACCTGGACGATGACGGCGACCTAGATATTGTAGCTGCCGGCCGGGCTACCAGGAACCTGAATATCTATTGGAATACTGAGGTGAATAACTGATTCTTGTTGACGCAATTTTTGATTTATGTAGCTTCTTCTGCCAGTTGTAGTTTTTGTCTGCTGCTGTTTTTGTTAAGCGGCTGCAACGAAAAGGATCAAACAAGGGAGGTAAACCAAGCGACGCAGGAGGTATACGTCGTCAGCCAGGGCTGGCATAGCGGCTTGGTCGTACCATCAGCTTGCCTGCCCGACAGCATTTGGCCGAAGGCTTATCCGTTTGAAGAATACCCCTATTTGCAGGTAGGTTGGGGAGATAAGGACTTCTACCAGAACAAGGAAAGTTTTAATCTCTGGTACGGTGTCAAAGCGGCGGTATGGCCCACCGAAAGCGCGATGCAGGTGGTAGGCCTGCGCAAAATTTCCAACCTTCAGTATTACGCTAGTCAGACAATTAGCCTGGAGTTAGATAATAAACAGCTCGATTCCTTGTGCAGCTTTATCCTGAGCGAATTTTCTTACGATAGTGTGGGTAAGCTGATCCCGTTGGAAGATGGTCTCTTTGGCGAAAGCCGTTTTTTTCTGGGGAGCCGCACCTACTATTTCCCCCGGAACTCTAATGTATGGACAGCGCGTGCGCTGGAACAAGCCGGTATGGATATCAGCCCTATCTGGTACCAGACGCAGGGGGCGCTGATGCGGCGTTGTAGCAATGTGGGTGTACTTCTTTATAATAGTAGGTAAGCGGAAATTGTAAATCCAGGCAGCTGGTTGATTTCGCTGCCTTTTTTTTTACTAGTCTTTGTGAGTGCGGTTTTATCTTATGTTTTCTAAGCTCTATAACTTTTTGATAGTTAAATATTTGTCTTCAAGCAGGACGGACTTCTACCGCTACGGTGGATCGTTTTTTTCATCGATAAAAAAGTAGATCCGGTGTAGAGCACAAAAAATCTAGTGGTCCCCACCGGGAAAAGTTTGAAAGTGCACCGGCACCCCGTTGCGTCCACAGTAGATCGCTGCGCATAGGCAGCAAACTTTCCCCTAGCGGACGTAAAGTGATATTTCCATTTCCGAATTCAAGTTAGTCGCTAATCCAAAGTGACGGGTTAGACATACTTTCCAGCCGGTCTTCTTCCAGGTCGGGTAGTGCCGGGAAAAAGTCAATGTTGGTCACGGCTTCCACGCTGTCAATTGTGACGACGAAATCGTACACGTCTCTTTTGGAACCTTCATTGGCGAGCAAAAATGCAATGGCCTTCACTTCCGGTTCCGTATAGTCCAGCAGCACTTTATAGTACGCCTGGGGAATGCTCACCCGATTATCACCAATTTTCTTACGGCTGCTGCCAAATACTGGCCCGGTTACTACGAACAAGCGACCGTTTTCAACGGCCAGCTCGCGGACTTCTTCTTCCAGTTTTCTCCAGATACCCCGGTTAAATGAAGGCTTTTGCGGGCTCATATTAGACATATAGAAGCTCTCGCTCATAGCATCTTCCGAAATCTTCATGTCACCGGCAGGAGCCAGGTGGCCCCGGTCGTAGCCAGAACGGTAGTAATCTTTGAGCGAAGCCGAACCGGAGCGAACTTCCGGATCTTCACGAAAATCGTCTTGACGTTCTGCAAGGCCCCGCACCTCAATATCGGTAAGCTCGTAGGCCACCCACTCGGCCTGTTCGTGCTCCTCTACGTAGGAGAGGGCATAATTTTCCCGTCTGACGATCTGTTGGTTGGCTGAACTGGGGAGATAGTCTCTTAAGATTACCCTTTCTGTTGGGGGTAGCTTATTCTCTTGCTGCCTGTTGCCCCTTAGTTCCCGAGGCAAGCTTTCGGTAACAGTGGGTTCGGACGTTTGCTGATCCTTAAATAACAGCAGGATAATGATGAAAACCGCAACGATCAGTATTGTAAGTAGTAGATACCGAGTAGCTTGTTTTGCCATAGTAACACTAGCATTAAGGAGTTTACAGTAAGGTTTGCAATGATTTACTGAGGTGTGTGTTTGAGAATAAAATTGATGATAGGTCGGGCATCATCCAGGCCGTGAATATGTTGTACATCTTTTTTGAGGATGAGGTCTACCGGGGCTTGCTCTTCATCGTAAGCAGCCACAATCAGCGCGGCATTCTCTTCGTAGGGTACGATATCATCTGCATCTCCCGAAACAACGAGGAGTGGTATTTCTGCTTCCACGAGCACCTCTACCCGGTTAATAGGGTTTGACGCATGTAACAGCGCTTGCTCTTCAGTCAGTTCGTAGGCCAGCAGACATTTGCGCCAGTCTTCTTTGCTGCCGCGTCCCTGCATTTTACCACCGGGCCAGCTCTTGATATCACAAACGGGAGCATCGGCATAAATGCAGGCCACCTTGTCTGGATTTTGTGCAGCCCAGTTGAATACGATTAGCCCACCCCGACTCATACCTTCTAGCACAACTTTGGGAGCAAAATCCAGATCTGTAGTGAGGTAATGGTAAAAGTCATTCCATAGCTGTACGGCACGAGGGCTGCCGTATAGGTCGGTTACGTCTATGTAAGCCAGGAAGTAGCCACGGGAAAGTAGCTCCATGTCTACCTCGGGACGGTGGCCAAAAAACCGGGCGCGCCAGATCCAGGGATTGCCCTTGGCAGCACGTTTGGGGACTACCACCCGGCATTGGCGACCCTGGAGTTCAAAGTTATACATGCGAAAACCATGAAAGTTACCCGGCTCTCCCTGTATGCTGATCTCGGTGAGTGACTGTTCTGCCTGCTGTACGTAGGTGCACCCTATGCACAAGTAGCAAAACAAGCAGGTTAATAGGCTTAGGCGTGTTTTAGAATCAATCATCTAGGATCACACAACGGTTGTTTTTTACATCATCCTCCACCGTTTTGAACTTAACATTTTTCTTCACACTGCCGTCGCTGTACTGCACGTTGACACGGTCATTACGACCAGCCACTTTGGTAGATTTGGCTGGTTTGACAGGCTCGGCCGGTGGACGATTTCTCTGAGCAGCGGCAGCCGCATTGGCACTCGTACCCCGGTCAAGTAACGATGAAGATTCTTCTTTAGTCTCCTTGAGCTTCTGCTGTCGCTGTCTTGCAACCCGTGCTTCACGTACTTCATCCGGACTCTGTACTGGAATACCTGCTTTCATCAGGAAGGAAATCGTCTCTTCATTGACTTTGGCGATGAAGCGCTTGAACAATTCAAACGACTCAAATTTGTAGATCAGCAGCGGGTCCTTCTGCTCGTAGACTGCATTCTGTACCGACTGCTTCAGGTCGTCCATCTCACGCAGGTGCTCTTTCCAGTTCTGGTCAATGATTGCCAGTGTAATGGCCTTTTCCATAGCGTGGATCATTGTTTCTCCTTCAGTGTCAATAACCTGCTGCAGGTTAGCCGACACATTCAGCTGCATCTTACCATTGGTAAATGGAACCAGGATATTCTCTACGGTGGCTCCCCGGCTTTCTTTGATGCTTTTTAGTACGGGAAGCGCCTGTTTGCTGATGGCCTCGTTTTTACGGGTATACTCCTTGTACGCATATTCATACAGGTCCTGCGTCAGCTGCTGCTCATTAATCTGGTCAAAGTCACTCTGTTCAATGGGATAATCAATGCCCAGCGTACCCAGGGTGGTCAGCTTGAAGCTTTCATAATTGCTCATGCCTTTGGTGTTGATGACAATGTCCTCACCGGTATCGTAGAGCATACTCATGATATCGAGAGGCAGGCGCTCTCCCTGAAGTGCATTTTTGCGGCGCTCATAAATCACCTCACGCTGCTGATTCATTACATTATCGTACTCCAGCAGGCGCTTACGGATGGCAAAGTTGTTTTCTTCTACCTTTTTCTGGGCTCGCTCAATGGAGCTGGTAACCATGGAGTGTTGTATTACTTCACCCTCTTCCAGCCCCATGCGGTCCATGAGCTTAGCGATGCGGTCGGAGCCAAAGAGGCGCATCAGGTTATCTTCTAGCGATACGAAGAACTGCGAAGATCCCGGGTCACCCTGTCGTCCGGAACGACCCCGGAGCTGTCGGTCTACCCGGCGGGATTCATGTCGCTCCGTGCCAATGATGGCCAGACCACCGGCTTCCTTAGATTCTTTGGTCAGCTTAATATCGGTGCCTCGGCCTGCCATGTTAGTAGCGATGGTAACGGTGCCGGGATTACCGGCTGATGCGACAATCTCTGCCTCGCGCTGGTGTTGCTTGGCGTTGAGCACCTGGTGTTCTACATTTTTCATCTTGAGCATGCGGCTCAGGATTTCGGAAATCTCAACTGAAGTGGTACCCACCAGTACCGGTCTGCCTTTGGAAGTGAGTCCATTAATCTCATCAACCACGGCGTTAAACTTTTCGCGCATTGTCTTATAGACCATATCCTCACGGTCGTCGCGTACGATGGGGCGGTTGGTAGGAATGACCACCACGTCCAGTTTGTAGATTTCCCACAACTCGCCGGCCTCAGTTTCAGCAGTACCCGTCATACCAGCGAGTTTGTGATACATGCGGAAATAGTTCTGCAGCGTAATGGTGGCGTAAGTCTGCGTAGCCTCTTCAACCTTGACATTTTCTTTGGCCTCAATGGCTTGGTGCAGACCATCCGAATAACGGCGACCTTCCATCACACGACCAGTCTGTTCGTCTACAATCTTGACTTTACTGTCGGCGATAATGTACTCCTGGTCAATCTCAAACATGGCGTAAGCCTTCAGTAACTGATTGACTGTGTGGATACGTTGTGACTTGACTGCGTAATCTTTGATGAGTTCGTCTTTCTTGGTGACCTTATCTTCGTCCGACATCTCCTCATCCTTCTCCAATTCGGCAATGGCTGTACCGATATCGGGCATGATGAAAAACTGGGCATCTTCTCCGGATTGGGTAATCTCTTCAATACCTTTCTCGGTCAGGTCAATGTTATTATTTTTCTCTTCAATGGTGAAGAAAAGGGGGGCGTCGGCTTCTGGCATTGCCTTAGCATTATCTTGCAGGTAAAAATTTTCTGTCTTCTGCATGATCTGCTTGTTACCGGTTTCGCTCAGGAAGCGGATGAGTGGCTTGTATTTGGGTAAGCCACGGTAAGCCCGGAAGAGGGATAGTCCCCCTTCCTGTGTATTGCCTTCTTTAATTTTCTTTTTTGCATCCTGTAGTAATTCGTTAACCAGCTTTTTCTGTTGCTCGTACAGGCGGGCAATGCGGGGCTTAAGCTCGTAAAATTCGTGTTCATCTCCCCGGGGTACCGGGCCGGAGATGATCAGTGGGGTACGAGCTTCGTCTACCAATACGGAGTCTACTTCGTCTACCATAGCAAAATGGTGCTTGCGCTGTACCAGGTCGCTCATATCGCGGGCCATGTTGTCACGCAGGTAGTCAAAGCCAAATTCGTTGTTGGTACCGTAGGTTACATCTGCCCGGTAAGCCTGACGGCGGTCTTCAGAATTAGGTTGGTACTTGTCAATGCAGTCTACCGTCATCTGGTGAAACTGAAAGAGTGGCGCCATCCACTCGGCATCCCGCTTGGCCAGGTAATCGTTGACAGTAACAATGTGTACACCACGGTTGGCCAGGGCATTGAGGAAAGCCGGCAGGGTAGCTACCAGCGTTTTACCTTCACCAGTGGCCATCTCGGCAATCTTGCCCTGGTGCAGTACGATACCGCCGATCAGTTGTACCTCGTAGTGTACCATGTCCCAGGTAATTTTCTGCCCGGCAGCACTCCACTCATTGCTCCAATGTGACTTGTCACCTTTGATTGTGATATGGTCGTATTTGGCGGCCATATCTTTGTCAAAGGGTGTCGCTTCTACTTCCATGTGCCCGTTTTCTTTAAACCGACGGGCAGTTTCACGGACGATGGCAAAGGTCTGGGGAAGTACAGTCTTGAGTACCTTTTCCAGCTCATCGTTGCGTGATTCTTCCAGCTTATCAATCTGGGCAAAGATACCTTCCTTTTCGTGGATGTTAAGATCAGGGTTTTGCTCGACCCGTTGATGTAATTCCAACAACTGCTCGTCAATACGCTTGAGCGCTTCGTTAATGATATTCCTTACCTCAAGTGCTTTGCTGCGCAGTTCTTCGTCAGAAATGTTGGCGAGTTTTTCATACTCCTCCTTGATCTGCTCTACAATAGGCATGATCTCTTTGATGTCTTTTTCTGACTTGCTGCCAAAAATTTTTGCTATGCCTTTAGAAATGAAATTTAACATGTTAGGGGATTTATCTATTTCAATTCGTCGATTCTCAACTAAAAGGGGCAATTTACATTTTTCACCAAAAAATCTGCTAAGGTTCCCGGGTAAATAAACCCGGATTACACAAAAACAGTGCCCTCAAAAACCATGACAGCCGGGCCGATCATATACACATCGGTAAAAGTACCCCGGCCCTGCTGCCGAAACGAAACCTGTAATTTTCCGCCACGGGTATGCACACTGACCGGGCTGGTAAGCCCATGAAGCTGCGCTAAACAGAGCGCTACGGCAGTTACGCCCGTTCCTGAAGATAAGGTTTCGTCTTCTACGCCTCGTTCATAGATACGCATGTGAGCCTGATCATCAATCATCTCGGTGAAGCTGGCGTTGGTACCTTCGGGCATGAAAGCATCTGCATAACGGATTTTTTTACCCTCACCTATGACATCAAAATCCGATAAGTTTTCTACTGGCCTGACATAATGACGGGTTCCGGTATTCAGGAAATATCCTCCTGCCTGCGCCTCCATCCCCGCTACATCCACCATGCGAATGTGGATGAGTCCCTCTTCATCAATAGTTGCCTGATGGGGCCCGTCTTCAGCATAAAATTCACAGTGTTGCCCGATGATGTCCAGCCGGTGTGCCAGGTCTACCGCACAGCGACTACCGTTACCACACATGCTGGTTGTTGCATCCGCGTTGAAGTACAACATTTCAAATGCATACTGATCATGGTCCTGCAGCAGAATGAGGCCATCGCCTCCCACTCCGTACCGCCGGTTGCAGAGCCGCTGGACGAATACTTTGTCCTGCTGAGGAAACTGTTCTTCCCGATTGTCAACCATAACAAAGTCATTTCCAGTACCCTGATATTTATAAAAATGAATCCTTTTCATAATGTTATGCTTCAATTTGCGTGAACGGAAGGGATGAGAAAGAAACCAATTCATGAAGCTAGCTACACAATAGTAGAAAATATGACAGATACGAGAAAATATGTGAAGCAGAAAAACCGGGTATGCCGAATCCACTGATTTTTATAAATTACAGCCTAACCAAAATATTACTCCATGCGACGACTCAGCCTATGCGTACTTTTGCTGTTCCTTATTTTTTCGGCCTGCCAGCCTGCCGAACAGGAAGAATCTTCCCGCAAACCCAATATCCTGTTTGCCATTGCCGATGATGCCTCCTATCCTCACATGAGTGCTTACGGAACAGACTGGGTTAACACACCCGCTTTTGATCGTGTGGCGCAGGAAGGAATTCTTTTTGCTAACGCTTACACGCCCAATGCTAAATGTACCCCATCCCGTTCCTGCATCCTTACTGGACGCAATTCCTGGCAACTGGAAGAGGCGGCCAACCACGTACCCTATTTTCCTGCCAAGTTCACTACTTATGTGGAAGAACTGGGGCGCAGTGGCTACTTCACCGGCCGTACGGGCAAAGGTTGGTCACCGGGAGACCCGGGAGAGATAGACGGCAAGAGAAGAGAGTTAGCCGGTCCTAACTTTGGCGAACACAAAACCACGCCTCCGGCTGAATATATTAGCAATAACGACTATGCGAAAAATTTTGAAGCTTTCCTGCAAGCCAGACCTGACTCGCTGCCGTTCTGCTTCTGGTACGGTTCTACCGAGCCGCATCGCCGCTATGAATATGGAGTAGGAGTTAGCCAGGGCGATAAATCTCTGTCTCAGATACAAGCGGTTCCTGCCTTTTGGCCGGATACCGATACCGTGCGCAATGATATGCTGGACTACGCCTACGAGATAGAATACTTTGACCAGCACCTCGGGCGCATGCTGGAACTTTTGGAAGAGGCCGGAGAACTGGAAAATACCTTGGTAGTAGTAACTTCCGATAACGGCATGCCTTTTCCCAGGGTGAAGGGTAACGCTTACGAAATGTCCAACCACATGCCGCTGGCCATGATGTGGCCGGATGGGATTCAGGCCGGAGGTAGAACAGTAGAAGACTACGTGAGCTTTATAGATTTTGCTCCTACCTTTCTAGAGGTGGCCGGTATAGGCCCGGAACAGTCTGGTATGGCTGTCATGCAGGGGCGTAGTCTGATGAATATTTTGACTTCCGAGCAGGAGGGTTTGGTGGACGAAGAGCGGAATTACGTGCTGGTCGGTAAGGAGCGCCATGACCTGGGCCGTCCTAATGACGGGGGCTATCCGGTGCGGGCGATCATTCGGGATAATCTACTCTACATTCAGAACTTTGCCCCCGACCGCTGGCCAGCCGGTAACCCCGAGACCGGCTACCTGAATAGCGACGGAAGCCCTACTAAAACCCAAATACTTAACATGCGCTACAAACCAGAAAACCGACGCTACTGGGAGTTAAATTTTGGAAAAAACCCGGCTGAAGAGCTCTACCGTATAGACGAGGATCCCGACTGTGTACAAAATCTCGCGCTGGACCCTGAGTACGCGCCTATTATGGAAGACCTGAAGGGACAGTTATTTACTAAGCTGCAGGCTCAAGGAGACCCTAGGACGATGGGCAATGGGGATGTCTTTGACCAGTACGAATATGCGCAGAGCAACCGCAATTTTTACGAGCGCTACATGCGGGGTGAGGGTGATTCATTGAACTACGGTTGGGTGAATCAAAGCGACTTTCAGGAGCCGGTAGAGGAGTAACCATAAAAGGATAACCGTAGTGAGTCTGACTAATATGATAACTCTTTTGCCTGTGAACTCTAAACCAATCATCGCCATTGTAAGTCACAAGATCCTGAAAATTGACGAGCCTGTGCTGTAAGAAGTACACTTCAGTGCCTATACACATGGCTTCATCGGTAGCCAACAGCAAAAGTGAAACGTCGGTCTGGTCCTAAACTGGTGAAATGGTGGTACTCTTGATATATCGCTATGATCAAGTGTATATCGGGAGAGGTAAACTCATTCCCGTTTATTTTGGCAAAACATCTGCTTAATTTCTGACAGCAACCGAACGTGAATCATACATGGGTGTTAGCTTAAAGAAATAAGGCAAACCATGAAGTATAAGATCTGGACGGCGTTTATCATCGGCATTCTGATGGTTGCCTGTGGACCCTACGAGCAGCAATCCAACGAAGAAAAAGAAATCAGAAAAAAAGCAATAGATTACTTTGCCACTTACCAACAGCGGGAAGACTGGAAGAAATTTCTGTCATTTTACCACCCCAAAGTATCCTTCACTGATGTAGCCCTGAAAACCCGCACGAGGGGACTGGAAGAGTTTGAAGCATTCTACAACTGGCCCGATTCCAACTTCCAGAAAATCAGTCCCAAGCAAAAACACCTGGAGCTACAGGATCTGCTCGTGCAGGATAGTGTGGTTGTGGCCCGGGGGCACTTCAATCCGTTTTACTGGCACGGTGAAAAGCAGGAGTGGAGCGGGGGCTTCACCATCTGGCTGTATTTTGACAGCGATCTTAAAATCCGCCACCAGGTTGACTACATACAGTACCCGGCATCGGTCATCCTCTCAGCCCGGAGAAATTAGTCTACCCTACTAAAGCCCAGGGCTTCGGCGTCTTCCACCTCCGTAGGGGATACGGCAATATAAATATTATTACCGCTCCAGCAGGTACAGGCCATGCACAGAGCCGTGTCGGGAGGCAACTCATCTAATACCTGTACCAATTTGGCATTGACTCCTTTTGCCAGCAGATAAGCTTTGATGTTGTTTACATACTCCCCCTGGTCCTGGGCCATCTGCCAGGGATTTGCGCACTGGGTCTCCTGTATGAGCATGCGTACGCTATTACTTTCTTCCCCACTGGCCACCTTTTCCTCGCAGGAAAAAGCCAGCAGTGCAATACTTAACAGTAGCGAGACTTTTTTCATAATCATCATTTTTTACACAGACACCCATCAGCTTATTTTAGTTGTAAAATATCCGTATTCTTGAGATTTAAGACTGTATAATCCTGAAATGAAACAAGTTTATGCCATCTTTTCTGTTGGTAAGCGGTAGTTTGTCTTCCCAAAAGCTGGGCAAGCAGCAAACTGAAGATTTGAGCCGCGAGCATTTTACCAAAGGCGTGGCCAAACTTCGCAAACTCCTCTCCGTACCCATCAATGCCTGCTATCCGGAGCATGTCACAGTCAATGTAGCCTGGTGCGAGCAGGCATTTGAGAAACGTGACTTCCAGACAAAATTTCTGCCCACTGTAGGTTCTCATTTGACGTTAGCCAGCCGGATGGTGAGCCAGGAACTGCCTACTGTACTGATCTATCCGTAGATAGACAGGCAGCCGGTGGCCGCCAGCCGCTGGCACCAGCCCAGCCCCTACGAGCCTGTGCTGAAAGAAAAATCCCCTTCCGGTAACTGGCAAATCATTGACTGAGCAGAGATGGGTAACAACTGTAATCCTGACAGGCGGGTGTTTGCCCGTTCCGCCTCCGATACCAAGGGGCTACTGAATGCTGAGACTATCGCTCTGCTCAAGAATATGCCCGATAATGAAGCGGCCATTAAACCGATAATAGGCATTGCTGGGCAGGATAGCGTTGCAGAGTTTCTTCAGGCGTACCGGCAGTTACGGTACCCAGGGTCAATTCGGATAATAACCAGCATAGCCCCAACGAAAACCTGCGGCTAGGTAACTTTGAGGAGAGTATTCCTACCGTGGTGGGCATACTGACCGAGCCGTTTTGAGAATGACTTCTACTGGACGGGTTTATTTCACACAGTATAGTATATCCTTCTTAACTTTGGATGGGCGACAACTGCCAAGCTATGATGTTATCTATAAAAAGAATCGCGAAGTAAAACATTATTTTTTTCATAACGATTTACTATTTTAACTTGCCTAATCCTTATTTGTAAAGCAAAAAAGTAAGTCTTATGCAGATCAAAACTGAAAAAGATACCTTCCCATACAGGCGTGTAATTTCAGGATTCCTGCTGGTATTTTGCTTGTACGTTACCCTGGCTTTTGGCATCCCTCTCTGGCTTCACGATCAGCCTATCTACGAAACGGGATTGGTACGATGGATCAATCTTCTGCTGGTTCCGCTGGCCCTGAGCCTGGTTATAGGACGTATTTACCGCCGGTCCCGAATCTACTTCACCCATCTTACACAGAAAGATATGATCCAGCAGCGACTGGTGGATGTACTACGTCAGGAAGGCTACCGGATCAGCGAATCTTTGCCGCACCAGGTAATTTTCCGGTCTTCCTTTCCTTGGCTGTCAAAGTTGAGTTCCCAGCCTTCTCTCTGGATAGAGTTTGAAGATGATTACATCTTGCTGCATGGCCCCTGGAGTAGAATTCAGAAGCTGGCAAAGATGGCCCATGAAGGTGAGATTTTTCTTCCCAAATCTCGTTGATCAATTATCTATGGCTACTTCCAGACCGCAGTTGACCAGCGTCTGGTCCAGAGCCATCCCGATAAACATAGGATAGGACCAGCTTTTATACCGTCCCCAGATGTCGCCAGCATACTCGGGCATGATTTTATCCTGAATGGCAGGCAGCAGTGGAGCGGCTTTTTCGCCGATCTGCCTCACACTGATGGCAGCCTGCAGCACTACCGGTTCATGGTCCAGCATCAGCTTTTCTTTAAGAGTTTGCAGCGCCTGCGCATCGTCAAAATGATTGACCAGCAGTTCGGCTGTTTTGATGGCTACGTTATGCGAAGGGTCATCCAGCAGTTCAGTCAGTCTTTCCCGTTGGCTAACGATATCGCTTTCATAAGCTTCCAGCGCAATCAGTCCCCAGTAGCGTACGCCGCTGTGCTCGGAAGTCAGTTCGTCAGCCAGTTCTTCCGGACTGCTGACTTTTCCTACCTGGTCGGCAGCTGCCAGCACAGTCTCTACAGGAAAATCACTGGTATCCCGGGCCATTTCGTAGACGCTGCCTTTGCCCTCGGCGCGAACCATCATCTCTCCCTCGTTGAGCAGACCAGTATCATGGTGCTCTATCATCCAGGCATGCAGCAGGGCATTCATCTTTTGCGCCCTTTGTTGAAACCCCTCTTTACCCATCAGGTTTTCTAATTCATAAGGATCCTTCTGCAGGTCATAGAGTTCTTCCACTGGCTTGGGCTGGAACATGTCCTGCGCCTCAGGGGGTAGTTCGCCTTCGGCTTGCACCCGGAATAGCTCATCATATCCCCGCTTGCCTTTATTGAAAATCACCGCGTTCTGTATGTAGGGATTCTGCGGCATAAAATGGCGGATGTAGAGGTAGTGTCCGTCATATACTGAGCGTGCCACATCATACACATCATCAGCCCGGCTGCGGTAGCCGTAGATATAGTCTTTGGCAGTGCTGTTTTTGCCCAGGAAATTCTTTCCTTCCATCATTTGCGGGATTTCGGTACCTGCCAGGCTAAGCACTGTCGGGGCAAAGTCTACAAAACCTACCATCTGATCGGTCTGCTGCTCCTGTAGATTGGCGACCAGAGGCTTGTATTTTTCCGGAACATGGAGCACAAAAGGCACCTGCAGGCCCGAATTGTAGAGCCAGCGTTTGTAGCGGGGCAGGCCAAAGCCATGATCGCCAAAAACGAAGATGATTGTGTTCTCAAACTTACCATCTTCTTTCAACTGCTGTACCAGTTTACCCACTTCCTGGTCAAAAACGGTGATCAAATCGTACTGATGCGCCCAGATATCGCGAAATTCTTCGGTATCGGGAAAGTAGGGAGGCAGTTTCCCCTCGGCCGGATCGTGGAGGGTTTCCAGGGTTTCAATATCTTCTGGACGGTCAGTATTGGCATGGCCTTCGTGGGTGATACCAAAATTGAATACGCTGAAAAAGGGGCGATCGTCGGGTGTATTTCTCCAGTGGGCTTCCCGGCCGTTTTCCTCCCAGCGGCCCTCCGCATTGAAGTTGTAATCAGTCTTGGCGTTGTTGGTGGTAAAATAACCAGCCTGCCGCATCAGTTCAGGTAATATTTTCAGGTCAGCAGGTAGCGGAATGTCGGAGCGCAGGTGCTGCGTGCCCAGGGAAGTAGCGTACATACCGGTGATGAGCGTGGAGCGGGCCGGGGCGCAGATGGGCGCGTTGGAAAAAGCCTGTGTATAGACAAAGCCATTTTCAGCCAGCCGGTCAATATTGGGCGTGGTAGCATAATCATCGCCATAGCAGCCCCAGGCCGGACTGATATCCTCGGCACTGATCCAGAGAACATTCGGGGGAGGGAGGGTTTCCGCTTCGGGTTGGCAGGAAAAGCTGATAACAGCAAGAAGAGGTAACAGGTAGGATTTGTACATAGCAAGTGGTTTTAATCATGTCATAAAACAAATAAACCAAAGATTGCTGAGATGCCCATACTGTGCTGTCAGCTTTTTTACTTTTCGCGGGGCTTATTTTTATTTGCGGCCCGTTCATTAACAAAAACTAAAGTATGCCGATCCCTTACGAGATTGATATCTATCAGTGCACCGATCAGGATGACGCCCGTTTTACCCTGGGCAGAAGAGGGAAGAAAAACCTGCTGGTCATTGGGCTCAACCCCAGCAAAGCCGACGAGCAAAAACCTGATCCTACCTTACGGAGAGTTCTGGGTTACGCCAGCCGAAACGGATTTGATGGTTTTGTTGATGAACCTCTACGCCGGACGCCATACGTATCTTACTGATCTACCGGTACGATCTGCTCTCGGGCTGATGCAGCAAAACCTGGAAGTAATCCAACGCATGATTGACGAACAGCCTGAAGTTTACATCCTAGCCTGTTGGGGCGATAACATCCTCATCCGGCCTTACCTGCAGTACTGCTATCGAGAAATTGTAGACTCCTGTAAAGACAAAATCATCTACTAGCTGCAAATTGGTGATCTAACCAAAAAAGGATATCCACGGCATCCGGCCAGGACGGCCTATGCTTTAGGTTTTCAGTCTTTTGATGCAAAGGGTTATTTACACAAATAGCTCAATGAAACTGCCAGTTAGTCTTTGCTCCCTGGCTCCGGGAAATGTTTCGTGCCGTCGTCCAGCACCAGCATCCAGTCCTGGCCGCGACCACTGCTGGGTGGGGTAAAGGTCTGTGGTCCGGTATTATCACCTTCATGAATAAAGCCGGAAGTGCCGTAGCGAGGGTCATACCAGTAAGCTCTCACCGCATTTGATTCAATCATGGATTGATCAATCGTAAACTGCTCACCCTTTGAAGAATATATAAAAGCAAAAGAACCATCATTAGCCCTAGCAACTTTCACTTTGCTACCGCCCGTAGTAGCGCCATCCAGCAAACCATCGGGGTGGGGCTCCAGCAACTGGTAGGGACGGGACTCAAAGAGGTTTCTGACGTGCTTCATCTGAAAGCCGCCGGCATGGTCTATGGCATCGTACCAGGGGGATTGTGCTCCCAGTACCGATTCGCGATCGGGTGTCCACATCTGCCAGATGCTGTTATGCCCGTAAGTATGACCGCAGGCACCCTCCAGCAGTGACCAGTAGGCTGCCTGCCGAGCATCATAGTCATCAAATCGCAGGTCTTTCTGGGCATCGTTAAAGTAAAAACCTACCACGATACCCTCATAGCGAGGTTCTCCGTCCAGCGTCGGCTTGACGGGTTCTAGTTGATAATCGTTTCTCGTCAACAGGCCATTGTCATGATCACGGGCGGCGTGGGATGACTGAAACATATTAAAATCCAGCCAGTCTGCCGTGTGGAAAAAATCAGAAGACAAGCCGGGGCCGCGCGGGTGGTAGGTGATGAGGTGGGCGCCCCTGTCGCCTTCCCGCAGCCCCTCGGCCATGGCGGTGATGATATCAGCTTCTTCCTGTTTTTGTATATTTTCATCGCCTCCCAGTATCCAGATGAGGTCAGCGTCCCGGTAGCGCTCCCCCAGGAATCTGCCGTAAGTGCGGGCATTTTCCGGCGTAAAGATACCCGATTCCTCTCCCCGGCCTTCTTTCCACTTACTACCCCAGGTGGGTAGCATACCCATGATGAGGCCCAACTCGTTGGCTTTGTTGACGATGTAGTCCACATGCTCAAAATAGTCATCATTAGGCCGGGTAGGATCATTATTCTCTAGTGGAGTAGCGCCGTAAGGGTTAGGATCGTTCAATCCCCCCAGTTGGGCCAGAGCTACCGCCTGTATGACGGTAAATCCCTTATCTGCGCGGTTCTGTAGGTAGCGGTCGGCCTCCTCCCGGTCCAGGCGGTGAAATAGTTCCCAGGCGGTGTCGCCCAGGTAAAAGAAAGGAGACCTGTCTTCGTAAACCAGGTAACGCTGGTTATCACTTACTTTGAGTTGGGCAAAAAGAGAAAAGGACAGCGATAAGCTTAGCAATATCACTGACAGCAGATTAATTAATCGTCTTTGAAGCATCTTTTTAGGCTATGTTTTGGACTAATATTAAAAAATATTGCTTTGCCTAAAAAACTGAAGTCCTCAATGCTGCGAAATAGTCGGCAATTGTTAGTTTTATTCTATCAACCAGAAACCAAAATCACGATGCTACGCAACTATTTTTTCCTATCTGCATTTTTCATGTTCTTATTTTCATGTGACAGCCGGGCGCAGGAAATACCCGAAAAAGAAACTCAGATCAGCGCTGCGGTCATGGCCGCTCCGGAAGACAAAAGGGCTGAAGCTACCGTATTGGGGTTTGATGCCGAAGGCAACGTAGTTACAATCCGGGAGGGTAGTAACAACATGGTCTGCCTGGCCGATGATCCCAATAGTTCTGGTTTTAACGCGGCCTGCTACCACATAGATTTGGAACCTTTCATGGCAAGAGGAAGAGAACTTAAGGCGGAGGGTAAAAATCCGCAGGAAGTGTTTGACATTCGCGAAAAAGAGGCCAAATCAGGAGCGCTCAAGATGCCGAAAGCCCCTGCGACCCTGCACGTGCTCTCAGGAAAGGAAGGAAAATATAACTCTGAAAGCGGGAATGTAGAGAATGCCAACTATCGTTACGTGGTCTATATTCCATTTGCTACGGCAGAATCCACCGGATTGCCCGAACGCCCGATTGTGCCCGGTGGTCCCTGGATTATGGACCCGGGTACGCATCGTGCCCATATTATGGTAACCCCACCTCAGGACTAGGGTTATGGTTTTATTATTTTTCTAGTCCGACCAGCACTGTAAGGGACATTTTTAAAATTGAATTTTAAGAAGCATTTAATTCTGTGAAATTCCCGAGTTCAAGGGTCCAGTCATAGTCTTTGAACACTAAATCAGGGTTGGCATCATCTGGGATAATGTCATACTCTCTAAGCATTGCTTTGGCACCGTCCAGGCCATCAAAGTCGCCGCGAAACCAGCTGATGAGTGAAGTAACGTAGACTTTGTCTTCCTCCGGATTGTATTCGCTAGTGCGCTCTAAAAACTGTTTTGAAATAAAGTCCAGCTGACTGTCCAACTTCTCAGCACTGTATATGGCAACGTAGGGACAGCTTTTTGCACCACAGTTGAGGGCAAAATGGATACGAGGGTCAGTTTCTTTTACCCGGAATATCTCCTCAAAATCATCGGTAAAAGGATTTTGGATCAAACCTAGCGACCATTTCACTTTTGAGCCCCGGATGATACCATGCTCAATATCGTCCAGGCTAAGCTCCTGCCCGGCCAAGGTAATCTGATCGGTAGTGAAAAACGCATCCCGGTCTTCAAATTTCTCAGGAGATTCGGTCAGGATATGCTGCACAAAACCGTTGTAAACATTAATAAAAAAAGCTTTTTTTTCAGCGTCCGTATCCAGCTCCAGAGCCATTTTATCAGCAGAAATATTGGCAAGTCGTTCAATGATTTCAGACCGATCCTCGTTCTTTTTTACTGCCAATACCAGCTCCTGTGATAATTTGACGTAGGGGCCATCCTTTACGAGCTGCTGATCAGCGGAAGGAGTCGCTTTATTTTCAGAGATTGGGCTGCAAGCCAGTGATATCAGAAAGATAGCGTACATGAAGGGGGTTACTTTTTTCATTTGCTAAAAATTATGTGGTAAATCCATTTGCATCATGAAGTACGTAATTAAGCTTGCAAACGGATTGGTTTTTTATTTACAATGATTAACGAAATCCTTCTTAGTTTTATCAAAAATATGTTTACATATGCGGCTAAGTGTCATCATTCCGACATTTAACGAAGAAGACAACATTATCCGGTTGATACAGCATCTCAGGAAGCATGCTGATGGGCGGCTGCTGGAATTGATAGTGGTAGATGGCCAGAGTACTGACCACACCGCTGATCGGGCAGTTCAGGCAGGCGCCAGGCTACTGATCTGTCCTCGCCAGGGTCGGGCCGTACAGATGAACCATGCCGCTTCCGTGGCACAGGGCGATATACTGTATTTTGTGCATGCTGATACGCTTCCTCCATCATCTTATCTGGCTGATATACAAAAGGGGCTGAATGAAGGCTTATTGCTGGGAGGATATCGTTCTGAGTACTTGAGCGATAATCCGGTTTTTAAGATCAATGCCTGGTTTACCCGTTTTTCCCTGGGTTATAGTTATGGTGGAGATCAAACCTTGTATGTTGCTCGTCATCTTTTTGACAAACTCAACGGTTTTAACGAAAAATATGTGATCATGGAGGATTTTGATTTTGTGAAACGAGCGATCAAAGTAGCCCACTTTAATAAAATTCCTAAAAATACTTTAATTTCCACTCGTAAATATGAGAATAACAATTTTATACGAGTATCAGTTGCTAATTTCATTGTTTTCAGCATGTACCGTCTGGGCGTAGCACCGCGCATTCTGAAAAGTATTTACAAAAAACTGCTCAAGCCCCCAACACATCAGCGGAGTTCTCAGTCTATCCGAAGATAATCATTGAATCGGCCGTCTGTTCAAGCCTGGACTCAATATCCCATCTCTTTTTGGATACACAAAATTTCATTAGTTACCGACTGGCTTCATAATTCAATCAGAAACACGTTACTTTGAAATCAAAAATTTTATGCTACGCAACTACACTCTGATCATCCTTTTCCTCCTGTTACCGCTGCTAGGTGCGGCCCAGAAGAATAAGTAAGAGGTCGTAAAATCTATAGAAAAGAAAGCGGATACTTACCGGGAAGCTGCCCTCAACATCTGGAGCTAACCCGAGGTAGGTTACCAGGAGACCCGGAGTAGTGTAACCTTGCAAAAGCTGTTGAAAGATGAGGGGTTTGAAATAGTAAGTGGCGTAGCCAATATACCTACGGTCTTTGTAGCGAGCTACGGAAACGGTGGGCCGGTCATTGGTATTATGGGTGAATTTGACGCACAGCCCGGCCACTCCCAGGCGGCTGTACTAGAGCGAAAGACCTTGGTAAAAGGAGGGGCTGGCCATGCCTGTGGTCACCATCTTTTTGGTGTAGCCCCGCCGCCGCCATTGGCATGAAAGAATGGCTGGCAGCTAATAACCAGCAAGGTACGGTACGATTTTACGGCACGCTTGCTGAAGAGAGCGGTGCTGGTAAAGTATACATGGTACGCGCTGATTTGTTTGACGATGTGGATATCATGCTGCATTGGCATCCCTCCAGTGCTAATGATGCCAGTCCGGGTACTACACTGGCCAACAAATCTGGTAAATTTCGTTTCTTCGGTGAAGCCTCTCATGCGGCATTTGCACCGGAAAGCGGGCGCTCCGCCCTGGATGCAGTAGAAGCCATGAATTATATGGTAAACCTAATGGGCGAGCATACGACCGAAAGTACCCGTATCCATTACGTCATCACCCGAGGTGGCGAAGCGCCGAACGTAGTACCCAACTTTGCTGAAGTCTACTACTATATTCGGCATAGCGATGTGGCGGAGGTAAAAAACCTGTGGGCCCGGGTGATCAAAGCAGTCGAAGGGGCAGCCTTAGGTACCGAAACCCGGATGGAAGTGGAGGTAATTCACGGTATCTATAATGTACTACCTAAAGAAGCCCTAGCAGAGGTAATGCACCAGAATTTGTAATCCGTCGGGGGAGTAGACTACGATGCTGAAGAGAGAGCCTTTGCGAAAAAATCTCAGCTACATTGGGTAAGAGCAAAACCTCGCTAAATGTGGCCGAACAAATCATGCCGATGGCACTGCGTAGTAGCAAAGCTTCCTCCGACGTCGGCGATGTGAGTTGGACTGTACCCACTACAGGGCTGAGCACCGCCACCTGGGTACCAGGAACTTCAGCCCATACCTGGCAGGCCGTAGCCGCTGGTGGCATGAGCATTGGTATCAAAGGTATGATGGTAGCAGCCAAAACACTGGCCCTGACGGGTATTGACTTGTTCCAGCGCCCCGAGGTGATTGAAAAAGCGCAAACTGAGTTTGATGAACGCCGCGGTCCTGATTTCACCTACGAAGCTCTGCTGGGAGACCGTGAGCCACCTTTGGATTACCGGAAATAGTTTTTGGATCATCTCATCTAGTGTTGCGATATACTCAGGCAGGGTTTCCGGTATGCTAAGCGTACCCCATTTTTTCAGGACGATGACAACTCTGATTAGCGTTCCTAAAGTTCAATTCGTTTGGATGCCAAGGGTACTCAAGCCTTATTGCTGTTGCTAAACAGTGTATTCTTTTCTAAGTTGCTTGTAGAATTTTAACCAATAGAGCGGGTAGAATTCTCCAAATAATTACCCGAGACGCTTTAGTACATATGGCCCTTATCAAAGAAATGGAGCGGCAGGGAAACTGGCTGTTTAAAAACAGAAGTTACCTGCCTCTGGTATACTATCCTCTGGCAGCTTTCTTTATTTTTTGGGACGAGCGGTTTAGTGCGCTCACCAGCGACGCTTACGACAATATAGGCTGGATTGTCACCTGCCTGTTCGTTGCGTTCTTGGGACTGGCGGTACGAGCGTATACCATTGGGCACACGCCTGCTGGTACCTCAGGACGTAACACTAAAGAAGGCCAGGTAGCAGAGCAGCTCAATACCAGTGGTATCTACTCCATTGTCCGCCATCCACTGTACGTAGGAAACTTTTTGATGTGGCTGGGGCTCTTCATGTACGTAGGAGATGTTTTCTTCGTAATTATTGCTTCGCTGATTTTCTGGCTGTACTACGAGCGGGTTATGTTTGCTGAAGAAGCTTTTTTGCGTAATAAGTTTGGATACCGCTACGATGAGTGGTCTTCATATGCCCCGGCCTTTTTACCTAACTTCAAAAATTTCCGTCCTGCCGAATTAGCGTTTTCTGCACGTAATGTGCTTAAAAGGGAATACAACGGCTTATTTAACCTGGTTCTTTCATTCGTACTGATTAACCTTATGCATCATCTGATCCGTAAACAGGAACTTATGGTTCATCCGTTCTGGCAGGTAAGTCTTCCCACAGCTTTGTTGATTCTGGTAGTCTTACGAACGCTCAAGAAAAAAACCCGCCTTCTGCACGTGGAAGGTCGGTAGACATATCTTTTGCCCTTAGTTTGACACGATTTTGAGATAAGTATCTGGTAATGAGAATTTTACAAAAACTCTCTCGATATACAATTTATTGTAAATACTTGATTATCTGATCTTTAGAGATGAGGTCGGGTAAGCTTTTTTGGTGACAGCTTCATGCAGGTGAACCGTCTGCTCGCTTTGCTTTGAACAGAGGTAGTGGGGGTTGATCTTTTTGTTTGATGAGGCTTACCTGCATCTGATCCAGTGCCTTTCTGATCTGTCCTCCGCTCATCGGAGTTTGTTGCTTTTCTAGTTTGAGCCTGAGATGGTTAAGAAGGGCATACCGTGTAGCACAGGCAGATGTGTTCGGCGATGCGTGCATCGGTCTAGTGAAACATGGGGCGGGTTTCCAGGTAAGGTTTGAAAGTACGGAATGAGTGCGTTTCACGCCGAGCTCTATCTTTTAGAGATAGCAGTACCTGCTCATGGGTCAGATCTTTGGTCCGGTAGGTAATACAGAAGAAGCTGTCGAGGTGCTGGCTCTGCCTGATTTTACCTGTATCCAGGAGGCTCTCCCTGCTCATTTTTATGAAGTAGTGCCTGGCTTTTTTCTTGAGTTGTGAGGGGTTCCTGAGCAGTTTCTCAGCTTAGAATGTCTTTCACCACTTTGCCGTGCACATCGGTTAGACGGAAGTCTCTTCCCTGGAAATGATAGGTAAGTTTTTCATGGTCCATGCCCAACTGTTGCAGGATAGTGGCCTGTAAGTCGTGTACGTGGACCCTGCCACTGACACCGTTAAAACCAATCTCATCAGTTTCGCCATAACTGAAGCCCTTCTTGATGCCACCCCCGGCCAGCCACACAGTAAATGCATCACCGTGGTGATCCCGTCCTTTGTAATCAGCGCCTGAGCGGGCTTCCATCATAGGCGTACGCCCAAATTCGCCTCCCCAGACTACCAACGTATCTTCCAGTAAACCACGCTGTTTCAGGTCGCTGATCAGGGCAGCAGTGGCCTGGTCCATGGATTCGCACATGCGCTTCAGTCCGTCATCAACGCCGTTGCCTTTGCCAGTACCATGATGATCCCAGCCCCGATGAAAAAGCTGTACGAAACGAACGCCTTTTTCTACCAACCGCCGCGCCAACAGGCAGTTGTTGGCATAAGAGCGCTCACCTGGTTCGGTGCCGTACATCTGGTGGATATAGTCTGGCTCATCGTTGATGTTCATAACTTCGGGGACTTCGGCCTGCATGCGAAAGGCCAGCTCGTACTGGGAGATACGGGAAAGAATTTCCGGATCCCCCGCTTCCCGGTAAGCTTTATCGTTGATCTTATTAATTGTTTCTATAGAAAGCTTCCGCATCTTTTCGTCTACCTGACCGGGGTTGGACAGGTAAAGTACCGGGTCTCCCTTGGAACGGCACTGCACACCTTGGTAGACAGTGGGCAGAAAACCACTTCCCCAGGCACTCTTGCCAGCACTGATGTTGTCTGCACCTGATAACAAAACTACAAAACCGGGAAGGTTCTGGTTTTCAGAGCCTAAGCCGTACACCGACCAGGAACCCATACTGGGACGGCCCAGTCGCGGTGACCCGGTATGCATAAAGAGTTGTGCTGGAGCATGGTTAAACTCGTCAGTGTGCATGGCCTTCAGCAGTGTAACTTCATCCACGATCTTGCCAAAGTGAGGGATAAATTCCGACAGCAACGCCCCGCTTTTTCCCTGGTAACTGAAGCGTGACTGCGGCCCCATCAGTTGGGGGGCATTATCTAGAAAAGGGTAGTTCTTGCCCTCGAGCAGGGAAGGCGGACACGCTTTGCCATCCAGTTTGCGAAGCTCGGGTTTGTAATCAAAAAGCTCCAGCTGCGAGGGTGCTCCGGCCATATGCAGAAAGATCACCCGCTTTGCTTTGGGCGCAAAATGCGGCTTCAGCAGTGCCAGCGGATTGTCAGGCTGGGCAGTTACTACTTGCTTAGCCGAAGGCTGACAGCCAACCAGTGAGCCCAAGGCCATGGCCCCCATACCCGACATGCATTTTTTCAAAAAATGTCTTCGGGTATTGTAGCGGGCTATCTCGTACTGTGCTTGGCTGTAGAGGTTCATGTTGAATTAGTTTTTATTGATAAATTCATCAAGGTTTAAAATAGTATTGGCGACCAGTTTGAGGGCTTCCTGGTCGGGAAGTATCTTGTCAGCTGTATTTTCTCTCCTACTGGCAGTAGCGCTTTTTTTTGAGTAATGCATCTCGGCCTCCGTGTACATTTCTGTCAGCAGTTCTATTTTATCTTCTGAAGGATTATGTAATAATGCTTTATGGTAACCAAAGCGAATCTGCTCGCGTGGGTCGTTAGGATACGCCTCACGCATCTGCTCCGCCAGGGCTACCGAAGCCTGGTAGTAAACCGGGTCATTGAGCAGCGTAAGGGCCTGCAAGGGTGTATTGGTACGAATGCGGCGAGAACTGCACACTGTACGGGTGGGGCTGTCAAAAGTAATCAGCGAAGGGTAGGGGTTGGTACGACGCCAGAAAATATATATGCTGCGGCGGTTTTGTTCCTCCGGTGCAGACTTACCCCAACTGCCCCAAAATGAGGCACTCATATCCGGGCGGGGAGGGTAAATGCTGGGGCCATACATTTTAGTATTAAGCAGGCCACTCACCGCGAGTGCCTGGTCGCGTATCTGCTCGGATGACAAGCGTACTTTGGGCCCCCGGGCCAAAAGGCGGTTTTTGGGATCAAGCGCGTATTTAGTTTCGTCACCACCGGAGGCTTGCCGGTAGGTAGCTGACATGACGATCAGCTTCAGCAGCTTTTTCATATCCCAGTGATAGTCTTGGCTGAAGGTGACTGCCAGCCAGTCCAGTAGCTTAGGATGGGAAGGAGGGAAGCCCTGTGAACCAAAGTCTTCCATTGTTTCTACAATGCCGTACCCAAAAAGCTGCGCCCAGAATCGGTTGACGGTCACTCGAGCAGTAAGTGGATTGTTTTCGCTGACGAGCCAGCGGGCAAGATGTAGGCGATCCTGGTAGGTTTGGTCGTTGTTGGATTGTAGTATTTCCGGAACACCCGGCTGTACTTCTTCGCCCAGGGCCAGCCAGTTGCCTCGCTTGTAAATCCGGTTTTCCCTGCGTCTTTTATCGGGAAGCTCCTGCAAGATCGGAGTAGGCAGCGGTTTGACAGCGTATAAAGCTTTGAGCGTATCCTGAAAAGCAGCATCATAAGTCTGCCACGCTGGTTGCTTTTCGTGGTAATACATCCAGTCCAGGTGAAAAAGGTGCTGGCCAGGGTGCTTATATTGCCGGAACAGGTAGTACAGGTCGTGAGTACTGTTAGTTTCGGGGATTTTTGTAGTGAGTGTGCGCCATTTTTCTGGTTCAGGTTTTACCATCATGGGGTTGTCCCACTGCCCCGTACTATTGAATACCACTCCGCCTAACTTGGGGCCAAGCAGTGAGTCGCGGCGTACCTCTATGATACCAGAAAGTGGGGTAGCTACCCGCAATGAGATAGCTTCTACCTCCTTGAGGTCCACATCTTCAAACATGATCCAGGTGCTGTCCTGTATTTGCCAGACCACATCCGCTCCTCGGGGGATCAGCTCAATAACCTGGTGGTTGTTGTGCATACTTTCAGCTTCCACCTTACGGTAGTCCAGCCGGTAAAGCAGGTCCTGCTTTCGTTCGTGCAGGAGCAACGCCTCATGGGATTGATCTTTTTTTGGTAATTGCTCATCCAGCCAGTGGATCAGTTCCCTTACCTTAGCCTCATCCTTGCCTTCGTAGGTGAAGAGGTTAGGACGCTCGTTATACATGTCAGCATCTACCGTATTGTTGAAGAAGGCCATTGTCTGGTAAAACTCCTCATGCCGTATAGGATCATAGGGATGGGTATGGCACTGTACGCACGACATAGTAAGCCCTTGCCAAACTTCGTAGGTGGTAGCAACCCGGTCTACCATGGCGGCAGCACGGAACTCTTCGTTGCGGGTACCGCCCTCGTCATTGCTCATGGTGTTACGATGAAAAGCGGTTGCGATGAGTTGCTGTTCTGTAGGTTGGGGAAGCAGGTCGCCCGCTAGTTGTTTCACGGTAAACTGGTCAAAGGGCATGTTTTCGTTAAATGCCCGAATAACCCAGTCACGGTATTTCCAGATGGAGCGATCCAGGTCTTTCTCATAACCCTTGGAATCGGCATAGCGGGCCAGATCCAGCCACATAGCCGCCCAGCGCTCACCAAAGTGCGGTGATGCCAGCAACTCATTTACCACCTTTTCATAAGCATTTTCAGAGCTGTCAGTAAGAAAAGCCGCTGCCTCTTCAGGTGTAGGTGGTAAGCCAATCAGGTCTAGATATAGACGACGCAGTAAGGTAGCCTTGCTGGCTTCAGGATTAGGCTGTAGGGCCTCTTTTTCCAGCTTCTGATACACAAAATGATCTATCTTATTTTGTGCCCAGGTAGCTCCGGCATCGGGTGTTTCCGGTTTTTGAGGAGGAATAAAGGCCCAGTGCTCTTCCCATTTGGCTCCTTGGTCGATCCAGGCCTCAAACTTTTCAATGGTAGCTTGATCAAGAGGCTTGCTTTCCAGTGGCATACGATACTCCGGATCATGATGGTGGAGGCGCTTTACCAGTTCACTGTTAGCGGCATCTCCAGGAATGATGGCAGGTACCCCAGACTCAGTAGTATCCAGCGCTTCTTGGCGGGTAAGTAAACTCAATCCGGCAGAAGCTTTGACGCCTCCATGGCAGGATATGCAATTGGCATTGATGACTGGGCGGATATCCTGATTATAGCTAATTTGATCCTCAGTGGTCGCGGTAAGGAGAAAATATGTTAGGGGTAGTAGCAGGGCTGCTCCCACCAAAGTCAAGTAGCGCATCTTATAGGATTTTGTTCCCAGTGAAATCTTTAAGTTAAGAAAAAAACTTAAACTTTTGTATTTCTTAAGTCAATTCCCGGTTGACAGATTAGCCAACTATACTTTGGGTAAATCATTATTTGGAGGGTGAAAATAAGGTTTTCAATATTTTTTTAAAAAAACTCAAAAAGTTCTGAGGGTATATTGTGCTTTCTTTTACTCCTCTTGTAAAGCATTACTTATACGGTTTTCTTTATGCAATACGATTCTTATGAAGCAGAAGACTTTGCTTCGGATCCGACTTTTATCCAGTGGGTTCGCCAACCCAACGCGCACCTTGACACATTCTGGCAGGAGTGGCTGGAGCAACACCCTGAAAAGGCATCCATGCTGAGGGAAGCGCGTACCCTGGTGCATTTTTTACAATTTCGCACTGAAATGCCGTACCCTGAAGAGAAGCAGGAAGTCAGACAGCGAATTTTCAGCCAGGTCAGGAATACTGCTTCACCAGTAAGGCTACCGGCTCGCACACTATTTCGATGGTATCAGGTAGCAGCTGTAGCCTCCCTTCTGATGGTAGGAGCTGCCGTGTGGTTTTTTTATTTTTTATCCCCCTACATCCAATATCAGACGAGCTACAGTGAGCAGCGCGAAATACGCCTGCCAGACAGCACTGTAGTGAACCTCAATGCCAACTCAGTGCTCAAATTGAATAGCGAATGGCACGACGAAGAGGTTCGTGAGGTTTGGTTGGAGGGTGAAGCCTATTTTGAGGTAGTCAAACAGCCGCAGGCTGCAGACGGACGCTTTATCGTGCATACCCGTGAACTGGACATTGAAGTGCTGGGAACAGCCTTCAACGTGCAGGCCCGGCGAGGAAAAACGGAAGTAGTGCTCAGCGAAGGTCAAGTGGCACTGAAGCAGGCTGGCCAGCAGAAGTCAATTACGATGGAGCCGGGCGAAAAGGCCAGCCTGGATGCCGATCAGCGCCTTACCAAGGTAAGTGTGAATCCCACACGCTATGCTTCCTGGAAAGACAATCGCCTCTTTTTTGACAATGCCAGCCTGCGTGAAATTTTTCTCAGAATTCAGGACATACACGGTTATCAGATCAAGGTAAGTGATCCTGACTTGCTGCAGCGACAGTTTACCGGCTCCTGTCCTACCGACGATGTAAATATCCTGATTACTGCCCTAGCTGAAACCTTTAACCTTCGTGTAGAGCACGAAGATAACAATATTATTTTTTACCCCCGACAATCATCTCAAACCAATTAAAAGTATCACTTTAAACCTTGCTTATTATGAAACTATTTCAACGATCAAAGTTTTTTCTGTGGACGCTGGTGCTGGCATTGCTGCCCTTAGGCCTGAGTGCAGAAGCTCAGCAGCTGGCTTCTATTCCACCCGTTTCGGGTAGTGCCAATCCTCAGGGTATCCTTCAGCAGAAGGTAAGCCTGGTGCAGGCACTGGACAAAATTGCTGACCATTACCAGGTGAGTCTCAACTACAGTGAGCAGCAGCTTGTCAGCCATCAGGTAGCTTCTCCGGTAAGTATTGAAAAATTCAGGAGTCCGGAAGATGCCCTGCGCGCCGTGCTGACCGGCTCTGGGCTGGAGTACAAAAAAATCGGCAAGATTGACTACGTCATTCGCCCTGCTGAGAAACGCTCTAAATCTAATACTGACCGACCCGACGAAGCTACCCCTTTACGTCTTGAAGCATCAGTAGCCTTACCCAGCAAACTGGAGCGACCCGTGCAGATTGAAGTAAGCGGACAGGTAACTGGAGAAGAGGGAGAAGGCTTACCCGGAGTTAACGTGTTGGAAAAAGGTACAACCAACGGTACCGTTACTGACATTGATGGTAACTTTAGGCTGAGTGTAGCAGGAAGTCAGTCCGTGCTGGTGTTCAGCTTTATTGGTTTTCAGCTGCAGGAAGTAGTGGTAGGTGACCAGAACAGGTTTAACATCAGCCTGCAACCCGACGCGAGAGAGTTATCCGAAGTCGTAGTAACGGCCCTAGGCATCAAGCGGGACGAGCGCTCTCTGGGCTACGACGTAGCCAACGTGGAAGGAGAGGATCTGCGCCAGGTTTCCCAGGAAAATGTCATCAGCTCACTGGCAGGTCGGGTGCCTGGTGTCACAATTAACCAAACCAGCGGCCCTGGTTCTTCACTCAGTGTCATTATTCGGGGGGCTACTTCGCTGACCACTGACAATCAGCCCCT
>CAZZGE010000012.1:0-44565 GCA_964653665.1 uncultured Porifericola sp. | reverse complement strand
AGATAATTTTTTCAGTTTGTAAAGGCCGTTTGGACGGTCATTATCAACTTTCGTTTTATAAAATTCTGTAATAACCTTTCATCAAAAATCAATCAGTCATGGCTACAGAACACAATACCGGAAATCAGTCTAAAGAGCGGCTCCAGGAACTTTACGACAAAATCAAGGAATTTGAAAACAAAGCTAAGGAGCTTCGCAGTGAGCTGGACGACGAACTGGATGGTTTAAAGGAAAAAGACAGTCAACTTTATCGCCAGTTGGAAGACCTGAAGTTCTCCAGTACGGCAGCTTTTCACGATATTCGTCAGGGTTTTGAGAAAGCAGCTGATGCACTGCGTGAGGCCATTAAAAAGGCCGGTTATCATTTTAAATAAAATTCACTCTATGCCTAGTGTATCCTGCAACCTCGATATTTTGCTACTTCCCATCTCTGTATGAGTGATCAATCTGCTGAAATACAACAGAATGCCAGTGTGCTCATCCGGAAGACGGTGATGCCGGTTTTGGAGAGGGCAGCACAAGACCAGGTGGAGTTTGCCGACACTATTCTTGAAGTGATGCGGCATTTTGTAGATGGCTACGAGAAGGCTCGTCAGGAGAATGATCCGCACCTGTTTTTTAAGACCTGGGTGGCATTTACTTCCGAAATTGACGACACTATTTCGCATCGCTACGAAAAGCCCCTGAGCCGTCGCGTTGATGAGTTGTTTGAAGAGTATGCTTCGGTCAAGAAGTCTTTCATCGGGAATCTTCCCATGGTCTGTGAGGAAGTTCAGTCTGAGGAACGCTTTGAGAATTTGCCGGATGATACCTGGCGCATTCGCCGTATCAAGTCCATAAAAAGAGGGTGGCGTAAATTCCGACGCATACCGCTCAGGATTCGTAATGCTTTTCGGAAGCTCTTCAAAGAGGAGCCGCTGCCGTACCGTACCTGGAAGTATCAGCTTCCCCTGCGTAACCTCACAGCCTACCATTACATAGAGTTTTTCTCAGTAGGCTTGCAAACGGCACTGGAGAAAATCTACCGTGAACTGGCTATCACTTCGCAGGAACTCTGGCAGATGGTTGACGGTGCCTACAACAAAGTGGATGCCCACCTGCACGAACTCACTTACCGCGAAGAAAACTGGGTGGCTAACCTGCCACTGCTTGACATTGAGGAATTCTGTAAGAAGTGTAAAGATGTACAAAAGGAGCTGGCAGAGGTTCAGGCAGAGGTAGATGCCGACGTAAAGGACTTATTGGAAGAGGTTCATCGCCGGTTTCAGTTTACCTACGATCGTGCTGGTACTGCCGAGCTTTCTACATCGCGGTTTAGCAATCACCGGATGCGGCAGGAACGGGTAAAGACCGACGAGTCGTACCAGGGTTTTACACAAGGATGGCGAAATACACTCTTTGCCCTGTACGATGACTGGCGTGTTGATGAAGAGTTTAGCACATTGAGTAACCGCCTGCTTTACCAGCACTACAAGCTCAGGGAGGAGGCTGACCGCAAAGTGAAGCAGTCTGTACTGCCCCAGGTCAATACCGCACAGCGCATCATACAAAATACCAGTGAAGCTATTCGGGACGCCGACGATGCAAATATGGAAAGTGTATTGCAGGCGCAGAAGCAGTACATTGACAAGCAATTGATACAGGCCATAATACCTGCTACCATTGCAGTGCTGTATCGGCAGGCCCTGCCAGCCCTATTGGATAATATCCAACAACAGGCGACTGACGAAGTAAAGAACTTACCTGACAGAAGAGGGCTCGTAAAGACAACAGAATACAAGCGCATGATCAAAAGCTCGGAGATAGATTTTGTTTCACCCCGACAGATTGTGAGCTTTGAGACCCTCCCTAATCTGAGCAGGCAAATCAATGAGTCCAAACTACTGGTCACCCAGGAACTATCTCATATTCAAAAGCTGATCAACGAAGTTGGTCAGATTTCATACTTTAACCTGGACTCGGCACTTTCGGTGTATGAAGGGCAGCAGGAAGACAAGGATAAAGCCCGGGAAATAGCGCTGGAAGGACTACAGCGCTCAGTGAAAGGGATAGACGGCATACGCAAGGATCTGGAGGAGATCTACCGCCACCTGGATGAAGATGTACTGAGGGCCGTGCGTGATTTTAATGATGAACTCCACGAGCTGAAAAGCAACGATTATGCACTGGAGATCAAGTTGCGGGTAGCCAAAGCGCGCGCTTTGGAGCGCACACGAAGGGTGAAAAAACAGGTTGTTGACTACCTTCGCAATGCAGTTCCCTACACCCTCCGCTTCTTACGGGAAAATTACAGCCGGGTACAGCGGGAAGTGTACAGCTACCGCCGGCAGATGGGTATTGAGTCCCGGGCTGAGGAAGTCAGTACCGAGATTTCTGACTTTCTTGCCGAAACTGAAAAAGCCATACAGCATTTGCCCTACGTGTACCAACGGTTATTTAGCATTCGTCCGCTGGAGGAAGCCGTCTTTTACGAAGAACGCTCCAGCGAGATCAAGATGATAAAAGAGGCATTTCAAAATTGGCACCGGGGGCGATTTGCCAGTACGGTAGTGGTTGGCGAAAAAGGAAGTGGCATCACCACGCTGATTAATTTTTTTCTGAAGCAAAGCAATCCCCGGCTGATTCAGAGTTGCCAGCTCATACGGGCGCAGCGCCTTTACCAGATGTACCGTGAGGAAGAGTTGCTGGAATATCTCCGGTCGTTTTTTCCGGAGGATAACATTAGCAGTATGGACGAGCTTATCGTGCTGATGAAGTGTAGTGAGCGGCCCTTTATTTTTATCTTTGAAAATCTGGAGCATTTTTTCCTTAGAAAAGTAGGTGGGTTCAAGTGTCTTAAGCTACTCTTTGAATTGATTTCCAAGACCAACCAGCAGGTCTTCTGGCTCTGCAGTTGTACCCTCTACACCTGGCACTTCCTTGACAAAACCATCCGTATTTCAGACTACTTTGAGTACATCGTAGAGCTGCGCCCGATTGAGCATCATCAACTCAGGGAGGTAATCCTTCGGCGGCACCGAGTGAGTGGCTACCGGGTTAACTACGAGGCATCGGATGAAGACCGCCTGGAAAAAAAATTTCAGAAGATGGATGAGCAGCAACAGCAAGCTTACCTAGAAGATGAGTATTTTAAAGGCCTGAATAGAATAACATCAGGTAACTTCAGCATCGCCCAGCTATTTTGGATGCGTTCTACCTGTAAAGTAACGCAGGACACGATCCATATCGGCTCACTCAAAGACTATGACTTTTCTTTCTTAAAATCCATACCTCTGCATCACATGCTGACACTGCACAGTCTGCTGCTGCACGACGGTTTACGAGAGGCCCAGTACCAGGAGTTAGTGGAGTACCGCAGCTCAGAAAATGCCCCCATTCCCCAACCTAGCAAGAGCAACTTGAACCTGATCCAACTCTTGGACGACGGCTTCATCACGAAAAGAGAAGACGTATACCTAATCAACCCACTGCTCTACCGGCAAGTAGTTTCTTTGTTAAGAACCAAAAACTTTCTGCACTGATGTATCGCCTTATCATGATAGGTATGTTGATGGCATGTTACTACTATCCCCTACAGGCGCAGCTACTGGAAGCTGATACAGCCTCTCTGCGTTTGCCGAGGCCTCAGATACCAATGCAGCAAAATCAGGATAGTGTAGCTACCACCCCGACTGAGCCGTCGGAAGATGTGGTGCCGCCGATACGTACAGACCGTACCGTAGTGCAGGTAGATACCCTAGATGAAGCGCCTGAAAGTGAGACCAACCTAGTGACTGCTCAAGAAGTAGAGGAAAACCTGAAAATACCTCTGAGTAAGATCTTCTGGAGCGTTATCGTTTTTATCGTTGGCTACTTCTTCATTCGTTTTGCCACCCGACTGATGGAGCTATTTGCCGAGCGAAGTGCGGGGCATCGCATCACGCTCAAAGGCATAGTACCCGTACTCCGCATCGTCGGGTGGATTGTCGTGCTATTTATCATCATTACCGGGATCATTGCCCCCAAAATAGAAACGATCTGGGCACTGATAGCATCCGTAGGCGTGGCGGTAGGATTTGCTTCACAGGATATTCTCAAAAATATTTTTGGTGGAGTAATGATCCTGCTGGATACTCCTTTTAAGGTAGGCGACAAGATTGAAATCGGTTCATTCTACGGTGAGGTGGTAGAAATCGGTTTACGCTCTACCCGCATCGTGACACCCGACGACTCTCTGGTATCTATTCCCAACGGCGAAGTGATGAACCAGTCGGTGTCCAACAGCAATGCCGGTGAACTGGATTGCCAGGTGGTAGCTGAGTTATTTTTGCCACTGGACATAGATACCGAGGCTGTGCGTTGCATCGCAACAGAAGCTGCGCAAACTTCCCGTTACGTTTACCTGAACAAGGGTATCACCGTTCTTTTCTTCAACGAAGTCAAAGAACGCCGGTCTTATCTCAAGATGCGGCTCAAAGCCTATGTTATGGACATTCGTTATGAGTTTATCTTCAAGAGTGAACTGACCGAGGTCGTTTTACGTGAATTGCTGCGTGAAGGAATGGTCAGCGCAGAAGACTTTTAGTAACGGGCCTGGAAGTAGACAGTAAGTAATGTAGTACCAACCGGAGAAGAGGGATTACTACGTGTGCTTCCAGTTCATTTCTTCTAAACTTAAGCCGGTAAAATCAGTAAGTATAGATGAGCATAAAGCGGGAAATATACAGCATGAAAAATATATACGCCAAGGAATGGTTTAGCGAATGGTTTGATTCTCCCTACTATCATATTCTTTACAAAAACCGAGACCTTTCCGAAGCCAAAGCATTTGTGGACCGCCTCTGCGCTTTTTTTGGCTGTGTCCCGGCCAAAGAAGTCCTTGACCTGGCATGTGGCAGAGGGCGTTACTCACTGCAACTCCGAGATCGTGGAATGCACGTAACGGGAGTGGACCTCTCCGAGCAGAGCATCCAGTATGCTAAGCGTTATGAAGATGAATACCTGCATTTTGATGTACACGATATGCGAAATGTATATAAGTCAGCTGCCTTTGATATCATTCTTAACCTCTTCACCAGCTTCGGGTACTTCCAGACCAAAGAGGAAAACCAACAGGTAGTGCATGCGGCGGCAGCGGGCCTGAAACCGGGTGGAAAATTGTTAATTGACTTCTTCAATACGCCCAAAATTATCCGTAACCTGATTCCTGAAGAGAGCAAGACGCTTGAAGGTATCACGTTTCAGATTCGGCGCTTCGTGAGCAAAGATGGGTTTATTGTCAAAGACATACAGTTTGATGATGCCGGCCAACATTATCAGTTTCAGGAAAGGGTCAAGGCGGTTTACAAAGAAGAATTTCTAGCTTACTTTGAAAGTGCTGATCTGAAGCTGCAAAAAATCTTTGGTGATTATCACCTGCACGACTATGAACCTGAAGCTTGTGATCGGATGATTTTCCTGCTTGAGAAATAACTAAAGATCGCAGATTTGAAAATTCAAAATTATCCATCCGCCGAACTGTTTAGTCTAAATTAGTAGCTTTAGACTAAAGTAACCCAAACACAATGACACCCTAACACCATCTTCTATGGAAATCAAAATCGGTATCATCAATGTCTCCGATCGTGCCAGCAAAGGAATTTATGAAGACGTCCCCGGCAAAGCCATCGTTGAAACCCTGAACGAGTACCTGACTTCTGCGTGGGAGAAAGTCTATGCTGTGATTCCTGATGAGCAAGATCAACTGGAAGAAAAAATGAAGCAGATGGCTGACGAGGAAGGCTGCTGCCTCATCATTAGCTCGGGAGGCACTGGCCCGGCAGAGCGCGATGTAACGCCCGAAGCTACCGAAGCAGTTTGTCAGAAAATGATGCCTGGCTTTGGTGAACTGATGCGTCAAGTAAGCCTACAGTATGTCCCAACGGCTATACTTTCGCGTCAAACTGCCGGAATCCGAGACAAAACACTGATCGTTAACTTACCCGGTAAGCCTAAAGCCATCCGCCAGTGCCTGGACGCCGTTTTCCCAGCCATTCCCTACTGCATTGACCTACTGGAGGGGCCTTATCTGAAATGCAACGAAGAAGTGATCAAGCCTTTTCGGCCCAAGAGTTCCTGATGTGAATTGCTATCGGATACCCAAATCATGCTACATGCGAGATTACCGCAAATGAAAAGCAAACCATCAATGCCGGTACACAATCACCGGGTACACTTCTCCCACTTTGAATTCGCTCTTTTCATCAGGCAGCATCATGAAGGCATCACAGGCCAGTAAGTTAGCGAAGTCGCCCGAACCTTGTCCTTCCTCAGGAGTAGCCTGCAGAATTCCACCTTGACTATGGTTTAATTTCACCTGCATAAAATAAGTGAGCGAAGGCTTAAAACTTATATCGGCGGTCAGCGTGGCATGGGAGAGGGATTGTTCTTCGGTGCCCATACTGTACATCAGCCAGGGCTTGAAGTAGCGATTGAAGCACATAAATGTGGACACCGGATTACCGGGAAAGGCAAAGATCACTTTGTTGTCAGCATTTTTACCAAACCAGAACGGTTTTCCCGGTTTCTGCTTGACCCGGTGAAAGACCTTTTCTACGCCCAGGCTTTCCAGCGCCTCAGGGACATAGTCTTTTTTACCCTTGGATACTCCACCACTCAGGATCAGTGCATCATGCTTTATCAGGGCTTCTTCCATACCTGCCTGTATGGTGATTTTATCATCAGCCAAATGGTACATATCAGACTGGATACCCATTTGCTGTAAGGCTGCCTGTATCGCGTAAGTGTTGGAACGGCGTATCTGATAGGGTTTGGGATGCTGATGTACGTCTACCAGTTCATCACCCGTTGAGATTATGCCGATATTGGGTCGAAGATTAACTTTCAGTCTGCTTTTTCCTACCGAAGCAGCTACGGCAATTTCTGTGGGCCCCAGCATACGTCCGGGTTTGATCAGTTCAGTGCCTGCCTTTTCATCTATTCCCTGGCCGTGTACATTTTGAGCTCTTTTCTCGGGTTTGACAGTCAGGCGGGCATACTTCTTACCGGCTTCCTCAAAAAATTCTACATCTTCGTAGCGAGTAACCGTGTCTGTGTTTTCAGGTAACATAGCGCCCGTCATCACCTCCAGGCAGGCAGTAGGCTGATTCAAATGCTTGACCGGACTACCGGCCATCTGTACCCCTTCTACTACTAAGCGATCCTGCTGTATTCCTTGGTCAAACTGGTAGGCTATGCCATCCATAGATACCCGGTCAAAGGGAGGAAAGTCGCGATCGGCGTAAACAGATTCCTGTAAAATATGGCCCTGTACTTCGGTAAGGGGAAGTTCTATAATCTTGGGTTGCTGCTGGTGCTGCATCACAATGCGGTAGGCTTCAAGTGCGTCAATCATAAACTTTTGTACTGATTGATAACAAGGTAAAGTAAGTATGGATAAAATAAAAAAGGCACCCTAAAGTGCTACGGGTACTTGAGGGCGTAAAGTTGTATTGTACGTGGTACGAGAGGTACACCTGTGCAGGAGAGTGGCTGGCATTGCCTGGTAATGATTTAGCTACGTCAGTTTAGGCTATTTGCACTACTCCCAAGTTGTAACGTATTCCACCGGAAATTGCATCAAAGTTTAGGAAAAGCCAGCAGAAAACCGGGCAGGTCAGGTGTTGCAATACCTGTTTGAATTGAACGTAGACCCTGCCAGATGGTGAAAATCAACCAGTTGCTTCTAACGATATGGCCGCTGTTCACCAGAAGAATCGTCGCGTGGAAGTAGTAACTTATGCTGATGAAGAAACGAAAGAGGCTGCTCGCGATCGTAACCTGGGTGATTAATCCTAAACCAGGTTTGAATCATCAATATACCTCCTGACCATGGAGGTTTTTTTATGCTCTTTTTCTGTTCTAACTTTGCTAAAAACCTATGGCTGACACATCAAAAAAACTAACCCACCTTGACGAACAGAACAATCCTGCGATGGTAGATGTGGGGGATAAAGAAGTAACCCGTCGCACCGCTACTGCCCGCGCCACGATGGTACTGGGAGGGGCAATTTTGCAACAACTCCAGGCGAGTGGTGATGCCTCGGAAGAAATATACACCAAAAAAGGGCCGGTGTTCCAAACCGCCATCATTGCGGGTACCATGGCCGCCAAGAAGACATACGAACTGATACCTTTTTGCCATCCCTTGCCCATGGAAAAGTGTAAACTGAATATTCGTATGAATGCCCGGCAGGAGGTAGTGATTGACTGCACCGTATCTGTGACGGCCAGAACCGGCGTAGAGATGGAAGCCCTTACCGGCGCCAATATTGCTGCGCTCACTATTTACGATATGTGTAAAGCCCTTTCACACGATATCATTATCAAAGAGTGTAAGCTGATGGCTAAGAGCGGAGGAAAGCGCGACTTTTCGCGAGAGTGAAAGAACCAAATGAAGTACTAAAAAAAGCCCGTCTGACAGGTGCAGGACGGGCTGGTATCTTTAGGAAACGTAATGCTTCTGATGCATTCTAGTTGGCAGAGGAGGTAGTATCGGCCGGGTTACTTTCAGTGCTGGTGTTGACAGCATTGGCCTGGTTATAACGTTCATTCAGCTTATCTACGACGGTACGGGTAATATCCAGGCTGTCGTCAGCGTAGAGTACGCCACTGTTTTTGGTATAGGTAAGCACGACTTTGAAATTTTCTTCCTCACCGTATTCTTCCAGGTATTCGGCTACCTTTTCGTACAGTTCTTCATTTACTTTGCCTTCTTCCTGCATCAGTTCAGCACTGAGGTTTTGCTGGTACTGGGCCAGGTTCTGCTGCTTTTTTACCAGATCTTCTTCCACGGCGCGTGCCTGGTTCATTGTCATGGTGCCTGCATTACGCTGGAACGTAGAAATCTCGCTTTGCAGTCCTTTGGCGCGTGTCTCATAATCGGCCTGCAACTTCTGGGCTTTCTCCTCCAGTTCGGCTCTTTTGTCCTGGAAGAAATCATAGTACTCCAGTAGAGTGTCGGAATTGACATAAGCAATCTTGGGAATGCCATTACCTGAAGAAGCTACTGTGGCTGATTCCTCAGCATTAGCGGTGGGTTGGTCACCACTAAAGTGAAGCACATACAGGTATATGATAGCTACTGCCAGAATACCGTTTAGAATTAAAGATAGGTTTTTCACGATAAACTTTTTTGTTGGTTACTTACAAACAAGTTACAAATATACAGAAAGAAGTAAGAATAGTAATAGTCTAATTCTACGATGTCAGGTAAAGCTTTCATGCAAAAAGCTGCCACTGCCTCATCTTGCACCTAAACCTGATTGTCGCGCAATAAATTCACATTACAAGTAAAAACCCTTCTCCCGAAAAGAGGAAGAGTTTTTACTGAAATTAGTAATTGGTTTACACTGCCTTGGTTTCTGCAACGCCTTCGGCAGGGGTTTCTTCCACAACCTCGCCGGGTTTTTTGAGCGAAGCTTTCTCGCGGAAGAAAATTGTAAAGAGTACCAGTACGATAAATGAGAGTATCGCAGGTACCAGCCATATCTCGTTCCAAAGATAATTTTTCAGGTCCTCCTGAACGATGGTATTGGACTCTACAATGACACCCGAGAGCCAGGAACCGATAAACATACCTACGCCGTAGGTGGCGAAAGTGATCAGGCCCTGTGCCGCATTCTTGACAGACTTGGGGGCCTTTTCGTCCACGTAAATCTGTCCGGTCACGAAGAAGAAGTCATAGCAGATACCATGCAGGATGATGCCGCCGTAGAGCATCCATACCAGTTCGGCAGGGTTGCCCCACATGAAGAGGAGATAACGGGCACCCCAGGCAAACATACCGATCATCAGCATTTTTTTGTAGCCCAGACGCTTGAAGAATAGGGGCATCAGGAGCAAGAACAAAATCTCCGAACCCTGACCCATAGTCATTTTACCGGCGGCATTTCCTATGCCTATGTCATTAAGAAAGAGGTTAGCGAAGCTGTAGTAAAATGACAGCGGAATACAGATGAGCAGTGAGGCAACGAAGAGCACCGCGAAAGAACGGTCCTTCATCAGTTTGAGGGCATCTAGACCTAGTACGTCCTTTACACTGGCTTTTTGTCCCTTGCTCTTAGGAGGGGTATGCGGCAGGGTGAAGCAATATAATCCCATTATCACGGAAGACCCGGAAGCCAGCAAGATCGGAGTGTTTAGTGACTCTACGCCCATGAAACCGATGATCAGCCCGACGACAATCCAACTGATGGTACCCAGTACACGTACACCGGGAAACTGTTCACCGGGGTTTTCCATATGCTCAAATGATAGTGAGTTAGTGAGCGCAATGGTAGGCATAAAGCAAAGTGTGTAGGCGATAATCACCGGGTAGAAGAGAGAAAAGTCTTCAATTTGTGCCAGTAGGTAAAGTAATCCAGCGCCAACCAGGTGAAGGACGCCCAGTACACGCTCGGTGGGAAAAAAGCGATCGGCAACCATGCCCACGAAGAACGGAGAGATCATAGCCGCGATGGCAAAGGCACCGTAGGCCAGTCCAATTTGTGATCCTTCAAATTCTAGGTTTGCTCCCAGGTAAGTGCCCAATGTGACGTACCAGGCACCCCAGACAAAATACTCGAGGAACATCATGCCGGAAAGCTGTAGACGTATCTTTAAATTCATAGGTTCTAGGTTTTTATCCGGATTTAACAAGCTTCTGTAGTGAAGGAGACGGACTCATTCATAGCGGTGAGGATTGGCTCAGTCAATGCAAAAGATGTATCTCTCCTTCACTCGTCATCCAGAGCAGAAAGTGAAAAAAACTGCTCATTTCCTCTCTATTAATCTTCAAAATAGTTTGTTTTTAAGCTGTTTCCAAAAAAAATATGCTCTCAGGATAAGCAAATAAAAAAAGCCCTCGTCCGGAGAGTCTTGTACAATGTTTATTCAAGGCTAATTACCCATCAGGCCGAAACGTCTACCTCCCTTTTCTGCTTTTTTGACTTCGCTGCCATCGTTGAGCTGTTGTGAGACTGCGATATAAGGCCCGGACACGATACGTTCTCCTTCGCTAAGACCTTCCAGTATCTCAATATTTTCGTAGTCGCTGATGCCGGTGCTCACACTTACCCGCTCGGCTATATTATCCCCGGTGACACGAAATACTACTTCTTCCAGTTCCTCTTCGGTAGCAAACTCTTCATACCCTTGGCTGTTTTCCTCTCCTTCTTCAACTTCTGTAGGAGGGCGGGTCGTGACAGAAGACAAGGGCACAGAAAGTACATTCTCTTTCTTTTGCGTAATAATATCCACGCTAGCGGTCATACCAGGACGAAAAGGGTAGGGCCCTTTTTCTGCCAGCAGCCCAGCGTAGGATTCGTTGAGCAGGCGAATGCGTACCTCAAACTCGGTCACTGCTTCAGGAGTAGCTTTGTCATTGGCGGTACTGGCTATGGAGGTTACTACTCCTTTAAATTCCTGATCCATGTACGTGTAGGCATCTACATCTATCATGGCAGTGTCGTTCAGATTGACCCGGATGATATCGTTTTCGTTGACATCCACCCGTACCTCCATCCGATTCAGATCGGCGATCCTCATCATCTCAGTACCTGCCATCTGCGACGTTCCTACAACACGCTCGCCCTGCTCTACGTCCAGCTTAGATACTGTCCCGCCAACTGGGGCATAGATTATGGTGAGTGAAAGGTTTTCGCGGGCTTCTTCTACTGAAGCCTGGGCGCTCTGTACCGCAAAGCGGGCTGCTTCTACATTTTGCCGGGCCGACTCTACCTCCTGCTTGGCCACCTGGTAGTTGCTTTCGGCGGTTTCATAGTCAGCGTCGGAGATCACGCCCTGCTCATACAGCGACTTGTTGCGCTCGTAAGCAGCTTTTGCTTGCTCAAACTGAGCCTGCGAACTCACCTCGCGAGCCTGCGACTGTGCCAGGTTAGCCCTTTGCTGGTTAAGCGTAGCCAGGACACGCGAAACGACTGACTCAAAATTATCGGGTCTTATTCTGACCAGTAATTCTCCCATAGATACGGAGTCTCCTTCTTCTACATTGAGCTCAACAATTTCGCCCGGAACCTCGGGGGATATTTTTACTTCCATTTCGGGCTGTAAAGTACCGGAGGCGCTTACTCTTTCTATAATGGTGCGGGGTTTTGCTTCGGCAAAATTGACGGCGACCACATCGTCTTCACCGATCCATCCCAGCTGGTTGGCAGCAAAGAGTGCTACTGCAACGACTACAGCTACAATGGTAATAATAACAACGGGGTTGGTTTTTTTCTTTTTTTGGGTACTTACAGACATTGGTTAAGTTTGTTTAGGCTTATACTTTGAATGTGTCTACGTAACTTACTACGTGTTTTTCTGGTAAAAGCTGAGTTTCTGTGTGAAATTTGGGGAAACTCATTAAAATAGTGTGTATGGAAAAAGTTGTTGTCTTATCCGGTTCAGGAATCAGTGCTGAAAGTGGCATCCCTACTTTTCGTGATGCAGGTGGTTTGTGGGAAGGTCACGATATCAATGAAGTAGCGACGCCCCAAGCTTGGCAAACGAACCCAAAGCTGGTACTGGATTTTTATAATCAGCGGCGTAAAGCAGCTATTCAGGCATTGCCCAACGCGGGGCATCGCACCCTGGTGGAATTAGAGGATCATTACGATGTGGTGATCATTACTCAAAATGTAGACAGTCTGCATGAAAAAGCCGGCTCGTCTCAAGTAATTCATCTGCACGGTGAATTGTCCAAGTCCCGTAGTACGTTGGACGAAAAACTGATATACGATATTGAAGATTGGGAACTCAATTGGGGCGATACCTGTGAGAGAGGCTCTCAACTGCGACCTCACATTGTCTGGTTTGGTGAAATAGTACTGATGATGGAAGTGGCATCCCGTGAGGTGGCAGGAGCCGATATTTTCATCGTTGTGGGGACTTCTTTACAAGTATATCCTGCTGCGGGATTACTGTACGACGTACCGCAGGAAAAACCTATCTACATTGTCGACCCGACGACACCTCCTTACGCTGAAAATCCTCATATTATTCCCATTCAGGAGCCAGCTAGCCAGGGAGTACCCAAATTAGTGAAGCAACTCATCAAAGAGGCAAAATAATGACTAGTGATCTCTCGGAAGACAATTAAAAAAATCTGATAGCGTTTTGAGACAAGGAAGATTTGTTGTTTCCAACGTTAGCATGATTCGTTGTGTCTTCTTAATCACTAAACTACAAAATCAATTGGCTTATGAAAACAGGTATGCATTCACTCAGAAACTTCTTTATCAAGGAACCTAAGTTTTCGGTGCTCATTGCCCTGATTGCGATTATTGTACTGATAGTACTTTTTCTGAACGCTGACTTGTTTACCGTTTTGCCATTTTCATTAAGGGCAGCAAAAATAGAATATTCGGCGATAAATATTCCATTTCAACAGTTTTGCTCAATATTCTAACTTCACCACCTCATCAGAGCGGAGCCCCAGGTAAAGCCACTGCCAAAAGCAGCTAGGCACACCAGTTCGCTGTCTTTGATTTTCCCCTGCTCCCAGGCTTCACTCATAGCGATAGGGATAGACGCAGCAGTGGTATTTCCGTAGTACATAATGTTATTGAACACCTGCTCATCGCTGAGTCCCAGTAGTTTCTGCACCATCTGGCTGATGCGCAGGTTGGCCTGATGTGGTATCAGCAGGTCGATGTCCTTGGGTTCATATCCGTTGGTACTCAGCGCCTCCATGATCACCTCGGGAAAACGTTTGCTAGCATGCTTAAAGACGTGATTGCCGTTCATTACCGGGAAAATGGTGCCTTCGTCAATCATTTCTTTGGTAATGCGGGGAACTGATCGGCTGCTTCCTACATCCAGCGTAGCCAGTTCTTCGGCGTACTTTCCCTGTGAGTGCAGATGGGTGGAAAGTATGCCTTTATCTTCTTCTTCCGTAGCCTGAAGTACCGCTGCCCCCGCTCCGTCACCAAAAAGTACAGACACTGCGCGGCCGCGTGTTGTCAAATCTAAACCACTACTATGAATCTCTGAACCGATGACCAGTATCGTGTCATACATGCCACTTTTGATAAAGTTATCAGCGACAGAAACGCCGTAGACAAAGCCAGTACATTGGGTTCTTACATCCAGCGCACCTATCTCTTTGATGCCCAGTTCGCGCTGTACCAGTACGCCGCAACCGGGGAAATCATAGTCAGGGCTAAGCGTAGCAAAAATGATAAAATCTACATCGTCAGGAGTAAGCCCTGCGTTTTTCAGTGCCATTCGGGCTGCCCGGGTACCCATATTGGCAGTGGTATCTTTGCCTACCTCAAAGAAACGGCGCTGCTGAATACCACTTCTTTCACGAATCCATTCGTCGGAGGTATCCATCATTTGAGCCAGGTCGTCATTGGTGACCACTTTTTCGGGCAGGTAACGACCCAGCCCTACAATTTTAGAATTTCTCATGATCGTCTCATTCTGGTGTATTGATATTAATCTTCAAGATCTTTTGGTTCTGGTGATACAGCGCCTACAACTGAACAAAATCCAGTATCTCATCTGTAAATAGTATACCTAAAACTGCTGAATATTAGGCAATGTTCGTCGAGACTGAAATACAGAAATAACCAATAGGCAAAAAACTACTGTCTGATTCTTATTGGTATGGCACTCGTTCATAAGCCAGTGAGCCCTGAACAAAGATAATAAAATGATGAAGGACGCCACCTCATTAAATTGGCCAGATGTAAGCTAAATGGAAAAGGAATTTTGATGATTTATGCTGGTTGGATAACCCCTAAATCAGAAAAAGCTGCGACTCTGGGGAGACACAACTTTTTTGGATAGTTTCTTAATTATGCTACTGCAACATTAAGTAGACCAACCCGGCTAATGCTCCTCCGATGAACGGGCCTAGTACTGGAATCCAAGCATAGCTCCAGTCGCTGTCTCTTTTGCCTTTAACTGGCAATAACTGGTGCATGATACGCGGGGATAAATCCCGGGCGGGGTTGATGGCGTAGCCAGTAGTTCCTCCCAGAGATAATCCTAACGAAAAAACCAAGAAGCCCACGGGCAAGGCACCTAATGCTCCCAATCCAAACTCTGTGTCAGGAGGAAGGGCCTCTGAAGAAAAGGAGGGCGCTGCTATGTAAAGTACGGCGAATACCAGCACAAATGTACCGATGATCTCCGAGATCAGATTGTCAGAAGCACCGCGGATCGCGGGTATGGTAGCAAACATCCCCAGCTTAGCATTTTGATCTTCGGTCACAGCGATATGTTGTCGGTAAAACAGCCATACCAGGAATGCGCCAAAAGCACCACCCAGCAACTGTGCTGCAATGTAAACGGGCACCAATGCCCATTCAAAAATGCCAGCGACCGCCAGGCCAAGTGTCACAGCAGGGTTGATGTGTGCACCACTAAAATCTGCTATGGTAAAGACCGCTACAAATACGGCCATTCCCCATCCGAATGTAATAACGATCCATCCGGAATTATTTCCCTTAGTTTGATTAAGAACTACGTTACCTACTGCACCATTACCCAAAAGTATGAGTAAGGCAGTACCGATAAACTCTGCGGTAAAGTTTGACATAATATAGTTTTGGTTTGGTACACTATTCCTCTTATTTAAGCAGGTATTCATCGGCCAGTTTACGGTAAGATGCTACCTGGTCCATCGCCCACTGGTCATCTTTATCCAGTTCTTTAGCCATGATTTTTGCCACTTCCGGCGCCATTTCTTTGCTGGCCCGGGCGTCCAATAATAGCGCACGCGTTCGGCGCGATAGAAAATCCTCTACTGTACGAGCCATCTCATTCTGTGCTGCCCATACTACCTGTGCTTTTATAATAGGTAAGGCATCATGCATTTGCTCACCTAGCTCTGGCTCGCGACTGATTATCTTGCGGATAGCTACCGTATCTGAGCCATAGAAGAACATAGGATCAGAGGGATCAACATTTTTAAGCCAGCCGTGAATCTTCAGGTCTTTGGTTTTGGTAGGCCTTTCGTCTAGCCCGGCGATGAGGGCCGCCTTGTCTACTGCATCTTCTCCCATCTTGCGATAAGTCGTCCACTTACCACCGGTAATGGTCACCAACCCGGATACCGATACCAGCAGGGAATGACTGCGAGAAATCTGAGCCGTACTTTTGCCATCTCCCGTACTCACCAGAGGTCTTAATCCAGCAAATACGCTGAGTACATCCTCTGGTTTAGGGTCTTTATTGAGATACTTAGCGGCATGCTCCAGAATAAATTCTACCTCATCCTCCAGAGCCCGGGGCTCCAAAGACGGGTTCTCAACGGGTGTGTCGGTTGTTCCTACGATGGCTTTGTTGTTCCAGGGGACCACAAAGAGTACGCGGCCATCCTCGGTTTTTGGTACCATGATGGCCGACTCACCTGGCAGGAAGTCTTTATCCAGAACGATGTGCACTCCCTGACTCGGTTTGACAATGTCCCTGGCTTCGGGATCGTCCATTTTTAGGATATTGTCTACGAAAACACCGGTGGCATTTATCACTACGCGAGCATTAATTTCGTGCTCTTTACCGGTTTCCACATCTTCGGCGACCACCCCGTTTACCATTCCACCGGCTTTAAGAAGGTTTTTGACCTTCATATAGTTGACCAGGGTACCCCCGGTATCAGCACAGGTCTGAGCGATATTGACTGCCAGACGAGCATCGTCGAACTGACCGTCGTAGTAAATGACTCCTCCTTTCAGCCCTTCTGACTCCACTGTAGGAATCAGTTCCTGGGTTTCTTCTTTGGACAGGCTCTTTGAAGGGCCTAAGCCTAGTTTTCCTGCCAGCACGTCATATACTTTCATACCCACAGTGTAGAAAGGGCCATTCCACCAATCATAAGTCGGAATGATAAATGCCTGATTTCTGACTAGGTGAGGGGCATTGCGCATCATGAGGCCACGCTCATGAAGTGCTTCCACCACCAGGGATACATCGCCCTGCTGTAAATAGCGCACACCCCCGTGGGCCAGTTTTGTACTACGACTGGAAGTACCTTTTGCAAAGTCGGATTGCTCCAATAGCAGGGTACTGTATCCTCTAGATGAGGCTTCCAGGGCAGTTCCCAAACCGGTGGCGCCTCCCCCGATCACAATCATGTCCCAGATTCCTTTTAAATCGGTTATATTCTTAAGCATTATTTCTCTATCCATGGCTCGTTTTTCTTAGACGATAAAAATAAATTGATACAACATGCGGATCAGAAGATTACTCTTCAATCCAGTTTTTGGATTTGCTAATAGCTTTGTGCCATCCTTTAGTAAGTACTTCTGACTGAAAATCAGGATTTGGGATAAAGGTATGGTCCGTCTGCCATTGTTCCCGGATTTCGTCCTGACTATGCCAGTAGCCCACCGCCAGTCCGGCAAGATAGGCAGCCCCCAGTGCGGTGGTTTCCATGACTTTAGGCCTCACGACGGGGATTTTGAGCAGATCGGCCTGAAACTGCATCAGGGTATTGTTTGCAGTAGCGCCTCCGTCAACTCTCAGTTCTTCAAAATCAATTCTTGAGTCTGCTTTCATAGCACGGAGTACGTCCATGCCTTGGTAAGCAATGCTTTCCAGGGCCGCCCTTGCAATATGGCCTGAAGTAGTCCCTCGGGTAAAACCACAGATTGTTCCCCGGGCGTACTGATCCCAATGGGGAGCACCCAGGCCAGTAAGCGCTGGCACAAGGTAGACACCTCCGTTATCTTCAACCGTATTGGCAAGTTCTTCTACTTCCGAAGATGATTTGATGATACCTAATCCGTCGCGTAGCCATTGTACAATGGCACCTGCAATGAAAATACTACCCTCCAAAGCATAAGTGGTTTTGCCGTCTATCTGCCAGGCTACGATGGTGAGCAAGTTGTTTTGAGAAGGAATAGGCTTATTACCAGTATTCATCAGTACAAAACTACCGGTACCGTATGTGTTTTTGATCATACCCGGCTCCACGCACATCTGACCAAACAGGGCTGCCTGTTGGTCACCGGCGATACCTCCGATGGGGATAGCCTTGCCAAAAATTTCCACGTCAGTCTCCCCGTAATGCTGGCTGCTGGGAACCACTTGGGGGAGCATGGAAAGGGGTATGTTAAAATGCTTGGTGATGGTCTGGCTCCACCACATTTTGTGGATGTCGTATAGCAGTGTACGGCTGGCGTTGGTAACGTCGGTAATGTGTAATTTACCACCGGTAAGTTTCCAGATCAGGTAACTGTCTACCGTACCGAAGGCAAGTTTGCCGGTCTCGGCTTTTTCTCGGGCACCGGGTACATTATCCAGTATCCATTTAACCTTAGTGCCACTAAAATAGGCATCGGCAATCAGACCAGTCTTCTTACGGATGGTATCCTCAAATCCTTCCTCCTTGAGCTGGTCACAATATCGTGAAGTTCGCCGGTCTTGCCAGACTATAGCTTTATGAATTAGCGCTCCTGTCTCTCTGTCCCAGACCAGCGTCGTTTCTCTCTGGTTGGTAATACCAATAGCTGCAATCTGATTGGTTTTTAGCTTGGCTTTTTTGATGGCAGTTTTGGCCACTTCCAGTTGAGACTCCCAGATTTCGTTTCCATCGTGCTCAATCCATCCTGGTTTGGGATAATATTGTTTGAACTCTTTTTGTGCTACAGACACCGTAGAACCATGATGATCAAACACAATGGCACGTGAACTTGTGGTACCCTGATCTAGGGCAAGAATGTACTTTTCCATAGTTGAATATATGTTTATAAAATTGAGGAGGGCACGGAGAAGACTTGCTCATCACACTTTATGTGAGTTGAACATAACTCAAAAAAACAGTAGCTGGTGTAATGTACGGATGTACCCTACGCGCATTATTATAATAATACTAAAAATCTGAGGAATAAACGGGCTTAAAATGTTTCGCTTTAATATTTCCTCAATATATAGAAGATTGTATGAGAAAGTTTAAGTGATGGTCAATATTATTTAAATAAAACCTGTTTTGCTTTCATCATCTTGATATTTATATAACTATTTCAAGATGTTTTTTTTGCCTCCCTGGGCCTGAAAACACATCTGAACTGGCGGGTGATGATTCGAGAGTGGTTACTTACATGTGTTATTATCTGGTGAACAAGACTTCAAATTCCTCATATCTTCTCAGTTTCTTTATCCTCAGGCTGGAGCATCCACCCGGACTATTAGGATCGCATAATAAATGATGTAGATGGAGACGCAAAACGCTGTAAGGATCATAGAGGCATTGTTTGGGTCTATCTCCAGGGATTCACTACAAATGCAACTTGAGGCCATGAATGAAGACATTCATGTGCTGGTGCAGAAACTACAGGAGAGTGCGGCCCTAAGTGGCCTTAAGCTGCGTCAATACTACAAGCAAGTAGAAAAAGACAAAGAGGAGTACCTGCTGCAAATGCTTGATAGCCGTATCAACAGCTTACAGTTTTACGACATCATTACTCAAAAGCTGGATCACCTTCTTCGTACTCATTTCTTACTCATTGAAGACTTGAAAAAGGGGCTAACTGAAGCAGACGTGCTGCGGGATACGGAGTCTTTCCTGATCATCTTTCCGGAGCTTATGAAATTGCACGAAGGCCTTCTCCAACTGATTTGGGAAGAATACAGCCGAGAGATTAACGAACTTGAGAGCCACTTTATAAAGGTGAGTTGCGATCAGATTCCTAAGGAAGCGGTGGATATACAACTGAAGTATTACCGTAAGCAGATAGAGGAACGCCTGGCTGCGATCATGAAGAAAATAGAGGTTCTTACCAGATATGATGTTCAACCAGATAATCCGGCTGTGACCAAGCTAAAAAGTACCAGATTTAAGCATGTGTTGTCGCTCTACACCATGAATAGTGAGCGCGAGGTATTCAGGCGTATTTTTAGTAACAGGGCTTTTTGTGAGCTACTGTCTTTGAAAGAAAATACCCTGGATGAAGAAAATGATGTGGAATTATTTTAGTAGTTGAAATAGCATGCCGGTAAAAATCAATATAAGTCCTAAGAAAGCTAGTAAAAAAGGGAACACATTTCTGTTGACCGGCGATCTCACTATCGCCAACGCTAATTACATCAAACAGGAACTGATGAAGGCACTGGAAAAATACGCAGTCATCAAACTGGAAATAGATGAAGTCGAGCGCCTGGATCTTTCCGTTTTGCAACTCATATATGCGTTTCGAAGGGCAGCCCTATCCAGTGATAAAGAAATACATGTGAGTATCAACCTTCCGGAGGATGTGGAGCAGATGGTCAGGCTATCTGGGCTGGAAAAGATGTACAATCAATCTATCTAAGTAGATCAAGACAATAATTTTTCAAGGAATGAAGAATATCATCATTGTAGACGATTCAGAAAGTGTGAGAAAAGTGGTACAGTTTACCCTGGAAAATGCTGGTTATGCGGTAAAGGTAGGTGTAGACGGTCAGGATGCCCTCAAATACCTAGATGGCTCAGAGGTAGACCTGTTCATAACAGATTTACATATGCCTAATCTGGATGGTATCAGCCTGATCAGAGAGATTAGGGCTAAAGATTCATACCAGTACACGCCCATATTACTGCTTACGACAGAGTCGCAGCAGGATAAAAAGATGGAAGCAAAAGCGGCAGGAGCTACTGGCTGGATTGTTAAGCCATTTGTACAGGACAAGTTATTGGCTACCGTAAAAAAGGTCATTAGATAATGTCAGATTTGCATTCAGTTTTTATTGAAGAAGCAACTGATCTGCTGGACGATCTGGAAATGGCATTGCTGTCTTTGGAAGCTACCCCCGGCGATAAAACAGCCGTGGAGCAGGTTTTCAGGGTAATGCATACCCTCAAGGGCAATAGTAGCATGTTTGGATTTCAGCAGATGGGTAACTTTACCCATCACCTGGAGAACATCTATGACCTCATTCGTAATGATTCCATTACTATTGATCAAACGATTCTTACTCTTACGTTGGAGGCCACGGATCTTCTCAAATCTATGCTCGCTGATCCTGAACTAAACGACCCTGATTTACAAACTCAATATCATCATCTCTCAGAACGGGTAATAGCCCATTCCGATGTGTCTCATTCTCTGCCCACCTCAGGTTTTGCAGAAGAGGTACCTGGTCTGGAGGGGCAAATAGCTGCAGACCATCCCACTTATTATATTTTTTTTAAACCCGGAGAAGATATTCTGAAGCGTGGTACCAATCCCCTCTACCTTATTGAAGACTTGTGTAATCTGGGCGAAAGCCAGGTATTTGCTGCATTGAGCAGTATACCGGGATGGGAAATCCTTGAAGCTGAGAATTGCTACACCAGCTGGCATATTTTCCTTTCTACACTGGAGCCGGAAGACAGTCTGCGTGAAGTTTTCCTCTTTGTAGAAGATGAATGCCAGGTCGAGATTGTGCCGCTAGCCCAGCAAAATCTCATCAGCCTTAACGGTTTGTATGAATGCATTGCCAAACTTGACATTAAGAATCATCGGTTACAGGAAAACGATCTGATGCAACTTACTGACCATCTGCTAGCTGATATAACGGACGGTGAGGTAATCTCTGAACGTTCTTCCGCTTATTCAGATGTGCCCACTAAAAGTAGTAAAAAAGATCAGGTCATTTCCAGCGTACGGGTATCTTCGGACAAGCTGGACTCCCTGATGAACATGGTAAGCGAACTGGTGACTACCCAGGCACGCCTGAGCCTGCTCTCAGAAAATTCGCATAACCCCGAACTGATAAGTGTAGCCGAAGAGGTAGAAAAAATCTCACGGCGCCTGCGTGACAATACCTTCAGCATTGCACTCATTCCTATTGAAACCATGCTGGTGCGTTTCCGGCGCCTGGTACGTGACCTCTCAAACGAACTGGGTAAGTCCATAGATTTTATCACTGAGGGTACTGACACCGAACTGGACAAAACAATCATAGAGTCACTGACCGATCCTTTGTTACATATCATCAGGAATAGCATAGACCACGGGCTGGAAGACGAAAAAACCCGCGTTCAAAATGGTAAACCCAGCACCGGAAAGCTTATACTGAAAGCCTTCTATTCCGGTGCTAACGTAGTGATCCAGGTAAAGGATGATGGTGCTGGCATAGATCCTGAGAAAATCAGAAAGAAAGCCATTGAGAAGGGGCTCATCAGTGCGGATACTGTCATGGATGAGGGTGAAGTATTAAACCTGATTTTCCTGCCGGGCTTCTCTACCGCTGAGACTGTATCCGATGTATCGGGCAGGGGGGTGGGCATGGATGTGGTTAACCGTAAAATTAATCAGATCAGGGGAGAGGTAACACTGAATTCTAAACTTGGCGAAGGTACTACGACAACCATTAGCCTGCCCCTTACCCTGTCAATCATAGACGGTCTGCTGGTAAAGATCAATGATACGCACTATGTGGTCCCGCTGTCAGTGGTGGCCAAGTGTTATGAAGTAAAGCACGAAAAACTGGTCAATAAATTTGATAATATGATAGTGCTGGATGGCGACCAGGTACCCTTCTACTATCTGAGAGACGAATTTGATATGGGAGGTGAAGCGCCTCCTCATGAAGAGATCATCGTCGTCAGTTATAACGAAAAACGTATCGGCATCAGCGTAGATGAGGTTATAGGCGAATACCAGGCAGTACTCAAGCCCCTGGGGCGCTATTACCAGCAGCAGGATTACCTCTCAGGCGCAACCATCCTGGGCGATGGCACTATTGCCCTGGTAGTAGATACCAACAAACTGATCAAAGAACTAAGTGAGCAGGATGCTCACCAAAAACTCGTGTAATCTAAATTCGCAATATGATGAATATTACCGCAGAGACTACTATTAATTCTTACCTCTCATTCAAGTTGAGTGACGAGGTATTTGCCGCAAACGTAGGGAAAGTACTGGAAATCCTCGAGCTGAGCAAGATCACCAAGGTGCCCAAAGCCCCCGGGTACATGCGGGGTGTCATTAACCTGAGGGGCAGTGTACTTCCCGTGGTTGACACCCGGATCAAGTTTGGCCTGCCCGTTACTCCCGACACCGTAAACACCTGTATCATCGTGCTCAATATCCAGATTGATCATGAAGAACTTACCGTAGGCGCGCTGGTAGATGCCGTTCAGGAGGTGCTGGAACTCAACCCCGATATGATCTCGGACCCTCCCAACATCGGTAGTAAATACCGCTCCGAATTTATTCAGGGTATGGGCAAAGTTGGCGAAGATTTCATCATGGTCCTTGATGTCGACCAGGTTTTCTCCCTGGATGAATTGCTCAATATCAAGCAAAAGGCAGTAGACAAAAACAAGGACAAAAAAGAGTAAAATATTTCGGCTTAACACGACATGTCAGGATTCAGATAAGCGAGTAAGCCATGCTTCAGACAAAGGGTTCAACTAGGTGTAAAAATATCCCATTCGCCACCCAATGTAAGCCCAAGAGGACAAGGGTCACATGAATGAATATACTGTAAAATAAGCCAGTAGTCCGACCTGTCAGACGGACTTCTTTTTCGGAAAATTGCTCAAATCTTAAAATAAATAACTATGAACTGGAAGGATTTAAAACTAGGCAAAAAGCTGGGGTTAGGCTTTGGCCTGCTCATCTTAATTGCACTTATGCTGGGTGGATTGGCCATCTACAACATGGGTAATATTCAAAAGCAGTCAGAGTATCTGGGAGATGAATATATTCCAGAAGTAGAGGTTGCCAACAACATAGAAAGGCACACTCTACAGACCATGTATGCCATGCGTGGCTATGGCCTTACCAATGACAAGAACCTGCTGGTAAACGGAAAAGGAAATCTCAAAAAGGCCAAAAAATTCCTTAACGATGCCTCTGAACTGGCCAGAAGAAGTACCCAACTTACTGCTTTGCAAGCCTCAATAGAAGAGGGTAAGGATGTATTGAACAAATATGAAATACTGGCCAATGAGACCGAAGATGTGAACGGTGAAATGGCCGATGCCCAGAGCACACTCGATCAGGCAGCCCTTGCTTTCGTTGAAAATAACGACAAGTTTATTGCCGTTCAGAACCGAAGAATGGAGGATAATATTAATGGTGGTTCAGATCGGAAGACTTTGCAGGAAAGAAGACAGAAGATAGTCTACGGAGGTTACATTCAAACAATAAGTAACCAGATCAGGGTAAAGGCAGCCAAAGCACTTGCAAACAGGAACCCTAAGCTCATTGATGAAACAGAAAAGGATTTCAATGCACTAACCTCTTATTACGAAAAGCTGAGGGAAATTACCCGGTTGCAAGCTGATCTTGATAAGCTGGACGAATCCGAAAGTTCTGCGCTGACTTATAAAACTGCCTTATGGAAAGTCAAAGACAATTTGCAGCGATTGTCTGAACTGGGTGTGGAAAGAGACGAAGCTGGCACCAATTTACTTGTAGTTGTCCAGGGGTTATCTGAGAAAGGTATCCTGGAGACAAATACAATAGCCCAGCAGGCGATTGATACTGTGGACTCCGCCAATATAATCATGGCGATAGGTGTGATCATTGCGCTGATCGTGGGTATTCTGATGGCCTATATCATCACGCAGTCCATAATCCAGCCCATCTTTGAACAGAATACCTTTATCAAACAGATAGCCACTGGAGATCTGACTGCTGAACTTGATGCAGAGCGTAAAGATGAGATCGGTGATTCTGCCAAAGCTCTCAAAGCGATGGTGAATAAGCTCAAAGACGTTATCTCAGTGATCGTAGGTGCGTCTGATAACATTACCGCCGCGGCAGTGGAAATGAGCTCTTCTTCCCAGCAAATGTCCGAAGGGGCTACTGAACAGGCCGCTTCTGCCGAGGAAGTTTCTTCTTCTATGGAAGAAATGGCCGCCAATATTCAGCAGAATACGGATAATGCCATGCAGACTGAAAAGATTGCACTCAAAGCCGCCGATGACATTAAAGAAGGTAGCCAAGCCGTCAATGATACGGTAATATCCATGAAAGATATCGCCGGTAAGATCAGTATCATCGGTGAGATTGCCCGCCAGACCAACCTGCTGGCCCTGAATGCTGCCGTGGAAGCTGCCCGTGCCGGTGAACACGGCAAAGGCTTCGCCGTGGTAGCTGCCGAAGTCCGTAAACTGGCCGAAAGGAGCCAGAGTGCTGCCGGTGAGATAGATCAGGTATCTGCCTCCAGCGTAGCAGTAGCCGAAAAGTCCGGTAAGTTGCTGGAACAGATCGTACCGGATATTCAGAAAACAGCCCGCCTGGTACAGGAGATCAGTGCTTCCAGCCGTGAACAGTCTTCCGGTTCTGAGCAGGTAAATGCTGCCATCCAGCAACTGAACCAGGTTACCCAGCAAAACGCAGCCGCGGCCGAGGAAGTAGCTTCCAGTTCCGAAGAGCTTGCCAGCCAGGCCGATCAGATGAAGGAAACCATTGGCTTCTTCAAGATTGACCACAATGGTCAGCAGAAGCACATCAGACTGGAAAAAAGGACACCCGCAAAAGCAATGCAGAAGCCTCAGCAGGCTTACCAGTTCAAGCAAGGCACCGAAGAGGGGGGTATTGACCTGAAGCTAAATGCATCAGATGACGAATACGAAAACTTCTAGTCGTATCATGTAACTACTTAAAAAATGAAAGGCCCCTGGTCATGCCGGGGGCATTCTATTACGATGGAAAGTAACACGATCATATCAAGTATGACAACAGTCGATTTCAACCGGCTGAGCAGCTTCATACTACAGGAATTCGGGATCAAACTTCCCCCTGTCAAAAAAACCATGCTACAGGGCAGGCTGCAAAAGCGGCTCAGGGCCCTGGACATGAACGCTTACAGGGATTACATAGATTACATCTTTAGTGAAGAGGGCAAGCAGCACGAGCTTATACACATGATTGATGTAGTGACTACCAATAAGACGGACTTTTTCAGGGAAAACAATCATTTTGAATACCTCAAGGAGAGTATACTTCCGGAATTCATGAATAGGACCGGTGGCAGGGAGACTTTTAAAATCTGGAGTGCGGGTTGTTCCAGCGGAGAAGAGCCCTACACGATGGCCATCGTGCTACAGGAATTTGCTTCTGAGAACCCGAGCTTTCAGTACAGTATCTTTGCCACGGATATCTCAACCCAGGTGCTAAGTAAGGCTGCTGCTGCCATATACCCAATGGAGCGGGTAAATATTATACCCATGGCCATGAAAAAAAAGTACTTACTGAGAAGTAAAGACAAGCATAAGCCCAGTGTACGGATAGTACAGGCCTTGCGAAAAAAAGTGACTTTCCAGCAGCTTAATTTTATGGATAACTACTATAAAATAGATCTGAACTTTGATGCGGTATTTTGCCGAAATGTTCTGATTTACTTTGACAAGGTAACCCAGGAGAGGGTGATCAGCCGACAATTGCATAATCTAAAAAAAGGTGGGTATTATTTTCTTGGCCATTCTGAATCCATTATGAATATGAACCTTCCTCTGAAACAGGTAAGGCCTACCGTTTTTATGAGGTTATGATCATTTACTATATGCTTAGGCTACTGATATCCTGCTCACTTTTGCTCGTTAGTATAAATCTGGCTGTCCAGGAAATACATGAACTAGCGACTGACCGTCCGGGGCTGGGATCAGATGCACCTATCGCAGTGCCTAAGGGTTACTTACAAGCTGATGACAAAAATCAGTCACCGATAACTTTGGCATTACGCTCAACCTGGGAACTGAATGGGAAGAAAGTTCTCCCGCCGCCACTTACAACTACGTCCTCTCCATGGATATGAGCCTGCAGGATAAGCTGGGTGCTTTTCTGGAATTTTATGGCTCCTGGCCTGAATTGGGCGCCTCTACCCACGCGGTAAACTATGGCCTTACCTATTTGATTTTAGACGATCTGCAGTTAGACATTTCATCCGGAGGGCTGGTGGATGAAGCTACGGATTACTTTATCGGCCTGGGAATTTCAGGACGTATTGGCTTATAAATTTTACAATCATGAAGCTTACCGACGACGAACTTTTACATGAACTGAAAGAGCGATTCCTGGAAAAGGATAAAGCACTCGCCGACTACCAAAAGATGGTAGACGAACTGGGTAGAGTAAATCAAAAACTTCAGGACTCTGAACGGCTGAAGAGCCAATTTCTATCAAATATTCGCAATGAGATCAATAATCCATTTGCTTCCATCATGGGGCTTGCCCGGCAAATGGCGGGTTTGGTAGATGCAACGGCTGACACCACCAATGTGCAATCGGTAGCGCTATTGATATTTGCTGAAGCTTTTGATCTGAATTTCCAACTCAAAAACATTTTTGCAGCGGCTGACTCAGAGGCCGGAGAAATGGCCGTCTGTGGTTCTAAGGTCTGCGTCGCTGAGTTTGTGCAGGAGGTTTTGGACGAGTTTCAGAGCATGTCGGAACAGTATCGTGTTCAAATGGAACTGTTTACCGATCGGGATACTGATCAGCAATTTTTTCTAACGGATGCAGCCAAGCTTCAACTGATTCTGGGGAATCTGATTTCCAATGCTATCAAATTCAGCAGAGAAGACCTGCATGCACAGGACGAGAAAAAAATTTACCTTACCTACCAATATGAAGACGGTCAGTTAAAAATTTCGGTCATAGACGAGGGGATTGGTATTGACTCGGCTAACCAGAAGAAAATCTTCGACAGTTTTTCGCAACTGCAGGATGGAATGACCAAAACGTATCGCGGGCATGGCCTCGGTCTTTCTGTTGTGAAGGCAATGCTTGATCTTCTGGAAGGAAAGATTGAGGTAAGCTCCCAGACCAGGGAAGGCAGTACATTTATCATTACCATACCCGAACTGTCTGAGGAGCAGTCAGAGTATATATCATCAGCCGGTAACGAATTTTTATTTGAGGATGGAGAAATCTTCTAATCCCGCATTATTTGCGACAAAATTAGGTGCACACTATCTGCATCCTGCTACCATATTCGTCTCGGTGAAGCCCCATCTAGTGACCACTGTACTCGGAACCTGCGTATCCGTTTGTTTATGGGACGAAAGTTTACGTATGGGAGGAATCAATCATTACATGTTGCCTTACTGGAATGGAGATGGTCTGGCATCTCCCAAATACGGTAACATTGCCATGGAGCGTCTTTATAAAAAAATGCTGATGTTGGGGGCTCATCCCAATACCATGATTGCCAAAGTGTTTGGAGGAAAAACCCATGATGAGGGGGACTCGGTCTTCAATATCGGAGAGAGAAACGCCAAGCTGGCCTTTGACTACTTGGAGCACTTTCATATAAAGGTGAAAGGACACAGTGTAGGCGGTAAACAGGGGAGAAAACTTCAGTTTGTCAGCAGCACGGGAGAAGTCAGGATGAAGAATATCAGGACAAGATAAATTACCGATGGAGTACAATAAAAAGGTACTAACTCAATTTATGAATACATTAGTGATGCATTGAAATATACTTTAAATTACAATCCCTTATAACTAACAATAATGTTCAAGAAACTTGCGGTAGCCCTCGCTTTTTCGCCCAGGTTTGAAGCTATTCTTAGTGAAACCCGGCGTTTCCAGGAAACTTTTAAAGCAGAATTAGTAATCATTCACGTAGGGACTAAAACTTCCAAAAAAGAAACGACCCTGCAACAGAAATTAATCGACACTGGCTTTGATATGCAGCGGGTAAAAGTAGTCTGGCAAAAAGGAGAACCCGCCAAAAAAATCCTGAGTGTATGTGAAAAGGAGCAGGTTGATCTTCTAATCGCCGGAGCTATGAAGCGAGAAAATATTTTTCGTTACTACATAGGTTCTGTGGCAAGGACTATTCTCCGCAAAGCTCAGTGTTCAGTCCTGGTGCTAATAAACCCCGACCACACGCCTGAGCCCTTCCGTAAGATCGTGATCAACGGCTGTGAGAATGAGTCACTGTATGCTGCTTTGTCCAAAGGGGTATCTTTAGGTAAGATTGAACACGCTGCCCAAATTCATGTACTCCGAGAGGTACGTATGTTAGGACTGGCCATGGCAGTTGCCGGAGAAGAGAGTAATGAAGACGAGTACGGAAAGATCCGTCGTAAAGTGGTATCTGAGGAATTAGATAATATCAACCAACTGCTCAGTAAGCTGGATACGCGTGACCTTAGTATCAATGTCAAAGTAATTTCCGGTAAGCCTGAGTATGAGATAGCTAAATTTACCCGTAGAGTTAATTCTGACCTTTTGGTACTTAGCGCACCAGATCACAAGCTCAACCTCATAGATCGCATTTTCCCCCACGATATGGAATACCTGCTGGCAGATCTACCTAGTAATCTTTTGGTAGTACACCCTTCCTGAATCTTCCACTTTCCGTTTTTTGTAGTATCTTTAAAAAGATTCATTTTTAAAGCCAGCACGGTCGTATGGAGAAGCTAAATCATGCTGAAGTTGTAAACTTACTCATCCAACTTAGCCTTATGCTAGGACTGGGTAGGCTGATGGCGGAGCTGGTCCGGGCATTCAAGCAGCCGGCGGTAGTAGGCGAAATTATTGCCGGAATTATTTTAGGCCCTACGATTCTGGGAGCCGTATCACCTGAAACTTTTCAGTGGCTGTTTCCTGCTAGCGGTCCTTCCTCTATTGCCCTCGATGGATTTATACAGCTTTCTGTAATCCTGCTACTCTTTATCGCCGGTCTGGAAGTCGAGCTTCACATCGTGTGGCAGCAGGGAAAACAGGCATTACTTACCAGCTTCTTTGCCCTAACAGTACCTTTTCTGAGTGGTTTTCTATTTACCTACTACTTCCCCGGCATCTTTCGCCTGGATGCCAATGGCGAACAGCACCTGGTCTTCGCTTTGTTTATCGGTACTACGTTGGCTATTACTGCTTTACCTGTAATCGCCCGCATCCTGATGGACTTATCTCTGTTTAAATCAGGTATGGGTATGCTGATCATTGCATCCGCTATGATTAATGACTTGCTGGGCTGGCTCATTTTTACCGTGGTACTGAGTATGATCGGTACTTCAACCAGTATGGCCGTGTGGCAGACCGTATTACTGACGATCGGATTTACACTGTTTACCCTCACCTTTGGCAAAGCGCTGATCAACAGAGGGCTACCCTGGATCAACCGAAAAATGTCGTGGCCCGGTGGGGTGCTATCAATGGCTATGGCTTTTTGTTTACTAGCTGCAGCTTTTACCGAATTTATCGGTATACATGCTATTTTTGGAGCTTTCATTATTGGTGTCGCATTTGGTGATTCTCAGCACCTTACTGAGCGGGCTAAGGAGATACTTCACCATTTCATCAATAATATATTTGCCCCCCTGTTTTTTGTTTCCATCGGGCTATATATCAATTTTGTCAGTAGCTTTGACCTCACTCTAGTAGTCGCTTTCATTGTGTTGGCCTTCTTGGGTAAAGTAAGTGGAGCTTACTTCGGCGCCCGGCAGGGTGGGTTAGCACCTCCTCGAGCATTAGCTGTCGGATTTGCCATGAACACCCATGGTACGCTGGAGGTAATACTAGGAGCCATTGCGCTGGAAGCAGGACTGATCAACGATAAAATCTTTGTAGCTATTTTAGTGATGGTGATTTTCACCATTGTTACTTCAGCCCCCTTGATGCGTTTCTGCTTGCAGTGGCAGGAACGAACTGCTCCCCTGGGGTCATCCCCTAAGCCGGAAAGCTCCACCCCTAAATAGCGATTAGCTACGAATCGCTTCAACAGGATCCATACGTGAGGCACTGATAGCCGGCACCAGACCGGAAACAATACCTACAAGGCAGGAAACCGTGATTCCGAGTATGATATTTTTTAAGGAAAGTACCAGATCAAGGGAGCCCAACTGTATAAAAGAGATAAAGTATACGAGAACAAGCCCGGTTAGCCCTCCGATGAGACTCAGGAATATGGATTCAAACAGGAACTGGAAAAGGATAAAATAATTCTTTGCACCCAGGGACTTTTGAATACCAATGATGGACGTACGCTCGCGTACCGAAACAAACATAATATTAGCAATACCAAAACCACCCACTAAAATTGAAAAACTACCGATGATCCAGCCGGCAATGCCGATGACATCAAAAATATTGCTGACAACGTCGGCAAACGCCTCCGGTCGGTTGATCGCGAAATCATCTTCCTGCAACGGACGAAGTCCTCTTCGGCTACGCATCAGCCCGATAACTTCATTTTCCAGCTCTTTTAGTCCTTCGTCCTGAGCATAGCCCTTGAGTGCAATGTTGGAACTAATACCTCTTCGTCTTCCGCTAGCATACATTTTTAAGAAACTGCCGTAAGGGATTAGGCAGGATGTATCAAGACTGGGGGTGTCAATAAAGTTCTCTCCTTGCTCTTCAAAAACACCAACCACCACAAATTTGAGCCCCCGAATCTTAATCTCTTTCCCCAAGGGACTGGCATAGGGGAAAAGCGCTTCTTTGACTTCCTGACCTATCAGGGCAACATTGCGGGCCTGGTCAATTTCGCGGGGTGAGAAGTAGCGACCGTAGGCCAGAGGCGTATCATATACTTTGTTGTATTCAAAGGAAACACCGGAAAGCTGTATATCATCAATACTACTGCTTTTGTGCTGTATCAGTGCATTACCCCGGTCAGCAAAAATAGTAAGTCCTGAAGCCAGCGTAATATTATCCTGTAAAAACTGAAACTCAGCCCGGGTAGGCTGGGGTCTTTTGTAATACTTCCACCACGGATAGTTTTCTTCAAAGATCCAGGGCCATTTCTCTACCCTGATTACCTGGTCTCCCAGAAAAGACAAGCTATCACGGATACTTCTTTCCAGCGAATCTACCACCGTGAATACTGTGATAATGGCAAAGATGCCCACCGTTACACCCAACAGAGACAGTACAGTACGTAAAACGTTGGCTTTCAATGCTTCCCACGCAAAGATGAGGCTTTCAGTAACTAATTTTAAATAGATCATATCATGTAGAATCGACGCAAAATAAGGAGAAATAAAAAACGAATTTGCGCCGAATTAAAAACAAATGTGTAAATTCGCCATTTGTTTAACAAAAATGGCTACTTAGAGCAAGATATTATATTTATTAAGGTTGCAAGCGAATTAATTCAGAACCCATCTTATGAAATTATCGGCATTTAAGTTTGAATTACCTTCAGAACTTATTGCACAGTATCCTACAGAAGTGAGGGATGAATCCCGCCTAATGGTTGTACACCGTGATACTGGTGAAATAGAGCACAAAATTTTTAAAGATATTGTTGGTTATTTTAACCAGGGAGACGTGGTGGTGATCAACAATACCAAAGTTTTCCCTGCCAGGTTATACGGCAACAAAGAAAAAACGGGTGCCCAGATAGAGGTTTTTCTGCTAAGAGAACTCAACCAGGATATACATCTCTGGGACGTACTGGTAGATCCTGCTCGTAAAATCAGGGTAGGGAATAAACTGTACTTTGGAGATGGCGAATTAGTGGCCGAAGTGATTGACAATACTACTTCCCGTGGACGCACCATTCGCTTTCTCTACGATGGTGAAGATGAAGATTTTTACAAAATTATTGACTCGCTGGGAGAAACTCCTTTGCCTAAATATATCAAACGTGAGGTAGAACCAAGTGATCGCGAACGCTTCCAAACGATCTATGCCAAGCACGTAGGGGCTGTAGCCGCACCCACTGCGGGAATGCACTTTACGCCTCAGATCATGAAGCGCATGGAGATTAAAGGAGTGCATATGCCTCCCATTACGTTGCACATTGGCCTGGGTACCTTCCGTTCCGTTGACGTAGAGGACCTTACCAAGCATAAAATGGACTCTGAAAATTTTGCCATTGGTAAAGAGACTGAGATACTGGTCAATGAGAGCTTGGATCATAAGAAACGAGTATGCTCGATAGGTACTACTTCAATGCGTGCGCTGGAATCTTCTGTCTCTGCTGGCGGACGGCTCAAAGCAAATGAAGGCTGGACTGACAAGTTTATTTTTCCTCCCTACGAGTTTAAAATCTGTAACGCTTTAGTTACTAATTTTCACCTTCCACAGTCAACCTTGCTGATGACAGCTTGTGCCTTTGGTGGGTACGACTTCATCATGCACGCCTACGAGGTAGCAGTAAAGGAGAAATACAAATTCTTCTCCTACGGAGACGCTATGTTAATTATCTAAACAGGCGGTGGTTTGCAAAAGTATGCCATCATCGTAGCCGGTGGAAAAGGCACCAGAATGGAAGAAACTGTTCCCAAACAGTTTCTCTTACTAAGAGCTAAGCCTATTCTGATGCATACACTGGAAAGATTCCACCAGCAAGATACAGAAACCAGAATCATACTTGTACTCCCCCATGCAGAGCAATCACGCTGGCAGAAACTCTGTCGCCATCACGCTTTTCAGATACCTCACCAAGTTACTAATGGCGGTGATAACCGTACTTTATCGGTCCGCAATGGCCTGGCCGTTATTTCCGATGATGAAGGGCTGGTAGCCATTCACGACGGAGTAAGGCCACTGGTGGATAAAAGCATTATCCAATACAGTTACAAAGTAGCGGCGAAAGAAGGAAGTGCGGTTGCCTCTGTGGCGCTCAAAGATTCAATACGTTGGACCAATGTTACTGGTGACAGTAACAAGGCGCTAGATCGTAACCAATACAGGATTGTTCAGACACCTCAGACTTTTTTACTGAGTAGGCTGCGCGAGGCATATAACAAGGTGGTGAACAAGACTATGACTGATGATGCCAGTGTGTATGAGTGGGCTGGCTATACGGTACATCTGATTGAGGGTAGCTATCGTAACATCAAAGTTACGACTCCAGAAGATCTTAGGATAGCAGAGGCACTTCTCAAATAAAGCCTCCACTCCTAAGTCTGAGAAATAGATCGGAAAAATCTAAATTAGTATTCGTCTTCGTTAAAGAAAAAGTCTTCTTTGGTAGGATAATCCGGCCAGATTTCTTCAATATTTTCATAGGGTTGTCCGTCATCTTCCAATTCCTGTAGATTCTCAACAACTTCCAAAGGTGCGCCCGATCGGATGGAGAAGTCAATAAGTTCATCTTTGGACGCTGGCCAGGGTGCATCTTCTAGGTAAGAAGCTAATTCTAATGTCCAGTACATGATTTTATCTTTTTCTTACAAATGAATTAAATGAAAATTTGATTACTTAATGTCTCTAAGCATTTTCAAATACAGATTCTTACAAAATCAAACTCTTTACCAAAAAGTAAGAAAGTATGATTTACGCGTGAAAATTATTACACCGTAAATAACATAGAATAAAAAAAAGTTCAGAAAAACAAGGTAATAAATGACTATTTTTGAGCATCCAGTTCATCCACTAATTGCTTCATCAATGCCTTCTTTACAGCTACTTTTCTCTGTTGCGAACGTAGCTTCATAGACGCTTCACGGTCCATTTCACTATAGTTACTAGAAGAAAACTTCTCTGCGTTTTCCTTATACACGTCCAGTTCCTTCTCGTCTCTGGTGATGAGATTATTAAGAAGGTTTATTTTCTGACTGACTTTCTCTTCCTTATCGGCATAGTCAAAATCAGGATTTTTGGAGCGGGCCAGGCGATTCAAAAAGCTTTTTTCGCTGGCCATATCACAGGCCTGGATAAAATCCCCGGTGATATTTCCTCCAATATGGCGAGGGAGCTTTCCGGTACGTTTCCACAGAAAACGAAGTCTTTTTACGTCCTCAATGACATCTTCGCCTTCTTTTTCGGCCAGTTGAGTTGCCTGGTTAAGCAATTCTTTTTTGCGCACCAGTATTTCGTCCATATCGTAGTTGGAGGATGCATGCTGGTTATCCGGGCGGCGACGGGGAGGAAAAGAACGACGTTGTCTTTCCTGGTTTTGGTTCATCCTGGGACGATATGATCTTTGCTGCTGGTCGTACGGACGTTGAGGACGGAAAAACTTGCCGGTGAGGTATTTGTAATCCTTGAAGAGTTTGCCGTATACCCGGGGTGGAACCTTACCTATCTCTCTCCATTTGGCCTGCAGTTCCTTTACCCTGGGAATGTAGTCGCGGGGGTTATCTTTCCTGAGCAGCCCTCTGAGTTCATAGACGATATCATAGTATTGTTGAAGCCGATCACCAATCATGCGCTTTCGATCTTCAAAGAATTGATTCCTGCGCTGGAAAAAATTATCTAGAATCTCGGTGAATCGGTTTTCTATTTCCTCTTCATACTCGGCGGAGACTGCGCCAGTGCGGATCCATTTGTTCTTGATCTCTTTAAGTTGCTCAGTAGCCTCTTTCCAGTCGGTACTATCTTCGTATGCTTCTGCTTCTTCAATCAGTGCCTTCTTTATTTCCAGGTTTTTGACCCGATTGTTGGCAATGATCTCCCGAAGCATACTTTCTATCTGGTCGAGCTTCTCGTATAATACCACATAATCCCCCAAAGCATCAAAATTAGCCAGTTGCTCCCGCATATGAACCAACTTCATGAGGTAAGACCCCTTATTATCAGACTCTTCTACTGCCTGCTCCAGGTTGTTCACTTTTTTCTCAGCCATAGTGAAGCGATCTTCAAAATACTTGATGGTTGATGCTTCACTTTCTCTTACTTCACCTATCTCTCGTTCGGGGTATTCCAGGAAGGCATTACGGTAAATTTTACCGCCTTTGATAAAACCGTATGGATTTGTAGACTCCACTATGTTTACAATGTTAGTTTAAGATTGATTATTAGCTATAAAATACTCTCTAAAAAGAGAGTAGTTTACCCTTTACGATGATAATTAAATTTTGTGCTACGCGCAAAAATATGCTTAAATTATAGTTAAATTGTTATCCTTTGTTTGTAAGAATTAACTGTATTCTTTCAAACGCAATACACAAGTGTCAAACCTATTTATCATAAACTAAAATTCTCTATGAGTAACGAAAAGGTAATTTTTTCAATGTCAGGTGTTAGTAAGATTTATCCGCCCAACCGTAAGGTGCTCAAGGATGTATATCTTTCATTTTTTTATGGTGCTAAGATCGGGGTAATAGGGCTCAATGGTGCAGGAAAATCTACCCTGCTCAAAATCATCGCCGGAGAAGAGAAGAATTACCAGGGAGAGGTGGTTTTTTCGCCTGGATACACCATCGGTATGCTGGAGCAGGAACCACAACTTGATCCTCAAAAGACAGTAAAACAGGTGGTAGAAGAAGGAGTGCACGAAATCGTGGACCTTATGGCCCAGTTTGAAAAGGTCAATGAGCAATTTGCTGACCCTGAAGTTATGGAGGACCCTGATAAGATGCAAAAATTGATTGAACAGCAGGGTAAAATACAAGAAGAACTAGACAGGGTAAATGCCTGGGAACTGGATAACCGCCTGGAGAGGGCGATGGATGCATTGCGTACACCACCCTCCGATGCACTGGTAGGGAATTTGTCAGGGGGTGAAAAAAGGAGAGTAGCGCTATGTCGCCTGCTGTTACAGGAACCGGACGTCCTGCTACTGGATGAACCTACCAACCACTTGGATGCAGAATCGGTACTCTGGCTGGAGCAGCACCTGCAACAATACAAAGGGACGGTGATTGCTGTGACCCACGACCGCTACTTTCTGGATAACGTAGCTGGCTGGATTCTCGAGCTGGATAGAGGAGAGGGTATACCCTGGAAAGGCAATTACTCCAGCTGGCTGGAGCAGAAGCAAAAAAGGCTTTCTGAAGAAGAAAAGTCAGAATCCAAGCGGCAAAAAACACTAGAACGCGAGCTAGAGTGGATTCATATGACGCCTAAAGGAAGACAGGCTAAGGCCAAAGCCCGTCTCAATGCTTACGACAAGCTCCTCAGCGAAGAAGGTAAAGAGAAAGAAGCACGGCTGGAATTATTCATTCCACCCGGCCCACGTCTGGGAAATAAGGTGCTGGAGGCCGAGCACGTGTCTAAAGCCTTTGGTGATAACCTGCTTTATGAAGATCTTACTTTTAATCTGCCTCAGGCGGGTATCGTGGGCATTATCGGCCCTAACGGGGCAGGTAAAACAACCCTGTTCAACCTGATTACCGGTCGTGAAAAACCAGACAGTGGGACCTTTGAAATTGGCTCTACAGTGAAAGTAGCCTATGTGGATCAGGAACACGACTTTTTAGATCCTGAAAAAAGCGTATGGCAGACAATATCCGACGGAAATGAATTGATAGCGTTAGGGGGAAGACAAGTGAACTCCCGGGCTTACGTCAGTAAGTTTAACTTCAGTGGGGCTGACCAGGAAAAGAAGGTGAGCAAGCTATCGGGCGGCGAACGTAACCGGGTGCATCTGGCTATGATGCTGAAAGAAGGTGCCAACCTGCTGCTCCTGGATGAGCCTACCAACGACCTAGATGTCAATACGCTCAGAGCACTGGAAGAAGCGCTGGAAAACTTCGGAGGCTGTGCAGTGATCATTTCCCACGACCGCTGGTTCCTAGATCGGGTAGCCACCCATATTCTGGCGTTTGAAGGAGAATCTCAGGTATACTGGTTTGAAGGTAACTTTACAGAATATGAGGAAAATCGGAGAAAGAGACTGGGAGATACTGGACCTAAACGTATTAAATATAAGAAGATCGCCTGAGGAATTTTATTGGACTGTAAGTATGTTAGCTTTGAAACTCATGTAAGGAAACACATCGTTGCGGGTTAGAAATTTACTTCCCTTCTGCAAAATTTGAGAAAAATAGTTCCTATGAAAAAGCTGATAACACTGATAACGCTTCTGGTATGGTCTGTCTCTTTTGCTGAGCCTCCTAGCGACTATACAAGGATTGACAGGCATGCCCGAAATACACCAGATCAATATGCTCAAAGTGTGGAGAAGCTAGCGGCTTACCTTACTGAACCTGCCGAAAATGATTTTGAAAAAGTAAGAAGCTTCTACGTGTGGCTTTCCAAAAATATAGCTTACGATGTAGATCTTTTTCGTCGTTATCAGCCAGGTACTTCTTTGGAGATCGGGCCGGATGATGTGCTGAAGCAAGGAAAAGCAGTTTGCCAGGGTTACGCAGATTTATTTAACGCTTTATGTGACCAGGTAGGCATAGAAAGCCGAATAATACCGGGGTATAGCAAAGGGTTCGCTAACCGTAATCGTACAGATTTTAGCACCGCTGACCATGCCTGGAACAGTGTACTGATTGATGACCGATGGTACCTGCTAGATGCTACTTGGGGAGCCGGAGGACTTGATGAAAAAATGGAGTACAAAGCTCAGTTTAACGAAAAATACTTTCTATCCCCACCCGAAAATTTTGTGAGGGATCATATGCCTGAACAGCCCATGTGGCAGCTTCTGGACTGTCCGGTAAGCATACAAGCTTTTGCTTCCGGAGAAGACGCTATCCAGCAAGCCATTGCCCACAACAAAAACTGCATGTCCTTTCGTGAAAGAATTGCTGAATTCAATGCCATGTCACCGGTAGACCGGGAGTTGCAAGCTGCCAAAGACGCTTACCAGTTTAATCCTGACAATCACCTGGTCATGGCTCGGGGATATATGGATTATGCCCATCATATCATGAGTGGCATCAAGCGGCAAATGAAATCCCGGGAGGAAATTGAGCAGGGTGTACGAGCACAGGAAGAAGCTTTGGGTTACCTGAAAAAAGCGAAAAATGTCCTTAACAAAATCAGCAAAGGAGCGAAGATGGAAAAAGACTTTGTGAATAGAAATATCAAAAACGGCGAAGAAAATTTGCATGCTATGAAAGCCGTACTTCAGGGCTAAAGGGATCGGGGATGCAAGCTTAATTTCTTAACATCATTGTTTCTACGAATAACAATTTCTATATTCTGGGTTGGTTTATTCAACAGATCATTTACTTCATGAGAAGTTCTGCCCTCTGTTTTCACATTATTGATCATTACAATTTCATCATCCTCGGCCAAACCAGCGTGGAAGGCAGGAGAGTTTTCAAAAACATGCTTTACGTAAACCCTAGGATCTTTACGACCCGCCTTAACAACCAGCCCCGAATAAGCAGCCTTAAACTCTTCTACAAAAGAGCTATTGGGATACCAGTAAGAAATTTCCTTAGAGTAATCAAAAGCAATATTAAAACGTTTTAGTACTTCATTACCGATATGCCCAATTCCATCTTTGAAAGCACGCTTCTGGTAACGAGAACGGTTTAGCCTGATAGGGATGTTGGTAAGCTGATAGTTTCCTACGTCTAATCTTTTCAAACGTCCTGCATAATTCTTATCAGTAATGCCGGCAAAGCTCATTGTGTAAATCAGGTTAGTCCGCCCCATCTTTGACGATAGCTGATGCTTATCTACGAAAGGTGGATACACAGTAATGGATGAACTCGACCCGTTATCCAGTTGAAATCTTCCCCCTACGGTTTCGCCATTGGATAAAGTGAGTGCAGCATCAATGTAAGGACGACCAGAGATAAGCTCAATCTGGTGTGGGATAAAGTTGGTAGGCGCCTGGAATACATCAGAGTTATAGAATTCCAGAGCATACTTATCGTAGTTAACCATAATTACGAACTGGCTGAGCAGATCATGGCCAATGATGCCATCAACCTGGCGCTCCATCACACGTTCCAAGTGCTCCAGAGAGAGTTGGGTTACCCTCACATCTTCTACGACCAAGTCTTGAAGGCTGATTTCATTGTTTTGTGAGTAGTAGGCCAAAGAAGGCCCTTTGCTGGTGCGAATATAAGTAAACCCGTCAGAACTCAGCTTTAGTAACCCGATTCGTTTCTGATTGATCACGGTAGCTGAAGCCCCGGTATCAAAAATGAAATGTAAAGGGGAAGAATGGTTAACCTGAATCTGAATAAATATGTGTTCACCGTGCAGCTCAAAAGGCACAGTTGCCAGAGCGTTTTTAGCGAAGGTAAGATTAAAAATAAGCGTAACGCAGCAGAAAAGAGTAGTACAAAATAATAAAATCTGATACCTTTTCATTCTAGATAAAATGTACGTTGTGATAAACGATGAAATTGTATTGTATATACACCAATCTACAGGTCAAAATTTACCCAATAAATCCTGATTTATAAAATATATCTCTAATCTCTGTTAACTTTGATTGATGCAAATACTTAATTTTAGGATACGACAGTTGGTTTATTTTGTTAGGCAAAGACAAGCTTACTCTCTGTTTTTTATACCAATCTGATTTTTGCTATTATTGTCCTACTACCAAAACACACACATTCATGTTTAGGCAAAATTGCACTTTTAGCTTAAGCTTCTCTTTCCTTGTTACGATCCTTTGTTTGACGTACACTTCATTTGTACGCGGACAAACAACGGAGAAACTTGAAGCGATTGACGAAATATTTAGTAGCTATCACGAAAATGAAGGTTTTCAGGGAGCTATATTAGTGGCAGAAAGCGGAGATGTTATTTACAAAAGAGCTTTTGGTCTGGCCAACCGGGAGTGGAATATCTCCAATCAAGTAGATAGCCGGTTTGACATTGCTTCAGTCAGTAAGCAGTTTACCGCCATGCTGGTTATGCAATTGTATGAAGAAGGTAAAATTCACCTGGATAGCACTATTTCAAGTTACGACCCTGAATACCGTTCTGATGTAGCCCAAAAGGTTACCGTGCATCACCTGCTAACGCACCGTTCGGGAATTCCTAATTATACTAGCATACCTTACGTATGGTCAGATTCTCTAATAAACCAATACGATAGTGATGAGGTCATCCAAAAGTTCTGTAGTGGCGATCTGGAGTTTGAGCCGGGTACTCAATACAGTTATAACAACAGCGGATACTTTATCCTGAGTGTACTGCTGGAGAAAGTAAGTGGTAAACCCTTTGCTGAGTTGCTGGAAGAAAAAATTCTGGAACCTCTCCACATGACGGACACCGGTGTAGACGATCGCTCCCGAATCATTGACAAGCGATCATACGGATACGTTGAAGTGAACGGGCAATTTGAGAACGCGCGCCCCATGCATATGGCGAACCTACAGGGTGCAGGGAATATGTACTCTACCGTGGAAGACCTATACCGATGGGACAGAGCTTTGCATGCCGGTAAGCTGATATCTACTAAGGGACACCAGGAAATGGTGGAGGCTTTTAGTAAAGAAAGCAGTACCTGGATTACACCTTACAAAAACGCTTACGGTTATGGTATGGGGATAGCAAAAGTACCGGGTCCTGACAGAAAAGATCTTATGATGGTATTCCATAGCGGTCATATTACCGGGTATAGTTCTTTCCTGGCCCGCTTTGTTAAGGATGAGCATCTGGTTGTCATGCTCAGTAACCTGGGCGAGCTAAGCACAGTCAGAATGAATGAAGTGACCCAGCAGGTAAAAAATGTGTTGTACGGCTTACCGTATGAAGTATCCAAACGCTCTTTAAAGAGTATGCTGTTCAACACCATCCGCAATGAGGGAGTGGAGGTAGCACTCCAGCAGTACGATAAGCTTGTGGAAACATACCCCTATGACTTCAAGCATACAGAAGCATCACTGCACCAGCTAGGCCAGCAATTACTGACCAGTGGCATGGACAATGAAGCCTTTGAAATCCTTAAACTCAACGTAAGGGTTAACCCTGGCTGGAAGACTTATCAGGCACTGGCGGATGCTTACTTCACCAAAAAGAACTACCAGAACGCAGCCAGTATTTATAAAAAATCCATGCAGGTAAACCCTCGCTCTACTAAGCAAGAAAAAAATGCCCATCAGAAAGTCAGTCAGTCACTTAATAGCCTGAATCAGTAAAGAGGCTATGCTGACTAAATATATAGTACTCTTTAGCTATTTCCTGGTATTGTTCGGTATAGGTTATTTTGCAGCAGCCAAGGTCAAAGATATCAAAGACTACTATGTTGGGGGAAAAAGACTGGGCTTTTGGGTAGTGGCTTTCTCATCAAGAGCCACCGGCTCATCTGCCTGGGCTTTACTGGGACTGACTGGCATGGGAGCTATCTTTGGCGTGTATGCCTACTGGGTAGCTTTGGGGACGTTGGCGGGCGTTGCCATTTCCTGGTTTGTCATGAGTAAGCCATTTAAGCGGTACACTGACCGATTTGACAGTATTACTATTCCAGACTTTCTGGAAAGTCGTTTTCCCGCAGGAGGCCATTTGCTGCGGGGTATTGCTGCTACTGCGCTCTCCTTATTCGTCATGATCTATGTGAGTGCTCAAATTGATGCTACAGGCACTGCCTTTGAGGCGTTTTTAGACTGGGATTATTATGCTGGGGCTATCTTTGGTTTTTTAGTCGTAGTGGCATACATGTCGTTTGGTGGGTTTGTAGCAGTAGCCTGGTCCGACGTTTTCCAGGGAACTATTATGGTGACTGGCTTGGTACTGTTGCCCATTGTATTTTTTACTTCAGTGGATTCGCCGACAGATGTGATTGATGGTGTTCGTAGTATTGATCCGGCATTACTCAATATCTGGGGAGCATTGGGTTTCGGATGGCTTAGTGTCACTAAGATTTTGGGTTTTATCATGATCGGACTGGGGTATTTAGGCTCTCCGCAGCTTTTTGTTCGCTACATGTCCATTCGCAGCATTGATGAGATAGACCGGGGAAAGTGGGTATCTGTGACGCTTACCTTTCTCATGAATTTTTCTGCCGTGACGATTGGCATACTAGGACGTTTTTACTTTACCAACGCTGCCGATGATCCGGCTGAGGTGTTGGGTAACGGGGGACAGAACGTGCTAATTTTATTGGTTGAGTCATTACTCCCGGGTATACTCAGCGGTTTGTACATTGCGGCAGTATTGGCAGCAATTATGTCTACAATTGATTCTTTATTGGTGCTGGCTTCAAGTGCAGTAGCCCGTGATTTTTATCAGAAGATATTTCATCCCGAGATTCAGGATAGCCAGTTGTCTGTCTTTTCACGTAAGGTTACGCTAGGGTTAGCTTTGAGCGCGCTCTTGCTGGCTCTAACTGTAGCACTCGTATCACCCAGCCGAACAATTTTTTGGTTTGTCATTTTTGGTTGGTCCGGGATTGCCGCCACTTTTTGCCCTCTCATAATTTTGGCGCTTTTTTGGAAAAAATACAACAGTGCGGGAGCACTGGCTTCTATGATCAGTGGGTTTATCTGTACTCCGATTTTTAAATTCGTAATGCCGGGTATTCCCGAATATGGCGTTTATTTTGCAAATATGGCCGAGCTTTTCCCTTCATTTATAATCGCTTTGCTAGCAGGCTATATTGCGACAAAGGCAAGTCTTTCTACTTAAATAGTTAAATTATTTCTGTAAATGATTATTTACTTAGGTAAGCTCAATCAATAAGTCAGCTTGCAGTATTACATTTTAATAAGAAAAAGCGTTAATGGATAAAAAAATCTAAATAAAATAGCACCTTAACTAAGAATACTGTATTTGTTATTTTTTTAGCATAATAAAAAGAATGAATTGTAGATTTTTTACTACATATGTGCTATTTTACATGTAAGTAACAATATAAAAGAGAAACAATGGATAATCTATATTCCTTTCACAGGCTTTCCCTGGAAGAGCGAACTCAATTTATATTAGGCAACGGTGTATTGCTGTGCAGTCGTTATTTTGCCGGCAGAAAGGTATTTCTATACCATACTGGTAAGTTTTATGCCGAGATTTGGTTTGATACCCGCAAGAGTAGAGTCTCCAATATCATTCCTTTTACGACTATCAAGTGTTTGAAGCCCTATCTTGATATTATTGACATCAGCAATATTTTTAAAACAGAGGGTGACTAATCCCTAACGGGTAGAAGTAATGCGGCCCTGGCTGTCGTAGTGGAGTTCACCCTGGTCAAGCATAATACGGATACTTTCGTACATCATCTGCTCATTTTCAGGTTGAAGCTCAACGACTAACTGGTCAGGAGCAGTAGGTTTGTTGGCAAGGTATCTCATGAGCGTACTCCTTATGTCATTAAATTGTTCGCGTTTGAGTGATATATCGTCATGTGATTTTACGCTTTTTCGGGCTATACAAACGTCGCAGATACCACAGCGATCGTAACTGATCTCGTCAAAATATTCTAGCAGTAGCTGCGTTCGGCAGCGGTACTCGTGCTGGGTATAGTGGATAACCGCTTTTACCTTTTTTTCATACAGTTCTTTTTTTTGTTCCAGGTCCCTTTTGGAGAGGGGTATGCTACTGGCATTGTAGCGGGGTGTCATGAAAGTTATCTGGGGCTTGTCTTTTTGTTCGTTGTACACTACTGCTTCCATTTTCTCCATTTTTTGTAGCTTTTTCCGAATGGAATCAGCAGAAGTCTTGAGTTCTCTGGCAAGTTGTTTTTCATAAATATTTACAAAGTTTGCGTAAAGCTCCCCACCGTAGAGCCTGAGAAGTGCTTTGGTCAGGGCCTCTAGCTCAGCATGGGCTACCTGGAACTTATACATTTCAGTGTGGTCAATAAGAATATGCAGACGGGAGGGGCTAAAAAACGCCTCGCTCATCTGTACCAGCCCGTTTTCTTCTAGTCTTTGAAAAGCATAATAGGTAGTAGCGGCAGCAAGCTTGTATGTCTGGGTGAAGTCATCAATTATAAAATTATAGCTGGCCATATGGCTGCTACCAACCGCAATACGATAGTAGTTGGCCAGGTATTGGTAAATCTTACGAATGGTCTCCAGGCTGGGGTGTGAATTCTCTATCCTTCTTTTTAGCTTTTCAATATCCTGGTCATTATAAAGTATCAGAGCATAAGCCTTTTTTTCGTCGCGGCCTGCGCGGCCTGCTTCCTGGTAGTAGGCTT
>CAZZGE010000011.1:0-51207 GCA_964653665.1 uncultured Porifericola sp. | reverse complement strand
TCCCTGGTTAATTCCGGCTATCTTACCAAGTTTCCTCCTATTCACAATCTAATTATGAACAGTAAATGGGCAAGGTCACGTCTTTTTCAGAACTACTTGCAAAAAGTATCTACAAACCTTGAGCAGCAGCTACCCGCTACTTACATTGAAAAGACGCTGATTGACACCTCTTCAGTGAGCCTTTCGCGGCAACGCACCACCCTTGAATTTCTGAAAGATGTTACCGACGAACATTTTCCCCAAAGCATAAAGTCACATATGGTCCTGGGACGCAGTGGCACCGGTAAAAGTATTTTGCTCAAGTACCTGGCTCACTTAGTGGCTGCTGCGAATCATCAGTACCATTTAATTCCGCTGTATCTAGATTTAAAAGCCACTTCACTTAAGAATAGCGTGGAAAATACGATACAAGATGCTCTCGTTGGCGGTGGAGTCGAGCTAAATCAGGATGCAATACAATTTTTAATCAAAAAAGGAGGTTTTCTACTACTGTTTGATTCAGTCAATGAGGTAGATAAAAACAGCTTTCTAGAGGTATTCCAACCCTTTCTTAACCGGAATGCTTACAACCAGGTAATTTTTGCCACCCAGACCAATCCTTTTTCTCGTTCTGAACTTTGTATCTACCGGTTGGCTCAGCTAACCGAGGAGCAAGCGCGGGATTATCTAAGCAAAGAGTTGAAGGAGGACATATGGCCTAAGCTTCCCACTCAGGTGAAGTTGCTGGCTACCAATCCTCAAGATCTATCAGTCCTTAAGGAGATTTTGGAGCATAATCAACCTGATGCAGTGCCGTACACCAGGGCTGAATTATATAAGTACCTACTCATGCAGGATACTGCCCTCAACGAACTCTACCTCAATGGAGATACTAGATTAGATATTATCTTTCAGTTGTCATACGTCATGCTCAAAGACGATCAACGTGCTGTACCCAGGGATGAAGTAGGTCATTTGATAAGTAAATTTCAACCTAATCTTACTCCTGAGCTGTTAAGATCAATAAAGGAGATCCTGATTCGCAGCAGAATGTTCAAAGAAGCCGAGAAACGTAGTACCCTAGGCCTCAGTCAGCGAACTATCACTTTTAGCCATGAACTGATGGGCAAGTTTTTGGCTTCACGGTATTTAGAAGGTCTTTTTCTGGCTCAAACTGAGGAGCATCAGAAAACAATTTTGTTTACAGCTGGATCTATCCAACTCTACGAAATGCTCTTTTTCATAGTAGATACCTTAACGGATGAAGAATTGAACAGTTTTCTTGAGATGTTGCTCATAAATTGCGAGCCGGATCACAATGTAACTGATGCTACTCGCGAAAATACCTCTCAGATTGTAGCCTATGCTATCAAAACCAAGGCGGCCACTGTAAGTGAAGACACTCGTAGGCGATATACCGATTTGAAACTGAGCATGGACTCACCACAGCCTCAATCTGTATAAAAATAGGTAGGCTAGTTTGATTGCATTATTGGCAGGCATAGCTATGAAAATACCCGAGGTAAAAAAGCTGGTAGATAACATGTTAATGGAAGAGCTTGTTACTGCAGAAAAAGCCTTTGTGGCTTGGGAAAAGCTTCCTATAGCCGTGCAAGGGAATAAAGAAGGTAAACAATTGTCTCTCATACTGGCAGCAATTTTCATCGAAGAGATTGACTTCAACACTGCCATTCATGAGTATACCCGTCGCGTCAGGGAATCTATCTTCTGATAGATGTTAATCTCCAATAGGTTGCCGTTTATTCCTATTTTTATCCTTTTTAATAACATCGTCAACTCCAGTCTAAAATAATTGATGCTTTCTACGGTTAGAACATTAACTTAGCTGCTTACATCAATTAGTTAAATTCTAATGAATCGTTTTTGTTTTCTGCTTTTGGTTGTTTTAGCCGCCTGCCAATCAGAATTTCTTCCTCCGCAAGATTTACGGTTGGGTCTGGATTATTATCCATTGGAGACAGGTCGTTACGCTGAGTATGAGATTGAAGTGATTAACTACACGGTCGCAAACGAACCTGATACGCAGCGATATCAACTGCGTGAAGTGGTGGCAGATTCTCTCCCCGGACAAGGGGGAGAAGTGGTATTCAGGTTAGAACGTTTTAAACGTCCAGCCAGTGTGGATCAGTGGTCGCTGGATTCAGTCTGGACAGCCCGTAGTAATGCTCAGCGCGTTGTTGTGGTTGAAAATAATGTACCTCAGGTTAAGCTTGTTTTTCCATTCAGGGCTGGACTCACTTGGGATGCCAACGCTCTTAACGGCAAGGAAGAAGACAACTACGAACTAGTCGCCATCCCTCAGGTGTTAAAAGACGAGATAGTGAGTCCGTTGGATAGCAGCGCTTTTGATAACCTGCTAACTGTCATCCAAGAACAAAGCCAAGATACCATTATCACACGGGTGGAGGCCAGCGAAACCTATGCCCAGGATTTAGGCTTGGTTTACAAAAAATCTCTTAGATTGCAGTATTGTGACAGTGAACCTGCCTGTATCGGTCTCGGCTTGCTGGAATCCGGACGTATCTATCGTCAAACGCTGATAGCCTATGGTAAAGAGTAATCTCACATCCCATCTTTCTCTACTGACGCTGGCAGTACTGCTGACGAGCCTGATTCCGCTTTATGCGCAGGAAGCCCAGTATATGGTTTTTTTCACTGATAAAGCCTATACCCAATATTCGGTAGACCAACCGGAAGCATTTCTTTCTGAAAGAGCTATTGCTCGTCGCGCTAAGTTCAATATTCCAGTTGAAGAAAGCGACCTGCCCGTCAATGAATCTTATGTAGAGCAGCTCGTGACACTGGGAGCCGAAGTCTTTTATCGGACTCGCTGGATGAATGGCGTACTAGTACAGCTTAGTATTGAGGAATTAGAGGAGGTACGAAAATTATCATTCGTGGGAAAAACAGAAATGGTCAAGCCCAGGGCTCGAGGTGCCCGAAAAAAATCAGGCTCTTCTATAGGTAGCTCAAGAAAGCTCAAGGATCCACTTAAAGAAAATAACCAGCTTCTTAACGTTCTTCAGAACGATATGTTAGGCATTGATGAAATGCATGCTGATGGCTACAATGGCAAAGGCCAGCTGGTAGCCGTATTTGATGGTGGTTTTCGCGGGGTGGATACGGTTTCTTACTTCAGCCATATTTTTGAAGAAGATCGGATGTTGACCGGCTACGATTTTGTAGGCAACGATACCAACGTTTACCGTTATGGTCAGCACGGAACAGAGGTACTTTCTTGTATTGGTGCTTACCGGGAGGGCATACTTGAAGCTGGGGCTTATAGTGCAGATTTTATGCTTTGTGTTACCGAAGATGTAAGTTCCGAATACCGCATTGAAGAATATAACTGGCTCTTTGCTGCCGAATTTGCAGACAGTACCGGCGTCGATATTATCAGCACATCCTTGGGCTATACGACCTTTAACGAAGCGGATATGGATTATGCTTATGAAGATCTTGATGGTCATAGTGCAGCCATTACCCGCACACTCAATATGGCCAGTGAAAAAGGCATTTTGTGTGTAGTGAGTGCCGGTAACGAAGGAAGTGGCTCTTGGCGCTATGTTTCACCACCTGCTGACGCTGTCAATGTACTGGCAGTGGGGGCAGTCAGTAATAGTTATGATAAAGTATCTTTTAGCTCCTACGGCCCTACCGTAGACGGTCGGATCAAACCCGACGTTTCCGCGCTTGGTTTACAGACTGTTGTGGTCAACGCTGCTGGCAACGTTATGCGGTCTAACGGAACCTCGTTTGCAGCTCCTCTTATTGCTGGCTTTGCTGCCGGAATCTGGGAAGCTTTTCCCGAAGCCTCTCATCTGGAGATTATTGACAGAATAAGACAGTCAGGGGATAAGGCGATGACTCCGGATAACGAAACCGGTTTTGGCATCCCTAATTATGAACGAATTCGTAGGAACGTCTTACTGCCCATTGAAAAGTCACTACGAAGTCACGATTTCAGAGTATTCCCTAACCCGCTGGAAAATAGTGATCTTTTTATCAAGCCGGTAAACGCAATACTGGAAGCCCCGCTGGAACTGCATATGTACGATCCGGCAGGCACCTTAGTGCTGGAAAAAAAGTATGTACAGTTTAACCGAAACTCAATAGCACTGGATACCGAAGCTTTGGCTCCGGGAATTTATATTCTCCATATTGCTACTGCCAGCGTATCGGATACCCTCAAAATTGTTAAGTTTTAGTTTCAAAGATGAACAGCCTTAGTATGAAGGAGATTGTAATAGCCCCGTCGGTACTATCAGCTGACTTTGCCAACCTACAGCGCGATGTAGAAATGCTTAATCGGAGCCAGGCCGACTGGATACATGTGGATATTATGGATGGTGTCTTTGTGCCCAATATTTCGTTTGGTCTCCCGGTCTGTAAGTCAATATATCGGCACGCGAGAAAACCCCTTGATGTACATCTGATGATTCACCAGCCTGATAACTACCTGGAAGCCTTTCGCGATGCTGGTGCCGACCGACTTACAGTTCACTTAGAGTCTTGTCCACATTTGCATCGTACGATCAGCCGAATCAAGGAACTGGGCTGTAAAGCTGGCGTAGCTTTGAATCCTCACACTCCGGTAAGCATGCTGGAAGATATTATTCAAGACATTGATCTGGTACTGATGATGTCCGTCAATCCGGGTTTTGGGGGGCAAAAGTTTATTGAAAACACCTATAATAAATTACAAAAGCTGGCGCAGCTAATGCAGCAGGAGGGAGTTTCCTGCTGGGTGGAGGTAGATGGCGGCGTCAACTCTGGTAATGCTGCACGGCTAGTACAATATGGCGCCAGTGCTTTGGTTACCGGCAGTTTTGTGTTCTCTTCGGAAAATCCTGAGACTACCATCTCCGAGCTCAAATCATTGCAGAAAGTAAGCTTGAACGAATAATCCACCTGGGGTGGCTGGGTAATCAAATGTCATTTCACTTTTTTCTCTTCCGCCAGTATTAAGCATGATACCAGACTTTTTATCCTCAGTAAGAACAAATACTTGTAGTATACTGAAAGGCTGCTTACTGGTTTCGTTAATTATCTTCTTCGGCTCAGGCCTGTTTGCGCAAACTTCAGTGGTAAAAGGGTACGCCCGTGATAGTACCGGCTTAGGCATTCCTGAAGTTAATGTCACCCTGGTAGGTACATCCCGAGGCACGGTTACCGATCAGGAAGGCTACTTTCACATAGATGTAGATCCAGGTGCGTATGAGCTAATTTTTTCTCATTTAGAGTATCAGCTCTACTTCCGTGATCTGGTACTGGAACCTTCCGATACCATCACCCTTAATGTGGTACTCAAGTCCTACATCCGAGTATTAGAGCAGATAGAGGTGAGTGGCCAGGTTGATAATGAGTTTACCCGAAGAGAAGCAGGATTGATGTCGGTGGAACCAGAAGCTGCCAAAGTGTTGCCTTCACCTTTCGGCGAATTTAATCAGGTTTTATCTACGCTTCCGGGAGTAAGTAGCAACAGCGAGCTATCCTCTTCATACTCGGTGCGGGGAGGGAACTACGATGAAAACCTCGTGTACGTGAATGATATTCCGGTTTATCGGCCTTTTCTGGTAAGTGCTGGCCAGCAGGAAGGACTTAGCTTTATCAACCCTGACCTGGTGACTAGTGTCCGTTTTTCATCAGGTGGATGGCAGCCTAAATATGGCGATAAGCTATCCTCGGTGCTCAATGTGACTTACAAAAAGCCTGAAAAGACTAGAGCTTCGGCTACGATGAGTCTTTTGAACGGGGGTATACATTTGGAGGGGAGCAGTAAAAACGAACGCATCCGCTACCTCCTAGGTGGCAGGTACAAAACCGCGCAGTATCTGCTGAATACCCTGGAGATCAATGGACAATACCTCCCGCGTTTTCTGGATCTTCAATCCTACGTTCAACTGGATCTGGACAGCGATCCGGACATAACCAAAACCGAACTGGGCATTTTAACTGCCGTGGCTGAAAACCGCTACTTTGTCCGTCCTGAGAGCCGTGTGACTACCTTCGGTACATTGGATGAACCTGTGCGACTCTTTGTGGGGTACGACGGCCAGGAAACTCTGGACTACCGTACTTTTCAGGTAGGTCTCAAGCTCACCCATCGCTTTAATGAAAACTGGACCACCAAATTCATCAGTTCAAGGGTTTATACCCAGGAACGAGAATATTTTGACCTGGAAGCGAGCTATAGACTTTGCGATATTAACATCATTCCGGGAGCCAGAAACTTCAATCGCTGTATCAGTACCTTGGGGGTCGGTACAAACTACGCTTCTGCCCGTAACCGCCTTCAGGCTGATATTATCAATATTGAAAACCGCCACGCACTGGCTATCAATGCTCGTAATACAATTGAATTTGGAGCCGGTTACGCACATGAGCAAATTGACGATATGGTACAGGAGTATGTCTTCACTGACTCTGCTGATTTCAGTCAGATAGTAAGAAGTGTGAATAATGAACTAGAGCTTAACTCACATCGCTTCTTCACCTATATTCAGAATACCCTGGAGTTTAATGAGGTACACACTTTACATTATGGTTTGCGGACAAACTATTGGTCAGTAAATCAACAGTGGTTACTCAGCCCCCGCTTTCAGTATTCTTTGCAACCACAAATGCTACACGACGTGGTATTTCGCTTTGCGGCCGGACTATATCAGCAACCCCCTTTTTACCGGGAACTACGTAATCGGCTTGGGCAACTTAATAAAAATGTAAAGGCTCAGTCGTCGCTGCACCTTATTGCTGGGGCCGACTATCGTTTTATGATGTTTGGGCGGGAGTTTGCGCTACTTACGGAGATGTACTATAAACATTTATACAACGTAGTTCCTTATGACGTAGATAATGTTCGCATTCGCTATTTTGCTGAAAACAACGCTACAGCATATGCAACTGGAGCGGATTTCAGGCTTAGTGGTGAATTTATTCCCGGTTCTGAGTCCTGGTTCAGCTTGGGACTGATGCAGACTTGTGAAAACATAGCTGGTGATAAACGTGGATACATGCGTCGCCCCTCGGATCAACTGTTAAATTTTGGTTTTTTTTTTCAGGATCATATTCCTAACGACCCTAGTATGCGGGTATATGTGAAGTATCTGTATGGCTCGGGTTTACCTTTTGGCCCTCCTGAAAGCCAGCGATACCGCAATTTTCTGGACGGTCCGGCATACAACCGCCTGGACCTGGGATTCAACAAACAACTTAATTTTCGGCAAGAAAAAACGGCTAATAATGGTTTCTTTCGCTCCGTTTGGATAGGCCTGGAGGTGCTCAACGTACTGGGCGCTGATAATACAATTTCATTTACCTGGGTACAAGATGTGCAAAACAGACAGTATGCAGTGCCCAATCGGTTATCGGCTCGTTTTCTGAACCTTAAACTGATTGCCCGATATTAAACAGGTTGGGCCATCAGGAGGTTTTCTGTAAAGGTCTGCATGTCATCCAAATGCTTTTCTTGTAGATGGACGTTACACTTTTTCCCCTTGATGCGTTGAGCATGCTGTACTAGCTTTCCAAAAGAGATAAGGGATAGTAATCTTCTGCTTAGAGACCGGTCAATCACCTCTAAACCCACCAAGGTGTCAAAGATCTGGTGTGTTTGCTTACCCGCCTGATCATGGCAAGCATCTAGGTAGATAGCTCCCATCTCTACACAAGTAGCACAGGCATCATGTAAGGGTAACATGACCTTCGGATCTGACATAGAAATTCCGTGAGCATAAAGTTGAGCTAAATCCTTTAACTTTTGAGTCGTATCACGCAAGCTTACGGCCTTATCTATTAGGAGGTCCTGCATAGGTTTCTTGGATGTGTTATTGCAAACATATGTAATAAATATTTAGTTAATATAGCCATAAGTGTACAGAATTCAAATGTTATGCATTTTTGATGTTCGCTCGTTTCTTAAAAAAATTTGCATCAACCAACAAAGGTAGAAGTACGTCACCCCCGTACAAATAGATTGTCCAATATATTAGGGTAGTTTCATCGGAACTAAATTTGCCTTTTAGCCTACTCTACACGACAATTTTTCTAAAGGATTGAGATGGGGTGAGTTAGTTTTCATTGTAACAAAAGAGGCTCACTTTTGGGGTATCACGCAAAAGCAAACCTTCACTACATGATTACAATAAAAAATAGTAAAAATCTTAGGACTTGTCCGTCTCATCGCGTAAAATCCAGACGGGATTGGATGGCGGGTATCACAGCGTCAGTTACTTACTAACAAACCGGCACTATTAAAGTAAAAATTACGATTACAAAGCGAATAACTTCTTCAGACAAGGACTACAAATCATGAGGTACGCTTAAGAAAACTATACAGAAAAGGTCGTTAGTGAAATTAAATTCATAGTTACGCCACTGATGGAGATCAATCCTTATGACTCATAGTTCAGGGCGTAGCATCAGCCAGGATTTGGGTATTATAGGTAGTGGTTGTGAAGGTAAGTTGACCCTGCTCAGGATCAGCGATGCTTAGCAGTTCCAGAGAATGGTCAATGTTGAGCTTACTAATTTTTCGGTTGGATGAATGAAGTGTTCCCCGTTCACCATTGTCAAGGTTAATCACCCGGAGTTGGTAAGAAGCATCTCGAAAGTTTCTTTGTGACAGGTAAAACAGAAGCTTACCAGAAGAAGACAGGTTTACCTGATAGGGTATTTCGTCTTGAAAGGTAAGAAGTGTTTTCAGGTCGTTACCCCGAAGGTCGCTTACCTTGATAGCACCCCGGCCTGTAACCAGGTCCATAATGTCGGTAAAGTAGATTCTATCATTGGCCGCATCCAGGCAAAAATCTTCAATATAGGTTACGTTTTCCCATTCTCTATTGCTCTTATTGAGAATGATATGCCGGGCAGTATCGTCGTTGATGCTGTGCAACTGACCAGTTTCACTAAGCCAGCAAGCCAAGCCTACTGAGTCAAGCACCAGGGTTTTCACCGATTGGTTAGCAGGATTTATCCGGGAACGGTAAATATTTATCTTTTCCAAAAAATCAGTGCTATTGGGAGAATATACCTGATCAACAGTCAGTAAACTCCCCAGTATGATAAAGAACAGGTTGGTAAACAGGAATGCTTTCATTTTAACCATTTACCGGTTAGTGTACTGAAACTAAATTATGTAACCTTACTGGTATGTTTTTATTTTAAACTTTTGCCTGTTGCCTGTACGAGTAGATGAAAAAACTAAAAATATTTCAGTAATTTGATTATGAACAGAGCTTCAGCAATTACTAACCTATAGCAATGAAAAAGGCAGAACAATCTGTTTCTGATCAAGACATTCTTGAAAATATCAGTAGCGGCAAAAACCTTGAGCCTACTGTACACTTATTGTACAAGAACTATTTCTACAGCCTTGCAGCGTATATCAAAAGTAATCAGGGGAACGACCAGGACGCCGAAGATTTTTTCCAGGAATCTATCGTAGTTTTCATAGACACAGTAAACAATGGGAAGTTCAGAGGGGATAGTAAGATAACAACCTTTCTGCACGCTGTTATTCGTAACCTTTGGTTGAACGAACTGAAAAGAAGAAAAAGAGCACTCAATCGGGAAACTCGTTACTATGATGAAAATCCGAAGGTTGAAGATGATGTGCATAATTCAGTCAAAGAGAACGAAGTGAAGAAAGAAGTAGCGGCTCTGCTCAAGAAGTTGGGCGAAAACTGTCAGAAGATTCTTCACCTAGTTTATTTCATGGACATGCCCTACAAAGAAATTTACCAAGAAATGGGTTATGAGAATGAGCAGATTGCTAGAAATATGAAGTATAAATGCATGAAAAAGATGCACAAGCTTCTGGACGACCATGAAGAAATCAGACAACATTTTAAAAATATTTTAGTCAATGGGTGATCATGAACTCAAGAAATACGATAAAATAGATCGCTATCTTAAAGGAGTTATGCCGAAGGATGAAAGGAAAGCTTTTGAATTAGAGCTTACCCAAAACGATGCCCTTAAAGACGAGCTTGAAAAAACAGACATCTCCAGAAAAGCCGTTCAATATCAAGGGCTTAGGGATGAGGTTCAACATATTCGTAATAATATGCTACATGAAACCTCAGACCGTAAGAAAACCGCCATAGAACGACCACTACCGGTAGGATTCTACGCCTTACGGATAGCTGCCAGTTTACTGCTGGTACTATTGGTTTTTGCTGCCATCCAGGCTACCCTGGTAGATCCTCAGGGAATTTATGCTGATAAAATTAATTATGAAGTAGTAGATGTCGTTGAACGTAGTGGCGAAGAATCCGTTAGCTTATCAACGATTCTGGAAGCTTATCAGAAAGACAATTTCCAGGATGCAGTCGCAATTTTTGCTCAACAGGATAATCCAACGGTAAAGGAGCAGTACATTGCTGCTGCTGCATATTTACAACTGGCTGAGTATGAGCAAGCAGCATCTAACTACAAACAGATTTTGAGTGGTGACTTGCTAAGTGAAGCGAAAGATTTCTGGCAACAGAAAGCTGCCTATAATCTGGCAATTACGCAAATAATGCTGGGCCGCTATGATGAAGCAATCGCTATATTACAAGAACTTAAGTCTAACCAGGAGTACGGTGATTATTATGACCAACTCGTAAGTGATTATGCACTTTGGAAACTACGCCTTTGCAGTTTAAAAAATTCTCTTATTGAATAACCAGTAGCTTACAGCAAAAAGAATGATTGCTGCCAGGCCCCACCACCAAAGCTCAGAATATGGTTCGTAAATCGGGGCCGAATCTCCAATAAATATAAAATTGGCCCAATGATAAGGTGTCTTCATCAGTGGATGTACGTCTTTGGCTTTGAGGTAATCCAATTTTGCCTGCCTTAGTGCTTTATCTTTTGTATATCCTTTCTTCAAATATTTGTGCAGACCGGTAGCGATTGACGCAGTAGACTTATCCAATGCTTTCCAGAGCGTGGTCACAATATTGGGACAACCTGCGTAAGCAAAGGCCCGCGCCAGGCTTATGATGCCTTCGCCTTTGATTAGCTTACCATTACCTGCTTCACAGGCACTCAGTACTACCAACTTGACACTGTCTAATTCCAGATTGTATAACTCATGGGTATACAGCCGGTAGCCTACAGTAGAGCTATCCTGATCAGGAAAAAAAGCTATGAAAGAATTCAGTGGGTCATTATTGCTAATACTGGCATGGGTAGCCAGATGTAAGACACCATACTTACCGGCCAACTCCAGGAACAGCCTTTTAGTTGCTCTATCTTCCAAATAGATGCTACCACCGATATTTTCTACCTCCTCTTTAGAACTAAACAGCATACTAAATCCATTACTACGAATGTTGCCTTCCTCGTCTCCGGCAAAGGGAGCCATGGCCAGTATGGAACCGGTATCCTTATCTCTCCGCTGACTTACTGCTTCTTCCAGTAAGGTAGCTGAGTAAGCGTAGCTGAAGGTAAAATCATGTATAAGGTAATGGTTGGTAGCAGGGTTATTGTTGAGCATTTCCAGCGGTAGGTAACTTAACGGGCCGTCGGGTACAATGATTAAGCGTTTCTTGTTTTGCAATATAGATTCAATAGGTTGAAGTAGTTTCTGATAAAGTAAGTAAGCGTTCTGACTTTGATCGTACGCCTGTCCCATCCTGTATTCGTAGATAGCAGCTCGCACTTCATTAAGTGCAGTAATAAATCTTGCATCAATAGGAAAAGCCTGGGTTATAAAACGATCTTGGGTTAGGGTGAAAGTATAGAGACTATCTTTTCCCATGAAGTACTCAAGCATGGCATCTTCCTGCGTTAGTAAACTTTGTTGGATGGCAGAAATATCAACGCTGTCGGTCTGATATTTCAGTTGGTAGTATTTTTCATCCTTTTCTAGTGCCTTGATCGTCCTAGCCAACCCTATTTCGTAGTCAATAAGCTGCTGGTGGAGTCTATCCGTCGTAGCAGAATCCTGACTTTCAACCATGCGAAGCCGTGCTTGGGTAATCTTTTGTTTCCAGTTGCGCTCTTCCTGAATCAGGCTGTCACTGAGTGCAGCAGTGCTTTTGATCTCCAGTTCATTCAGGACTTCAGACAAGACGGCTGCCTTACTTTTTTCAGAGAAATGAAAAGCCCAATGAGCAAATGCCTCGTCTTTGGTAAGCTGGTACAGGTGATTGGCCGTAACAATGGCTTGCTCGTAAAGAGGATACACTTTTTGGATTAGAAAAAGCTTTGCTTCGTCGTTATCGTATGTTTTCTGAATATAACGAGCTGTTTGTGATGCCTGCTGGAAAGATGCTAATGACTTCCTGAGCCAGTCTTCATCCTGACTCATGTTGTAAAGTAGTCTATAGGATTCACCCAACCCCCGTAAAGCCGTAAATTGATCTAGTGGAGAGATAACCTGATTTAAGCCACCTACCGGTGATTTAGCTGTGGAATCAATGTTACTGAATACATTATTGTCCAAAGCATTTTGGTACTGAAGCTGTGCTTCTCGGTATTGTCCCTGTTTCAAAAAAACCTGCCCTAGTCCCAGGAAAGATTTAGTAAGGAATCGGTTTCGGAACTGATATAAAGAGTCGTTGGCAGTAATAGCCTGCCGGAAAAGTGCGGCAGCAACTTCCAGATTCTCTTGCTCCAGGGATAGGTGACCCAGCGCGTTGGTACTGCTGAGTTTGATTTTAGGATTTTGGCTATCTGTTGTCTTACTTAGATAATAATTCGCACTATCATACTGGGCCGTTTGGATAAATGCCAGCCCAAGATTGAGATAGATATATTCTGAAAAAATCCCGTATGAGAGCAACTTCCTGTATGATTGAATAGCGTCTTGGTACTGCGACATTTTAAGTTGAGCATTTGCCGTATTATACGTAAAAGAGACAACTGCTTCTTCATAGTCAGTATTATTATCATTTAAAAAAGATAAAGCCTTCTGGTAGTAGTTAATCGCCTGTATGTAATTGCCGGTCTGGTAATAGAAGGCACCGAAAGAATTGTATATTCTCTCTACATCGTAAATCTCAGGATGACAGTTGGCAATTTGCTGAGCCTGGCCGTAGTACCATTCGGCAGAATCCGGGCGGTCCGTAAGAAAATGAGCATCTCCTAGATAAACAAGCTCCTGAAAATAAACTGAATCCTCTACCTGGTTCATATCTTTCTTGAGGCTTAGAGCATAATGATAGCCTTTTTTGGCTTCTGTAAAGTTGCCTTTACCGAGCTCAATGCTAGCCAGACGCTGATAGCTATCGGCCTGGAGCATTGACACTTGACCGGAGTTTTCGTACAGATCGATGACTTCCCTGTAATATTTAACTGCTAGCTGGTCATTTTCTTCAGTGGGTTTATCTACAAAGAAATTTGCTTCGGCTTCTGAAAAAAGTCTTAACGCTTTCTCTTTTAGATCATTCTGAGCTAGAGCGTTACGCGGAATCATCTGAACTATGGAAAATAAGAAAAGCAATAAGCAAAAATATCTACCCCTCATTGGTCAACGTGTTTATTATCGTAAAAAGGCTACCCTGATTGTGATTTAGTTAGCTCATGTCATCAAAAGACAAGTATAAAGGCAGCTAAAGAACCCCAGAAAATTTCTCAAAAATACCTATCTGGATATCAAGAACTGCCTTTGGTATTTAATTATTGACCATACTCACCCACAGTCAATATGTAAGGAGGGCGTTTTTCTATTTTGCCGTTTGTAGGTACCCCTTTTCCGACCAGCAACTCTAGCAAGTCGTCAGGAATATCGTCCTCATTCGCATACCAGAAGAGTTGTACTTCAATATTTGATTCAAGTTCCTGTGCTGGTAGCCGGTAAGAAATTGTAAACTTTCTTGTAAATCCAGATGGCAAGTCTCCGTCAAATTCCTGACCTGAAATTGTCTGGAGCGTTTCTTTTAGATTGATTTCACCGGTTTCCCGGTTGATGGATAAATTTAACTCAGTAGCGGCTCTATCAATATCGTAGATACCGACTGGAGCTTGCTGTTGTTCTTCCTTTACGAAAAAAGGTGCTACGATTGCCACTTCGTTGGTAAAATCAATGCGTGTATCTTCATAATTAATTCCGCTGATGGTTAAAGTTGTTTGACACGTGGTATTTTTATCTTCGGACTCATAAAAAACCGTATATTCGATGCCAGACTCACTGGCTCTGACATCAATAGAACCATTTGTGTCACTAATGGCTAAACCTGCGGGAGTTGCATAAAATTTACCTGAGTTAACACGTTCTCCGTTTACTCTGGCAAGGAGGAAGTCTACTTGCCCTGGTGCTACAATTTGTTGTTGGTATACTAAGCTACACTCCTTTTCTCCTTCCTGAATCAGAATACTGGTTTTGCAGGTAGTCTCATCTTCGTGCGTAATCGTGTATTCGCCGGGGTCACTGGCATTCACATCAATTACACCGGTCTCTGCATCTATAACCAGCCCTGCTGGCGAACTGCTAAAAGTACCGGTGGCAGATCTTTGTGAGAACGATGGAGTTATTTCCTGAACCTGGTTGGCAGGCCCTTTTGTAAAAGCCAGGGCACCGTAATTAAAATCGCAAGGCTCCAGGTTTTGTATGATCTCTTCACAGGAGTTTAGAAATAACAGACTGCAAAGGGAAATGAGTAAGCAGGTTAGCGAAGTGTTCTTGAGCATAGGATTGAATAGTTTGTGGTTAGTACATACAGAAAGGGTTTATGTAAACCGTCTTCTATAAAAAATATCAATTTCTTACAGAAAATGGCCCTGCAAGATGCAGTCTACCCCCTCAACTATCCTAAATTTAGTAAGTAGTATTACGAGTTTTCCTTTTTTACTTAAATAATTTAGATGCTACGTTGAAACCTGATTTAAGAAAGTGCCGGCTAGCTTCCATTTTTTCAGGGGAGGTTTTATATGAACCAGTTACCTATTTGCTCATGCAGTATTAAAGCTATCTTCCAATTATTTGAGGGATACGCCTCTAACTTTCTTAGCTAACTTATGCTCTTTTTCCTCGTATATTTTAATTTTTTGGTACAATGGCATTAATAAAATAACATTTAAAGTTTTATTTCTTACTTGAGAACTAAAATTGTATTAAATCAAGTACAAAAAGCCCTAAATAATTACTGTTTATGGTAAAGAGTGCAGAAACTAACGAAGAGATACTATCCCGTATTGGTCACGATCTGAAAGGTATGCTCACTAGAATAAGGAGCTGTAATTCATCACTTTACAAGAGTTTTGAAGATAATTTGGACGAAGATACCAGGAAGTACTTCGAGACTATCGAGCGTGATTGTGCTTCCATAAAAAGTATTATTCACAATCTTATCAATTCAGAACACGTATTTGAAGAGGACTCTTTACAAGAGCCAAAAATTGTAGTCATTAATCAACTACTCAGGGATGTCACCAACAAATTTTCGGAAACTATCAATACGGAAAAGTGTATTAAATTCTCATACGAAGACCTGGAAGAAGATATCTCACTTCATCTTGATGATCATGCCATACGTCGCGCCATAGAGCTTATACTATCTAATGCTTATAAATTTTCTGTTGAAGACTCTGAAGTAGTTGTCAAACTAGTTAAATATGCTAATGTCGCTAATATATCTATATCTGATCAGGGCATAGGGATACCCAAGAAATTAAGGCCGTATATTTTTACTAAGTTCAGCAAAGCAACTCGTAGAGGTACAGATGGTGAAGAGTCAAGTGGACTGGGCCTGTATTTGGCAAAAAAAATTATTGAGCGGCACCAGGGTAGTATATGGTATGAGAGTATTGAAGGGCAGGGTACAAACTTCTACATCAATTTACCTTTGAGAGAGAGAGTTTAAGTCCATAAAACTGGTAAATGTGACTGAACCCAACTGATTGAGTTGGGTTTTTTGTTTGTAGGTATGTCACATGCATCTATTCTTTTTAAAAAAACACCGGTGTGGAATTCACATTAGCCTATATTTGTTCTAAATATAACCGTATTAATGTCATAGGCTATGAGACTTAACGTTGCATTATTTTTAGCATTCATCATATCATCCGTTTTCCTTCCGTCATGCTCTTTTCTTCAGGAAAATGAAAAAAGTAATGATCAGCTTCCGTATCTGGGCAGGCATGATTTTGTGGAGAAAACAGTCAATGACAAAAAAATGATAGATACTTTATACCATCAGGTAGCTGACTTTCGCTTTATTAACCAAGACAGTATTATTGTAACACCTGAGACTTTTCAGGATAAAGTGTATGTCACTGACTTTTTCTTTACCACCTGCCCGACGATTTGCCCGGTTATGAAGACGCAAATGTTGAGAATTTACGAAGCTTTCAAAAATAACGACGAAGTAGCATTGCTCTCTCACACCATTGATCCGGTTCACGATACAGTAGCAGTATTGCACGACTATGCTGAAAGATTAGGGGTGTCTGGTAACAACTGGCATTTTGTGACTGGGGATAAGGACGAAATATACGAAATGGGCCTTAAGAGCTATATGGTTACAGCAATGGAAGATGAAAACGAACCGGGTGGCTTCATCCACAGTGGTGCCTTTATTTTAGTAGATAAAGATAAGCACATACGGGGTATGTACGATGGTACTGAGCCTGAGCAGGTAGATGTTTTAATTCGTGACATTAGAAGACTTCTTAAAAGCGATACTAAGACTGCTAAGTCGGTATGATGCTAGCCTTGCATAGAATTCCTTTTTTTGGCTTTTGTATTTTACTGATCGCCTGTAGTGGGGGCGCTCATGAAAATGCTGCTACGCAGAATTTAGGTACGCGTGAAAAAATGTACTACGAACAGTATATGGTGCAAGGCAGAGTTTTATACCAGCAGTACTGCGCGAATTGTCATAAGGAAAATGGTAGTGGTCTGGGTAGGCTCATCCCACCATTGGCAGGAGCAGACTACATGTTAAATAACATTCACAGAACAGCTTGTATCATTAAGTACGGTATGGAGGGTGAAATTATTGTCAATGATGTGGAATACAATCAAGCTATGCCCGCCAATGAGCAACTTACCGATATAGAAGTTGCACAAATAACTACCTATGTTTCCAACTCTTGGAACAATGCGTCAGGTTATTATTCAGTTAAAGATGTAAGTGCTTTTTTAGATGATTGCGACTACGAACTACATAAGTAAAGTTATATTTTTTAGTTATTTATTTTAATTTTTAAACATTGTCTAAACGAGCGTTTTTCTTAGTTTTAGGTAATATGTATTACCATTAACTTCGGTCGTAGCTATAAGGTAGCTTAACTCTGAAAATTTTAAGGAAGTTATCACCAGATATAGGCCATCTTAAACCCTCGTTAAGATATAATTATTACATGATGGGTTACCTTCTGGTTCCTTAGAGTATTCATTAACGTTGGCCATTGCATGAAAGATAGTGATATCCTTGAGAAGATCAGTAGGGGTGACGAAAGAGCCTTAGACTACCTGTATTCCAAATACTATAAGATGATGACGAATATTATCTTATCAAATAGTGGTACTGAGCAGGAAGCCAAGGATGTTTACCAAGACGCACTTATCGTTTTCTGGCAAAAAGTCATTAGCAATCAATTAGTTCTTACCTCAAAAATTAGCACGTACCTCTACAGTGTTTGTCTTAATCTCTGGCGAAAAGAATTAGAACGGAAGAGTCGGCTTAGTAATGAAGAAAAAGATGATGTGGAGTACATTGACCAGGAATCAGACGAGCGAAGCCGTATCATCAGGGATTGCATTGGAAAACTTGGCGATACCTGTAAGAAAATATTGATGTATTATTACTTCGACGATATGTCAATGCAGGATATTGCAGACAAACTGGGAATGGCCAACACGGAAACGGTTAAGACTAAAAAATATAAATGTAAGAAAAGGCTAGATAGCCTGATTAAAACAAAGTATTCAGAAAGTGACTTCTTAGATTAAGCTGATGAAAGACTTTATCTATACTGAAAAATTTGACAATTATCTGAAAGGCAAGCTTGACAGAAGCGAAAAGCTTACCCTTGATGAAAATATTCAGCAGGACCCTCTCCTCAAAAATGAGGTAAACCTTCAACTGGATATTTTTGAGGCCTTACATGAAGAGAGAAAAATGTTGCTCAAACAAAGGTTAGATAATGTTCCTGTTAATACAGTTACATGGGCCAATATTACTGGCTTACAATGGGTTGCTATTCTAGGTTCTGTGCTTCTTTTATCTACAGCTATTTACTATAGCTATTTTGATGAGGTATCATCAAAAAATGAGACGAAAGTAGACCTTGTAAATAATAATCTTCAGCAACAAATTTCGCCTTACCATGACATTCCTGAAGTCCCAACATCAAACATTGAAATTGAAAAAATACCAATAGATAATCAATTGAGTCAAGCTTCTCAAAATAATGAAAGTACCATGACTTTACAGAGTTCTGACTTTGAAGTAGTATCTAATGTGGAAAACACAGAACCTGAGCCGTCCATACCCAATATCACGCGGCCTCAGATCGTGAGTAATTTCACTGATGAGAATGAGGATATAGATTATCGTGATTTTGAAGTGCCTGACAAAAATTTGTTTGAGAAAGATGATGCCAGAGTTTCTGAAGTTACCATAGAAACGGTTGCTGATTCAAAGTATCCATTTCATTATCAGATGATGGATCAGAAGCTGTATTTACACGGTGATTTCAAGGGTATTCTTTACAAAATCATTGCTCTAAATCAAGGCCGCCGACGTCAGCTGTTTTTACAGTATGAAAGTAGTTATTATCTACTTAATCAAAGGCAAGTTGAAATCGTACCGTTAGAACGAATTACAGATTCTACCATTGTTAAAGCTTTAAACCGGCTTAACCAGTAGCTTGCTTTTTTTATTTTCTACTTCCATTAAATTTCTCTTCATCGGTAATTCCTTCCGGTCTGACGTCATTAGTCCGGAAAACCTTTTTAATCGTAATTAGAATTATTCTCACATCCATAAATAAACTTTGATGTTTGGTATACCACACATCTAGGGCAAACCTTCGTTCCCAAGCCAGTACGTTTCTACCATGAATTTGGGCCCACCCAGTGATGCCCGGTCTGGTATCGTGCCGTTTTTGTTGAAATGCATTATAAAGTTTTAAATATTCAATCAATAGTGGCCTGGGGCCGACTAACGACATATCTCCACTCAGGATATTTATTAGCTGAGGTAATTCATCTACTGAATATTTTCTCAGCCATTTACCAAAAACATTGGGGAAAGCCTCATCCGAAAGCCGTGGATACATGGTTTTGAGTTTGTAAATCCTAAATAATTGCTCCTTATATCCGGGTCTCTTTTGTGAAAATAAAGGAGACTCGCCCGATAATAAGAATAGTAGTAAGCCAATGGGGATGAGCAATAGACATACAAAAGGAAGTGCACAAATAGTAACTAGAATATCTAAGCTTCTTTTGCCCTTGTACACAGCACACCTTAGTAAAGTACTCTAAACCTGATAGTATTTTCTATATTTTTTAGTGCTTTAATAACAGAGTCATCGTAAGCTTTATCAATATCTATGATGACGTAACCAATAGTTTCATTGGTCTTAAGATATTGTCCGACGACATTAATGTCATGTTCTGCTAAAATCTGGCTTATTTTTGCAAGAATGCCAGGTTTGTTAAGATGTATATGCATGAGGCGATGAGCATTTTGTAAGAGAGGAAGCTGAAGGTTAGGAAAGTTAACACTATTTGTCGTACTGCCAGTATTTACGTATTGAATGATCTTGTTAGGAACAAAATCGGCTATATTTTCTTGTGCTTCCTGGGTGCTTCCACCGACGTGAGGAGTCAGGATGACATTAGAAAGTCCTCTAAGCTCTAAGATAAATTCTTCATCATTGCTCTTGGGCTCCTTTGGAAATACATCAATACCGGCTCCTCTGACCTTTCCATTTTCTAAGTTGTCCTTCAAAGCCTCTATATCTACTACTGAACCCCGGCTCAGATTGAGCAAAATCGCCCCATCCTTCATCTGATTGAAAGCAGCTGCATCAATGAGATTTTTATTTTCAGGGCGCCCATCTACATGCAGGGATACAATGTCTGAAATACGCAGTAGTTCTTCCATGCTCTCGCACTTAGTAGCATTTCCCAGGGCTAGCTTTTCAATGACATCGTAGTAGTAAACGTCAATCCCCATACTTTCAGCTAGAACTGAAAGTTGTGTTCCAATGTTACCATAGCCTATAATACCAAGCTTTTTCGTTCGGACCTCATTACTGTTAGCAGCTGACTTCATCCACTTGCCGTTGTGCATACCAAGTGTTTTGTCGTGGAATCCTCGCATCAGAAAAACGATTTCGGCTATAGCCATTTCCACAACTGAACGAGTATTGCTAAAAGGAGCGTTGAACACTGCGACCCCTTTTTTCTGACAAGCCTCCAAATCTATCTGGTTAGTTCCGATGCAGAAGGCTCCCAGAGCAATCAGGCGTTTAGCATTTTCTAAAACTTTAGCAGTGACCTGTGTTTTTGAACGAATACCAAGGATAGAAACATTTCTAATTCTTTCTGCTAATTCTTTCTCGTCCATAGCAGAGTCATGTATTTCTACACGATACCCCTCCTCTTTCAACTTGGCTTCGGCGTCGGGGTGAATATTTTCTAAAAGTAGTACTGTGATTCTATTCTTAGGGTAAGAAATTGCTTTGTTCATTTTGTTTACGTATAAAAATTCGTCAAGTGAGGGAGTTACATGATCTGCTTTGTCAAGTATCACCTCCCTCTCTATATTTTCTGTGAAAGCATAAAACTTATTGGCCAGTCCGGCCGCTCTTATCTTATAATCATTATATCCATCACCAATGACGTAAATGTCTCCATTGAGAGACAGACTTTTAATTACATCCACCTTGCCACTGTCTTGAGAAAGAACATTCTGACCATCAAAGCCAGTGATTTTACCCGAACTATCAAAAATAAATTCGTTGGCATAGACATGATGCTCATGCACACCATATCCAGTAACTATGGGCACAATGAATTCTTTAAATCCATTGGAGAGAATATAAATACTGTCCTTGTTTTTCAGGAAGAATTCCCGGTTGCGTATGAAGGACTTAGACACGTTCTCCTTCAGACGGTCTATCAAAGGAGGGATATGGTCACGGTGGGCATTGAGTAGAGCGAGCCGGCTTTCTAAAGATTCACGGAAAGACATCTTACCTTCCATACAGGTATTGGTAATTTTTTTTACCTGTCTAAGTATTTCTTCTTTTTTCTCATTGCCTCTCAATGTAATTTCACAGAGTACATCAAGGGCTTCAACCCTGGTAAAAGTGCTGTCAAAGTCAAAAATATAAAATTTATCTGCTGTCATGTATATCTTTTTTGGTAAGGCTGTTCTCTTTTCGCATCAGTATGGGGAGTTGGCCACTTTTGACGTGAAGATCGCGCTGAGGAAAGGGAATTTCAATATTATGCTCCTTAAACTTGGCGAAAATTTCATAATACAACTGGCTTTTGAGTTGTTTAGGACGTTGCACATACTTCATCGTCCAGACCATAAGGTTGAAGTTCAGAGAACTATCGCCAAACTCGTCAAACCACACATCTGGTGATGGGTTGTTGAGTACACCCTCATTGGCATCGAGAACCTCCAGCAAAATCCTCTTCACGATTTCTGGATCCTCTTTATACGACACACCTACCGGAAACCTAAATCGTATCCGGCGATCGTTATAGCTCCAATTGATGACCTGACTTGAAATAAACTCCGAGTTAGGAATGATAATGGAGATGTTATCATTAGTGATCACGGTGGTTGAACGAGCCGATATGTCTACCACATCACCGTTAATCTTACCCACTTCTATACGGTCTCCTACTTTGATCGGTCTTTCAAAAAGGATGATCAATCCCGAAATAAAGTTATTAACGATGTTTTGCAGGCCAAATCCAATACCCACACCTAGAGCGCCAAATAAGACGGTTATGGCACTCAGGTCTATCCCAGCAGCGTTAATAATAATGTAGAGCCCAAGGACAATGATAATGTACCGGCTAATGGTACCAATAGACTGCCGAATGCCTATATCCAGATCATAACTAGCCAGGATTTTATTGACCAGTAGCTTATTGAGCTTCCCTGAGATATAAAAAAGCAGAAAGATGAACGTGAAGAACTGTATGATGGACCAGACGCTGATTGATACGCCAGCCAATGTGCCGAACTCAGCAGTAAAAATCTGTAAGAACGTGATGAATAAATCTTTGATCTCATCCCAAAAGCCACGAATCTGTTCCATTTATCAGTGCTATTCTGATGCTAAAGTTACAAAAAGATACTCAATTCGTATCCTTGCCAAATGTTGTTAAATGCATCTTTATTATGAAAAAAGGCTGCATCCGACCCGAATACAACCTCTATTTTTGGATGGTCATAATTAATAAAGTAGTAAAGATTCACCGGTCATTTCAGCGGGTTTTGTAATGCCCATGAGTTCTAAAATGGTAGGAGAGATGTCCCCTAATTTTCCGTCTTTCAGTCTTCCTTTGTAGTCTTCATCAAAAAGAATACAGGGCACAGGAACAGTAGTATGCTGGGTATGCGGCGAGCCGTCAGGGTTGACCATACAATCAGCGTTGCCGTGGTCAGCAATCACAATAACTGAATAGCCGTGTTCTTTGGCAGTTTCCATTACCGATTTAGCACATGCATCTACAGTTTCGCAAGCTTTGACGGCCGCATCAAAATCGCCGGTATGCCCAACCATATCCGGGTTCGCGAAGTTGAGGCAGACAAAATCAACTTCTCTATCCTTGAGTTTAAGAATAATATTATCTCTCACTTCAAAGGCACTCATTTCGGGCTGCATATCATAGGTCGCTACCTTAGGAGAGGGGCACATAATTCGTTGTTCACCTTCAAATTCTTCCTCGCGGCCGCAGTTGAAGAAAAAAGTAACGTGCGGATACTTTTCAGTTTCGGCAATACGAATCTGTTTCTTACCATGAGTAGCCAGCACTTCACCCATCACCTGGTGGATGGGTTTATTATCAAAAAGAATGTCTATTCCCTTAAATGTCTCATCGTAATCAGTCATGGTGAGGTAGTGCAGATCCATTTTTTTCATATCCTGCTCGGGGAAGTCTTTCTGCGTCAGTGCCAAAGTGATCTGCCGAGCCCGGTCTGTACGAAAGTTAAAACTGAGGACCACATCACCTTCCTCAATTTTAGCTACAGGTTTATCATTCTCAGTGATGACGATCGGTTTGATAAATTCGTCGGTAACATTCTCGTTATAAAAAGCCTGTATGGCACTCACGGGATCACTAGCATGCTGACCTTCTCCATGTACCAAGGCATCGTAGGCCAACCTAGTTCGTTCCCAGCGCTTATCCCGGTCCATCGCATAGTAGCGACCGATGACAGTTGCTATTTTACCGATAGTTTCCTGTCCATATTGCTGAATATCTTCAATATTGCCTTTACCAGATTTAGGATCTGTATCTCGTCCATCCGTAAAAGCGTGGATAAATACTTTCTCCAGCTCAGCATCGCTGGCAGCTTTCATCAGGGCTTTTAGGTGCCTGATATGCGAGTGTACGCCACCGACGGAAGTAAGACCTAAAAAGTGCACCTGCTTGTTGTATTTTTTAGCGTAGTTGAGTGTCTTGTGCAAAGTTTCGTTCTCAAAAAAATTACCCTTTTCAATGGACTGATTGATCCTCTCTAACATCTGGTAGACAACGCGGCCGGCCCCAAGGTTCATATGACCTACCTCGGAGTTACCCATCTGACCATCAGGTAGACCTACTGACTTACCCGACGCACATAGCTTACTATGAGGATATTTTTCAAGAAGTGAGTCTACAAAGGGAGTATTGGCTTTATCTACGGCAGAAACTCCGGGATTATCGGCGATGCCCCAGCCGTCCAGGATCATCAGAATTACTTTCTTATTCATGAGAACTGATTTATGTCAAAAAATGAACAAGCTGCAAATTAAGGGTGCTTGTCCAGTAGCGCAAAATTAAAGAGTCTAAGTTTTTTTATTCCCTTACTACGCAGAAGTTTATGATAACTTAATAAATAGAGGAGCTATTGTCTGAGATCAGTTTCCTGAAAATGAAAAATGAACCTAGGAACTGAGGCAGGATTATTAATGATCTTTAAGAAAAGAGAACCGCAATCTTTATATGATGGACCTGAGCAGTTCCATGCTCATTACCTGATATAAAAGTACACCGTAGTGGCTGATCCCATATTCTACTGAAAAAGCATTCCGGAGTTCATCAAGAGCCCGGTAGACTAATTGCCTGGCGTACTTGGCATCTTTTAAATCCATCACATCGCTGATTTCAGCATAGGTAAGGTTCTCATAATACTTAAGCATGACGGCTTCCTTCTGCCGGGCCGTAAGCTGGCTGATAGCCCGGAAGAGCTTGCGTACCAGTTCTTCCGGTACCTCGTGTTCTGTCTCAAGTTTATCTGTCCGGAAACGAAGGAAAAAGTCATTTTGGGAGAGTGCGGCTATTTTGAGCTTGCTTTCAGCCTGTGACATTTGCTCAAGGTTTGCAAATATTTTGCGGCGGAGTATCTTGAAAAGATAATACCTCAGTGCATGGATTTCTCCCAGGCTTGTTCTCTTTTGCCAGATTTCAATGAAGACATTCTGTATACAATCTTTGACAAGTTCTTCATTTTGGCATAAGCGGTAGCCGTAGTTGTAAAGTGGAGTGTAAAGCTGATTGTAAATCAGATCAAACGACGACTGGCTTCCTTCTTTGAAAGCCTTCAGGAGGCGCTTTTCAGTATTCGAAGCAAAATCCGCTTTCATTCTCAGGGGTCTGTGGTTGAGTAGATTTGTTCTGTAAAGTTCTTGGCCTGGAATATATTTTTGATAAGGCCGTTATTATACTTCTGTTTATAATTTTAATAAAAATTATTAAACAAACCTATCCAATACCGCTAAATCAGCTTTTTTTAAACCACTTCTCTCAGTTTACTGCTGGATAATGCCGGTTATCGGTTCGTCAGCTTTGTATATCAGTTTTTAGAGTCATATGATTCAGTAACTGGCTCGGGTAAAGTGAAAACCATTAAGAAATCATAAGCTGAGAAAATGGGCTTTTTCATGATCCAAAGGCTCTTCTAACCATCATTTTTTTATTGGATAAGCCACGGGAAGCTCAGATGCGCTGTCATTCGTTGATGAACTGCCGGGAAATGTAAAAAGGCAGCCTTTGTTTTGACTGCCTCTCGTTTTTACTTCAGGCTGGCTTGTTCATTTTTGGCTTTCTGGTAGATAGAATGGCCTGGATTACCTCCTGCCATCAGGTAGGCGATCAGGTCCCGGAGCTCCTCTTCGTTCAGCGAGTTGATCGTACCCGGAGGCATGACTGACACTGCCGAAAGCTTGGTCTGAGTCACATCTTCTTTGGGTACTTCCCGGATAAAATCCGGGGCAAAAGGATTCTGCGATAGGTAATAGTTTTCTTCATCCTGATTGGTGAGGCGGCCCACCACTGACTGGCCGTTTTTCAGGTACAGCACCGTAGAAGCGTACTGGTCAGAGATGGTTTTGTTCGGCTCTATAATGGCCTCAATCATGTCTTCTGCCGAGAAGCGGGTCCTCAGTTGGGTTAGGTCGGGACCAATATTGCCACCTTCGCCCCGCATACTGTGGCAGGTCACACATCGTGTAGCAGCATACATGTTCTTTCCGGTTTCAAAGCTGCGCATTTCCAGCCCACCGCTGTCCAGTACTGCTAGTGCTTCATCCAGCTTCCAGTTGCGACGAGGGCCTTCAGGACGTGGCACATCAGCGAGGTCACGGCCATTGTTTGCGATCAGAGAGTCGCCCGATATCTGGTTGTACATGTCATAATCAGCTTCAGGTACATGGACCAGTGCCGCTTGCCGTGCTTTGTCAATAAAGCCGATATAGCTGTTGCCTCCCTTAAAATCAAAGGCCTGGTAAAACCATTTAAAGTACTTTTTCCGCTGCTCAGGCGTCCAACTGCTTAGGGGACTGCTAAGTACAGTGGCATAATAAGTCTGCTGGGCAGGGGGCACGTTTTTGAGCATTTGCGCAATGTCCAGCCCATACTGCGGGTTCCGGAGGATAAGGTTGCTGCCATCGGTGGCCGCGTTGGCCTGCTCAGCCAGTCCGCTTTGGTCCTGTTCCAGCAATATTAGGGTCGTTTCTATGACCCCCGGTGCATCCAGATGAACCATTATTTTACTCAGTGAGCCGTTCAGCACTTCTCTATCTGCTGGATAATGTGGACTCAAGTAGCTAACCAGCTTTACCTGGGTTGCTGCAGAAGGTTTTCCCATTCGTACCAGCGTCAGTTCCATAGCCCGCAGCAGATCCACTTTCTGGGTAGAATTGAGCTGGCCATAATTGATTTCACAGAGCTTTTCCAGCATCTGGTTCCTGAGCCTTTTATCACCATGGCGGGCCAGGGCTACCGTGCCTTGTATGGTGGTGATCGGATCTTCCTCCTTCAGTACTTTATCCTGCCAGCTACTTACCGGTTGGTGTTCTACCGCTACGCGGGCAGCGTAGCGTACAAAACGATCATTATGGTTCAGGTAAGGCCAGGCAGCTTCCAAACCTCCGGCTTTACTTTGCTCGTGGTACTGCTCCAGGCGGTTTCTGATCCGGTGGGCTTCGTTGTGATCTTTACTTTCAGCCATGGCTACCAGTTGTACATCAGCGGCCTGCCCATCAAAGTAGACCCGGTATAGGTCGGAGTCCAGGCGGCGGCCTCCGGTCAGAAAATACATGGCTCCATCAGGGCCAAAGACGCCGTCAGTAAGTGGCAGCGGCATACCAGAGATAAACTCTTCCCGTTCGCCGGTGTAGCTGGCACCCTGAGGTTTCATGTGTACAGCGTAAATGATACCGAAGCTCCAGTCAAAAGCAAATAGCGCATCTTGGTAGGGAACCGGGAAGGCGGCACTTTTGCCATGAAGTACGCCGGTAGGAGAGCCCTGCCCGATATTCAGCACTGCCGGCAGGTTGTCAGGGTAAGCTGGAGACCATTTGCCATTGCCGGTACGCCAGCCAAATTCTGCACCACTGGTCACGTGGCAGATACGGGTGGGGCGATACCAGGGCATGCCCAGGTCCCATTCCATATCGGAGTCAAAGGTGAACATATCGCCAGTCTGGTTGAAAGCCAGGTCAAAAGGATTGCGGAAACCAGCTGCTACCAATTCCCAGTGCTTTCCTTCCGGGTCAACTTTGGCAATCCATCCGCCCGGAGCTTCGCGGTCATTGGCGTGTCCACGCGGGTCTTTGATCTGGGGAAATAGGTTGTCGTTCTGCCATACCTGAGGCAGGCGATAAGCATCCATTTCCGGCACATCGGTATGGTTCCCGGCGATCACATAGAGCGACTGCTCATCGGGGCTCAGCACGATACTGTGGGGGCCATGTTCGCCGGAGCCTTCTAGTGCCTGCAGTAGCTTGATCTCGTCAAACTGGTCATCACCATCATTGTCTTTGAGGCGGTACAGTCCGCTGTTTTTTTCAAATTCATCGTTTCCACGATGGTTGACCATCACATAGAGGCTGTTGAAGGCCCAGAGCAATCCTTGAGCGTAGCCCATCTGAATGATGCTGTCAGCTACTGCTTCCCCGGTCTGTATCTTCAACTTTTCTATAGTAGGGCTTAGCGAATCCGAACCTACTACAGGGATTTCCAAGCGATATAGTGTGCCGTACTGGTCAGAGGTGATCATTCGGCCCTTGTCATCAAAAGTCATGGAGACCCAGGAGCCCATTTCATTTTCTGAAGGACTGTAGATATGTTCTGCCCTGAAGCCGGGCTGAAGTTTGAGTTTGTCTAGTTTCGGGCCGAGAGAGACTTCTTCTTCCTCGGTTTGCGCATCCTGAAGGCTGCTGCAGGCAATAAGCAGCGGCAATGAAAGTAGGATGGCTGTCTTTCTTTTCCAATAGATTAAATCCATGTAGTGCTACAAATAATATCTGACCGCTCAGGGAACGAGCAGATGGGTGAACGATAGATAAAAAGAAATGAAGAGCGAATTCGCTCTTTGTAAACGCCTTAAAAAGGAATCCCTCTGAATCCTGTACCCAAGCCGGTTTAGCACCCAGAGGAATACTTTTTTATTCAAACAAGCTTAAAAATGAGGACTCAGGTCAGCTTCTGCCGCGGGTAATGCATAGTAAATGCTGATGTTGGTAAAGGCATTGCTGCGCGTCTCATAGCCTTCCGGATAGTAATATACCTGCGGGTTGGCTTTTACTTCTTCACCGTAAGCTGTAATGGTCTCAATAGCTCTTCCGGTTCTTACCAAATCAAACCAGCGCTTATTTTCAAAGGCCAACTCCACTCTTCTTTCCCGGTAAATAGCTTCCCTCAGATCACCCTGGTACGGACCCAGACCCACTCTCTCGCGTACCATCATCAGGTAGGTCTCCGCTTCACCGTTTTTGCCCTGCTCCATCAGTGCCTCTGAAAGCAAGAGTAGCACTTCAGCGTAGCGGTATACCGGCCAGTTCATGCCATGGTTACCATGAAGCGAATGCGGGTGGGCAAACTTCTTGACATAAGGATAATTCTTATCCGCCCAGAAGCTACCTTCGATGGTGATGTAACCGATAGATATATCCCTACGAGGATCACCTTTTTCATAGGCGGTGATGAGGTTCGGTGTAGGTATATTGTTGCCCTCGCCGTTCAGCGGCTGCGGGTTAGAAGTACCGGTGATTGTCACCAGTTCTTCAGCAGACATAGGGCGAGGCATAAACCTGTTAATAAAGTTGCCGTTCAGTCCGTCAGGACCTTCCCGGAACTGTACTTCAAATACTGACTCTATATTGTTCTTGTTACCAGTACTTGTGGAGAAAGCTTCGACATAGTCGGGCATCAGGTCATATTCTCCACTATTGACTACCTCTTTCAAAAGAGATTCTGCCTCTGCCCAACGCTGCTGTACCATGTAGACGTTGGCCAGCATCGTCTTGGCAGCGCCGGAAGTGGCCCGGCCAGCTTCCTGCTGTGACTTGGGAGGTAGTAACTGAGCCGCCTGCTCCAGGTCCTGGACAATCTGACCGTAAATTTCCTGCTCTGATGATAAAGGCAGTGCAGCTTCTTCCCTTTCGGTGACGGGCGTTAGGTGCAGGGGCACACTGCCAAAGTAGCGTGCCAGTTCAAAATAGGCAAAGCCTCTCAGGAACAGGGCCTGTCCTTTAAGATTGTCCTTGGCGTTGGCATCAAACTCTACATCGTCTATCGTGGTCAGGATCTGGTTGGTACGGGCTATGATCTGATAATCCAGGCGGTACTGATTGGTCACATGAGTATTAGTAGTGACACCGCCATCGCTGGGAATCGCGAAGTCCGCAATATCCTCCTGCTGCTCAGTAGCGCCAAAAAGCACGTTTCGGGCATAGTAAGTATTGTCGGAGTGCATCTCTCCTAGTAGCCAGGCCCGGTCGTTGAAGATGTCTCGCAGTGGTTCGTATGCACCGTTGACGGCCTGCTCAAAGTCAGACTCAGTCTGAAAGAAAGTAGCCGAGCTCAGGTTGGTTTCCGGAAAGATCGTCAGGTAATCATCATGGCAGGCCGGCATGGTAAAGGCGATGATGATGAGTAGAATATTTATTTTTTTCATGGTTTTATGGCATAAGGTTGTCAAAAACAGATGTTGGGTATTTTTCATCTTATTTAAAGTTGATGTTGACGCCCAGGGTGAAAGTACGGGGTACGGGGTAGCCGGAAATATCTACACCCTGGCTTAGGTTTCCGCCATCTCCCTGTCCGTTAGGCTGTACACTGATCTCGGGGTTTTGTCCTCCCCAGTAATCAGTAAAAATGATAGCATTTTGGATAGAGGTGTACAGGCGTGCAGAACCGATAAAACGGTTGAAGCTGTCAAAAGTGTAGCCCAGCGTGATGTTACGAATGGTGAAGAAAGAAGCATCCGCTACAAAACGGCTGTTGATCCAGTCACGCTCAATACCGGTTACGTTACCCCCGCCTACGGTAGTACCATAGAAACCTCTGCCGGGATTCTCAGGAGAACGGAAACGGTATTTTACATCTCTCATCAGGTTAAACACCCCGTCCAGGTTAGTAGTACTGTATAGGTGGCGAACCAGTAGCTCATTACCGTGCGAACCGGTTCCTACAATTGAGAAGTCAAAGTTGCCGTATCTCAAAGTATTGGTGATACCGTAGGTAAAGTCAGGGAAAGGATTACCCATGATGGCGCGGTCGTCGTTGTCACCTCCGCGAGTGATGACACCATCACCGTTCACATCCACCAGCTTGATACTACCCACAGTAGAGCGGCCGGGTACTTGGGGAGAGGATGCCAGGTCTTCTTCGTTCATATAGACACCATCGGCAATGTGGCCGTAAAACTGACCGAAAGGCTGGCCTACCTGCGTAATGTGGAAGCGGCCGTATACGCGGTCAATACCATCAGCCAGGGATTCCACGATGTTCCGGTTAAATGAAATGTTGAAGTTGGTCGTCCAGTTAAGCTTACCGGTAGTGTTTTGCGTATTCAAAGCAAACTCATGTCCCCAGAAACGGATTTCGCCAATATTATCATTGAAAGAACCAAATCCTGACTCCTGAGGTACCTGCACACTGTAAAGCAGGTTGCTCGTGCGCTTGGTATAATAATCATAGACCAACTGGATACGGTCGTCAAACAACCCCAGATCCAGACCGATATCAAACTGCCTGGTTGTTTCCCAGCCGAGATTTGGGTTGGATAGGGAAGTGACTACCGCACCGGGAGCGATATTGTCTCCGAAGGCTACGTTCACGGTGTTATTGATTAGCGCATATTGGGTATAGTTACCGATGTTATTGTTACCGGTAATACCATAGCTGGCTCTGATCTTGGTGAACGAAACGGCCGGTAGATCCTGCATGAAACCCTCATCAGAGAGCACCCAACCAGCAGAAGCAGAAGGAAACACACCCCAACGGTTTTCAGAACCAAAGCGAGAAGAACCATCGCTACGCACGGCAGCAGTCAGCAAGTATTTACCCTTGTAGTTGTAGGTTAGACGAGAAAGGAATGATACCAGGCTCCACTCGCCTACGTCGCTGAAAGTACCGCCCCGGTTGATGTTGATCGCCCCCTGAATGGTAGGCAGGCGGTCGTCAGAATAGGTATTGGCATTAATACGGGTACGGTCCCTACGAAATTTCTGAACGGTATAACCCCCCAGCAGCTCAAAGTTATGCTCACCGAAGGATTTATTATAGGTTACCAGGTTTTCGTTCAGCCAGGTAAAGTCCTGTACATTTTCCCGGATAGATTGCGCATCGGTAGGCAGCGGGGTATTAATGCGGCTCGTAGCGGTAGAAGGATTGAAGTAAAAAAAGTTTGAGTTATAAAGCTCAGCGTTGAAAGTAGATTTAATGGATAAGCCTTCCAGAGGCCTGAATTCTACGTATGCATTAGAGAGAAGATTTACATCTTTAGTTTCGTTTCTGATTTCCTGCGCAGACCTCAGCCAGTTAGCATAGGCAAAGATGTTTCCTGTCTCTGCCGGGAAGCGGTTGAATAGGGTCAACTCGCCATTATCATCATAGATCGGCATGATAGGCCAGGTATGCAGCGCATTAAACAGAATACCCCGGCCTCTTTCACCATCAGTGCGGGGGATATTATCTTCAATATAAGAAGGTGCTATATTAAACCCTATATTCACCTTATCAGACACTTTATAGTCGGTATTCATACGAAGCGAATAACGGGTATAGTCGGTATTGAGCACTACGCCTTCCTGGTCGAAGACACCTGCTACTATGGCAGTATTTAAATCATTTTTATTGGAAGTAATCGTCAGGTTATAGCTTTGCATGGGAGCTTCTCTGAGCAGCGCATCGTACCAGTCGTTGTTTTTGCCACGGAAAGATGCCGGGTTTTGAAAAATTTCCGGCACAGGTTGTCCGGCATCTTCATAAAATTCTTTTTTGAACTGGGCAAATTCCTCAGCATTCATCATTTCCAGTCTGCCTCTCTCAGGGACCTGCTGTATACCACCAAAAGCAGTAAAGCTTACGTTTGTCTTGCCTTCTTTTCCTTTTTTGGTAGTAATCAGCACTACTCCGTTGGCAGCCCGGGATCCGTAAAGAGAAGTGGAAGCGGCATCTTTCAGTACGGTAATATCCTCTATTTCGTCCGGGTTCAGCGCATTGATATCCCCGGTGATCGGAAAGCCATCTACCACGTAGAGGGGCTCACTACCACCTGACACAGAAAGCTGGCCCCGAATTCTGACATTCATACCCTGACCAGGCTTACCGGTGGTTTGGTTGATCTGCACACCGGCCAGGCGCCCCTGCAGTTTCTGAGCCACCTGCGAGACGGGTAGGTCACGGAGTTCGGTGCCATCTACACTTTGTACCGAGCCGGTAACTTCTCTTTTGAGCTGGCTACCGTAGCCAACTACCACTACCTCTTCCAGGCTCTGCACATCTTCGCTCATGGCGATGTCAACCACGCTTCGGCCGTTGAGCGGCACTTCCTGTATCTGGTAACCGATGAAAGAAAAAATCAGCACATCATCGGGGTTAGGCACGTTGATCGCATATTTTCCTTCAATATCGGTGATGGTTCCCGTATTGCTACCCTTTACCAGTACGTTTACCCCCGGTATGGGCTGCCCATCGTTCTGGTCAGTTACCGTACCGGTTACGGTGATAAATACCTTGTTTAGCTGAATAGACTTCAGGATGCTGGCTTGCTGGGCGTCTAGCGGTGTAGGTATGGCTGCGGTCTCAGTAAGGTCCTGCGAACGGGTTTCTACCGTATTGATCTGCGATGGATCTTCCTCTTTGAGCGTTTTGATTACATAGTAATCGCCCACTTTACGAGCTTTCAGTTGCAGGGGCTGCAGAATTTCTTCCAGGTAAACCGTCAGGTTTTCTTCTTTTTTGTCCATCGCCTGAATTTCCTTCAACGAAATCAACTGGTTTTCTACCAGTGCTTCGTCGTAGGCAAATTTGACCTGGTAACGTGACTGCAGTTTTGATAGAACTTCCCTGAGTGAAATTCGTTCAGTCTGATCGGAGTTGCTGTGCCCCGAGGCGGATGATGAGGACCAGGCCAGGTTGCTGGCCAATTCCTGTGCGGTGATTCCCGTGCTGATACACAGGCTCATGAGAAGAAGTAATAAACCCCTTCTGCCAAGATACTTAGCATTCATAGTAAATTGTTTAGGTTATTATAAAAATTAATGATAGTCTACTAAGTCAGAAATAAGCCCTTATGGCCTATTTGATCATAATGGTGCCTTCCTGCCGCACGATTTCTACCTCTAAAGACTCCTGCAGGAGCACCATCATCAGGTCTACTTCCCCATAGGGTACCTGCGCACTGAATCGCTTCTTTTTCAGGGCTTTGCTTTTGAATTTCACCTCATACCCGTAAGTATCTTCCAGTAATTCTGCAATCACATGTAGGGGCGTTGCATCAAAAATATGCATACCGTCTTTCCAGGAGAGCGCTGTCTGGGTATCCACAATTTCTTTTTTGAATACCCGGTCTTTGTCAGAAAAGCTTACCGATTCGCCGACATTCATTTTGACTGGTATAGCCGCCTTTTGCTTTTCTTTCAGCTTGACCAGCCCTTCTTCCAGGATCACTTGTGTACTATGACACCGTTGCTGTACATTAAAGCGGGTACCCAGTACTTCTATATCCACTTCCCCGGCGTGTACGGTAAACTTTCGGTACGCTCTTCCATGCTTATCGCCTTGTGTGCCAACGGGATATTTATCTATATTAAAAAAAGCTTCACCCCTCAACCAGACTTCCCGCTTGGCATCCCATGCTTTACCAATGATGAGACTAGAGTTGGCATTCAGTATCGCGCTTGAACCATCCGGCAGGCTTACCTCCATTATTTGTCCGTAGGCAGTTGTGTACACCTGGGTCTGTTCCCAGAGATGATAAGTGAGATACACGCCTAATACTATCAGTGCGCTGATGACGGCAGCTATGTGGTAATGCCTTCTGAAGTGCGGAAAAATAGTTGCTGGCTCAGCCTTTGGAGGGTTTTGCTGCCTGAAAAGTTGCGCTTTGATCTTCGTCTTGGATTCTGCAGATCCCTTGACTTCTACATCTTCAAAATGAGTAAGCACTACCAACTTACGGGCATGCTGTAGTATTTCCTGACTGTCAGGATGATTCTGTTCCCACAGATCCCAGAAGGCACAAATATCCTTATCAGGAGCCAGTACCCATCTGCGGAAAAAAGGATCCGCCACAAAATCATAAACTTGGTAATCCTCGTAAGGCATGTGTTGTTAGGTTTAGAACTATAATTATAAGTGGGGAGAAAGGCACAAAATGCCTTCAAAAAAAATAAAGTTTTTAAAAAAATTGTAATGGCATTAACAAATGAATACTGTTTTTGCGATTTCAATGAATTTCGCCTGATACTTTGTGCGATTAATCAATATAAATGTTGACTTTATAAGAGTGAACCTGATCTTTCAGACCATGGAAAGTTTCAGGAGGCTAAATCTATATTGAATCTGAGGTGAAGAATTACTTATGATTTTCCGGAATACCACCGAACAAGCTGCTCGCTTGTTGAACCTGTAATTTCTTTTGTAACTTCATTGACAAATGTTTTTTTTCTCTTCATAAAATTTTTTTCAACTATGTCATGCGATGTGATCATCATTGGTGCCGGACATAACGGTATCTATCTTGCCAGGATCGGTTATAAAGCATTAATTCTGGAGAGAAATGAACAGTCGGGTGGGTGCATTCACAGTGCCGAGCTCATACGGCCAGGCTTTATTCACTACATCTACTCTGCTAACCAGAATCTTTTTCTCAACTCCCAGGTGTACATTGATTTTAATGATGAACTCGCCCGTTTCGTACTAAGAATATGCCGTAAGCGATAAACCTTATGCCAACGTCTTCCCCGGAGAAAAGAGCTTACGTATATACCAGGACCAGGAAAAAAACACTGCAGCAACTCTCGGTACACGACTCACGCTAAGTGGAAGGATGGTAGATATTGGGTAGTCACTTCGTTGTCTTTGTTCAGCACCTGCTGCCCCTGCTGTTAACGCCTATGCCACCGATAGAAGCAGCCGGCCTTCTGAGCAAAGCAGTAGCTAATTTGGGTATAGAAGAGTTGCTTAAGCTGGTGCAGATCATTTTCGGTTCTACCCGTGAACTGGCCGAAAGCTATTTACAAACTGATGAAGCCAAAGCGCTCATCGCCATTTGGAGTATGCACCTTGATTTTGGGCCGAATGTATCCGGCGGGGCCATGGTTCCTTTTGTAGAGTCATTTGCCAATGCAAAACGGGATGGCTTTTGTCAAGGGAGATGCTTCCAATATGATCAATTTCATGCTGATGCTCTACCGTTCTTATGGTAGGGAAATTCGTATCGGGACAGTGGTAGATGAGGTATTGGTGAAGCATAAAAAGGTGCGAGGTGTCAGAGTCAGTGGTGGTGAGCAGTTTTCGGCTGATAAGTTACTGGGAATTACCAATCCTACCAGGCTGTTTACGCAGTTGATTGCCGAAAGCGAACTGCCGCAGGGCATCGTACAGAAAAGTAGAAAATTTCAGTACGGACCAGGTACGATGATGATACACCTGGCGATGAGCGATAAAACACCCTGGGCCGGACATAAAGATCTGCAGGATTTTGCTTACGTGCACCTGGGCCCCTACATCAGTGATATGGACTGTGCTTATACCCATTCGCTCAATGGCTACATGCCGGAGATCCCGATGATCATCTGTGGTCAACCCGCTGTAGTAAACAACAGCCGTACCCTGGGAAAAAAAACCCTGTGGTTGCAGATCAGAACTTTACCTGCCAAAATCCGCGCAGATGCTACGAATGAGATACGCACTAAAGACTGGGATGAAGCTAAAGAAGCTTACGCCGACCGGGCACCGGATAAGCTGGAAAACTACGCACCCGGTTTCAAGCAACGTGTGCTAGACAGGACCGTACTTTCTCCCCCTTGACCTGCAGCGAGACAATCCTAACCTGCAGGGAGGAGACTCTGTGGCAGGCAGCCATCACATTTACCAGAATTTTATCTTCAGGCTATTCAGTGGGTATTCTAACTTCAAAACGCCAACTGGTGGTCTTTACATGGCGGGTGCTTCTACCTGGCCGGGAGGTGGTACCAATGCCACGTCAGGCTACCTGGCAGCCAAAGAAATGATAAAGGCTGCCTATAAAACTACTAAGCTGGTAGGTGCGGTAGCAGCGGCTAGAGGAGGGCTACTGCTGGGAGGTTATCTGCTAAATCACGTCAGTGACCGGTGAATTACTTGTTAAGATTTTTAGCTGTTTAGTCATCATTTCTGTAACAGTTCTTGCGCTTTTTTGAAGCCAAAGCTGATTTTTTTGCGAAAAAGCATCAGCTATGTGACTTTTTGTAAATCTGCCTTGTATATTTGATATGTCATTTAATTAAATAATCGTAGAGAATCATGAAATTAGCGGTTGTAGGAGCTACCGGTCTGGTTGGTGGCGAAATCCTCAAAGTATTGGCAGAAAGAGATTTTCCCCTGGATGAGTTACTCATTGTAGCATCATCTAAGTCAGTGGGCAAAGAGATAGTTTACAAAGGTAAAACCTATAAAGTGATCGGTATGGAAGAAGCCATTGCTGCCAAACCTGATATCGCGATTTTTTCTGCCGGAGGTGCTACATCTCTGGAAAATGCTCCCAAGTTTGCTGCCGTAGGTACCACCGTAGTGGATAATTCTTCCGCCTGGCGTATGAATCCTGATAACAAACTGATCGTTCCGGAGATCAACGCTGATGTTCTGGAAGATCAGGATAAGATCATCGCAAATCCCAACTGCTCTACTATCCAGATGGTATTGGCCCTGGCTCCCTTGCACCAGAAATATAATATGAAGAGGGTAGTCGTTTCTACTTATCAATCGGTCACAGGGACTGGCAAGGCAGCGGTGGATCAGATGATGAACGAACGTGATGAGAAAGAGGGTGATATGGTATATCCTTACCGGATAGACATGAATATACTCCCTCACATTGATGTATTTTTTGAAAATGGTTATACCAAAGAGGAAATGAAAATGGTCAACGAGACTACCAAAATCTTCAGGGATGACAGCATCAAAGTTACTGCTACGGCAGTACGCGTTCCTACTATTGGTGGTCATTCTGAAGCCGTCAATGTAGAGTTTGAAAACGAGTTTGAACTGGAGGATGTCGTAAAACTCCTGGCCGAGACACCAGGCGTAGTGGTACAGAACGATGTCCAGAATAATATCTATCCTATGCCCATCAACTCGCATAATCGTGACGAGGTATTTGTAGGCCGCCTGAGAAGGGATGAAACCCAGCCCAAGACACTCAATATGTGGATAGTAGCTGATAACCTGAGGAAAGGGGCTGCTACCAATGCCGTACAGATCGCCGAGTACCTGGTAGCTCGTAAGTTAGTGCATGCCTAATCAGCATTCATCATAATGAAAACGAACGTCACTGGTAGCTTACCAGTGACGTTTTTTACTGTAAGGCCGTGGATATTTTACAACTTATAACGCCGAGAGTACAACACTTTATGCAGGAGCATGAGCAAGAAGATCCCGGAGAACTCATGCTCAGAGCGGCCCGGTATCCTGACATACCTATGCGGGAAGTCTCTGCACAGATCCAGGCGCGAAAAAAAGCACGTAAGAAACTTCCTGGGTGGTATCATCTGGGTAAGATTATTTTTCCACTGGCTCTCTCGGTAGAACAGGCCTCGTCTGAACAGACTGCTCGTTTTAAAGCCGATCTGCTTAACGGTCAGCACCTGGTAGACTTAACCGGGGGGATGGGGGTCGATACCTTTTACCTAGGCCAGTCATTTGCACAGATAGATTATGTGGAACAACAGAAAAAACTGGTCACCCTGGCTACCCACAACTTTCGGCAATTGGGTGCGAGTAACATTGCTTTGCATCAGTCGGATGCATTGTCTTTTCTGAATACAATGACTAGAAAAGTGGATTGTGTCTACTTAGACCCCGCCCGCCGAAATGAGCAAGGCAGGAAAGTATTTCAACTGCAAGATTGTAGCCCGGACGTGGTAGCACTGCAATCACAATTGCTTGCCAAGGCCCATCAGGTTCTGATTAAGACAGCTCCCTTGTTGGATATACAGTCAGCCGTTCTGGCATTAGATCATGTAAGTCGGATATGGGTAGTGTCGGTTAAGAATGAATGTAAAGAGGTACTCTATCTGTTAGAATCAATGCATAAAAAAGAGCCTTTGATCAGCACTGTTAATTTACTGGATAGTGGAGCACAGCATTTTAACTTCACCCGTACTGAAGAAGCCGTTGCGAAAGCCAAATATAGTGAACCGCTGTCTTATCTTTATGAGCCTAATGCCTCTGTCCTTAAGGCTGGTGCCTTCCATAAAATTGCAGTATCCTACGACCTGGCAAAGCTTCATGCCAACAGCCATCTTTATACTTCAGAGCATGTGCGTCCCGACTTTCCCGGCAGAATATTCAAACTGCTGGCACAGGCAAAATACAATCGTAAGGCGCTCAAGTCAGTAGTTCCGGATGGAAAAGCCAACATTTGTGTACGTAATTTCCCGGAAAGTGTACATCAAATTCGCAAAAAAACCGGCATCAATGATGGGGGAGAGGTTTACATTTTTGCAACCACTTGTATACCTCAACAGCGCAGCATGCTCATCTGCGAACGTATCACGGTATAGCCTAATTTGTCTAGATGCCTTCTTTTGAATGAACAGCTTCAGTAGCCCTCGGCTCTCACCAAATTTTTAGTACGATAAGTACGCATAGTATCCGCTATGATTGCGCACGTTGAATACCTGTCCGTCCTCCAAAATCAGATACTGTCCCCGGATGCCCAACAAAGTAGAGGTGATGACGGGATGTTTGCTGAACGTCAGGCTTTTCACTTTGGTCGGGTATTCTTCCACCGGGTAATGAATTTCAGTGACCGGACTACTTTTTAACCGGTATTTCTGTAACTCTTTAGGAATGTAATCCTGAGCCAACTGGCAAAAGTCGGCTACGTAAAGACTGTCTTCAGTAACATCTTTCAGCATATTACGCCAGTTGGTTTTATCCTTAAAATGATCTTTAAGGGCAACTTCAATTTTACCGGCTAGGTATCGGTACGGCACTTCGGCAATGGGCATAGCCCGGCGTGCTCCCTGGTCTATCCAGCGGGTGGGTACCTGCGTGGACCGGGTAACGCCGACTTTCACTTTATCAGTTTGGGCAAGGTAGACGATATGCGGTTGAAGGTGATGTTCTTTTTCCCAGGCTACATCTCGGCCTTCGCCCAAGTGGGCCCGGCAGAGTTCGGGTCTTAAGATGCACTCAGAATTTTGCGGGGAATCGCGAAAGCAGGGATAACAGAAACCCTGGCCAAAAGCCTTCCTGGTAAGCCGTCCGCAGTTGATGCAGTTAATCCTTCCCTCAAAGGCAAGATGAATCACCTGACCCAGCAGAGCATTCATATCAATAGCTTCATCCCCCAGCATAAGGGTGTATCGCACAGGGTCTTCCAAAGCTACCCTCATTTTCAGTAAATTGCCTTCGTAAATCATGTAGTATATGTCTCTGAAGTTGGCAAATTAATGCTTTTTTAAGGAAATTAAACTAAAGTGACGAAGTTCATCACGGATTTAGAAAAACTGAGATATGAAAAAAAATGAACAAACAGTTAGTATTTTAGGATGCGGCTGGTTGGGATTACCACTAGGCGAAAGGCTAAAGAATATTGGTTACCAGGTAAAAGGCTCAACCACCAGCGAGGAGAAATTATCTCTGATTGAGGATAAGGGGATCAGGCCATTCCTGATTCAGGTTGAACCAGAAATCAATGCAGATTTTGACCCTGTTTTTTTTGAGAGCGACATGCTGATCCTCAACATTCCTCCCTCTCGTCAAAAACCTGACATAGAAGACTATTATCCGGCTCAGGTCAAAGAAGTATTGCGCCTGGCAGGTAAGTCCGGACTGCGGAAAATACTTTTTGTGAGTTCCACTTCCGTATATCCCAACCTCAACCGCGAAGTGCAGGAAGAAAATGCTGGTGGAAAACTAAGCGATGCAGGGAAAGCGCTGCTAAAAACCGAAAAAATACTCAGATCAGAGGACCGTTTCAAAGTTACGATCCTGCGCTTCTGTGGTTTGTACGATGCGCGGCGAAATCCCGGGCGTTTTCTGGCAGGGCGTAAGCTACAGAGTAATGGTCAGGACGGGGTGAACCTTATTCACCTGGATGATTGCATCAATATTATTCAGAAAATTATGGAAGATGATGTATGGAACGAAATCTTCAATGCCTGTGGAGATGAACACCCCGGAAAAGAAAAGTTTTATACCATGGCAGCTCAAAAATTAGGACTTCAACCTCCGGTCTTTAACAATAAAGCCGCCCCGGACTTTAAGCTTATCAACAGTGAGAAGTTGAAAAGCAGGCTAAATTATTCCTTTATTCATCCAGACCCTTATCAATCTGTAAAAAACTCCCGGTCTTAGCGATGTGGAGTAGTCTGCTTTATCATGCTTTCCATAACTTCCACAGGTCAGACGAGCAGCTTAGGAAGATTTTTGAGGCGCGGAAAGTGGCGGTCCAAATTCAAACTTATTTTTTAGCAGGCAGGCAGATTCGTTACGCGGCGGCTGGCAAACCTGGTAATCCGATGGTAATTTTTGTGCACGGGGCGCCTGGTTCCCTGGATGCATTTGCCAATTATCTGGCTGATCCTGAATTACTGCAGTATTTTCATTTAATTTCCGTGGACCGACCTGGATTTGGTGCTTCTGGTTACGGCGATGCAGTTACCTCTATTGGCCAACAGGCCGCTATGCTGTCACCGCTATTACGCATCAACCACTCCCATCAGGCTCCTTTATTAGTGGGTCACTCTTACGGCGGACCCATAATCGGGAAGATGGCGATCGATTACCCTGAGCAGGTAGGAGCGTTGTTGATGCTGGCTCCAGCAGTAGACCCCGATCTGGAAAAAATATTCTGGATATCTTACCCTGTCCGCCTGAAGCCAATCCGTATTTTGCTGCCCGATGTCTGGAAAGTCACCCATGAAGAAAAAATGCAGCATAGTGCAGAATTAAGGGACATGCAGCAGCAATGGCCGGAGATTGGTCAACCAACTACGGTTATACAGGGACAGCAGGATAAGATCATTCATCCACGAAACGCTGAATTTTTGGAGAGAAAAATGCAAAAAGCCGAGGTGAATATGATTTATCATCCCCGGCTGAATCACATGATACCCTGGAAGGGTAAAGCACTCGTAAAAAAGGTTATCATGGAATACTGGCAGTAGGCTTACTTACCGGATTTCAATTTGGATGCCTGCTGTCTTTCCAGGTCAAATAAATTATTGAGCACATCAATCAAGGTTTCAGCTTCGCCACGTTTGCAAGCTGCTTTGAGCTGTAGGACAGGCAACTTAATGATTTTTTGCATGATACCCTTGGTGATTTTATCTACATGATCAGCTTCTTTGGCATCAAGATTTTTGAGGTAACGAGATATTTCATCCTGACGAATTTGCTCCAAAGCTCCCTTCAGTCGGTGTATCGTTGGTGATACTTCCATTTCTTGCACCCAATTTTCCATGTCAGCCAGCGCCCCTTCAATGATTTCTTGTACGTGCGGAATGGCATTGATTCGCTTACGCATAGCTTCATCCGCTTTGTTACGGATGTCATCAATGTTGAAAACCAGTATGCCTGGTATTTCGTCAACATCGGAGGATACACTACGAGGTACGGACAGGTCTATCAGATACTTATGAGAGAATTTGTCATGTGTTTTAAACAGATCTGGCGTAATAAGAGGATCCTGAAGAGATACAGCAGAAATAACGATATCAGATTCCTGTATAGCGTTATTTACTTCTTCGTATGGTCGTGTGGCGAAGCCAAATTTGAGAGCCAGCGCATCAGCTTTGCTTTGAGTACGGTTGATAACCGTTACCTTAAACAATTTATCTAAACTATCGGAATCACCGATATTTTTGCAGGTATCTGCACCAATCTCACCCAGACCAATGATCAATACGCGGGGTTTGATGATTTCAGAAGCTAAATCATAAACAAGTTCAGAAGCTGAGTACGAAACCGAGGCAGCACCGTCACGGAAAGGGGTTTCCTGTACGACCCTCTTATTGGTAAAGAAAATGGTGTGTAACAGGCGATGTAGGAAAGGGCCTGCCATCTCATTGTCAGCAGAGGCCTGATAGGCTTTCTTCACCTGATTAGTGACCTGCATATCACCGATTACTTGAGAATCCAGTCCAACGGCAACATGAAAAAGGTGACGCATGGCAGATTTAGCCCTTACGCTTGTAAAATATTGCTCAAGTCCGGGACCATCAGAAATCGCCTTCTCCACACGCATTAGACCGATGATTTTATCACTTAAATCATCCTCAGCCGCGTAGTAGATTTCAGTACGGTTACAGGTAGAAAGTACGAGCGCTTCCTGAATGGAAGTAAAACTTTTCAGTTTAATAAGGAAATCTGAGGATTCTGACTCGCTCATCGCGACCATTTCACGAATCTCTACAGGGGCATTTTTATATGTTAAACTAAGTAATCTAAAGTTGTTATGCATAATAGAAATCACTCAACGAGCGAAGGTAATTTCAGTGAATGAAACTTTAAAATGAAGCTATGAAAGTTCAATAATTTAGAATCATTTTAAACATTTAGTTGCCTGTTTGCAAAGTCAAACAATTAACATGATTGCTACCATTTAAGGTTCAGAGCTTTTCTGAAATATCTAACTTAGCAGTGTTATCACAAATCAACAATAAAAGAAGCTAAGTATAAATGATAAAAATCAGCTTTTCGACCCACTGAAAGTTTTCACTGGAATAAAAAGCTAGTCATCATATATTCACTTTTGTCTTTTAATCTCCTGCCGGGTTCTTTACATAATTTTTATAATTTACAGAATCATTAATCATTTCTTTACATAGCATTACTGAATTATGCCAGAAACTCTCAAAAAGCTGGAAAAGATCCTGGTTGCCAACCGCGGGGAGATCGCTATCCGCATTTTGCGTGCTGCATCCGAACTCCGGATCCGCACGGTAGCCATCTACACTTACGAAGATCGTTATTCACTTCACCGCTATAAGGCTGACGAAGCCTATCAGGTCGGAGAAGAGGAAGATCCGCTCAAGCCATACCTGAACATGGAGGAAATAATCATGCTGGCCAAACTGCAGCATGTGGATGCGATACATCCCGGATACGGATTTCTCTCCGAAAACGTGAATTTTGCTTGCCGGTGTCGGGAAGAGGGGATTATTTTCGTAGGGCCGGAGCCCGAGGTGATGGAAAAACTGGGAGATAAGGTTTCTGCCAAAAAGATTGCCACTGCAGCAAAAGTGCCCGTCATTGAAGACAGCCAGGTAGACCTGCTCAGCGAAGAGGTAGCCCTGCAAGAGGCTGAAAGGATAGGATTTCCTGTCATGCTTAAAGCCGCTGCTGGTGGAGGGGGCCGGGGTATGCGGGTTATACGTGATGCGAAAAGCCTAAAAAATGCTTACGCTGAGGCACGGGCAGAGGCATCAAAAGCCTTCGGCGACGATACCGTTTTTCTGGAAAAATTTATTGAAGAGCCCAGGCATATTGAAGTGCAGATTATGGGCGATAATTACGGTAATCTCGTTCATTTGTACGAAAGAGATTGCTCCGTACAGCGACGCTTCCAGAAAGTGGTAGAAGTAGCTCCTTCTTCCAATCTCAATCAAGAAGCTAAAAAAAAGCTGTACGAATATGCGCTGCAAATAGCCCGAAGTGTCAACTATAATAATGTTGGTACAGTAGAATTCCTGGTAGATAAGAATGAGCATATCTATTTTATCGAGGTGAATCCCCGGATTCAGGTGGAACATACTATTACTGAAGAAATTTCCGGTATTGACATCGTCCGATCTCAGATACTGATCGCCCAGGGCCGTAAACTGGCAGATCCACGCATCTATATCCGCAAGCAGGAAGATATACAGATCCAGGGATACGCTATCCAATGCCGGGTCACCACAGAAGATCCAAAAAATAACTTTCGCCCTGATTATGGCACCATCATCGCCTACCGCAACGCGGGAGGTTTCGGTATTCGTCTGGATGAAGGAAGCTCTTATCCCGGGGTTACAATCTCTCCCTTCTTTGATTCCATGCTGGTCAAAATTTCGGCTACAGGACGTACGCTGAAAGGGGCTTCGCAAAGGCTACAACGGACGTTGCGGGAGTTTAGAATACGTGGTGTAAAAACAAATATAGGCTTCCTGATCAACGTGATTTCGCATCCTACTTTTTACCGGGGCGAAGCTACCGTAAACTTTATCGCCAGCACCCCGGAGCTATTTGATATCCGGGAAGGTCTCGACCGGGCTACCCGCACCTTGATTTACCTGGCGGATGTGACAGTAAATGGTAATCCTAACATTAGATTTAAAGATCCTGAAAAAGTATTTCGCACCCCCATTCTCCCCTCGCATAGCATGCCTGACCCAGATAGTGGGAAACAAGTGAGCTATCAATACCTGCCCTACCCTAAAGGCACCAAGAACCGACTGAATGAACTGGGGCCTGAAAAGTTTGCTGACTGGTTAAAGAGTCAAAAACAGATTCAGTATACCGATACTACTTTTCGCGATGCCCATCAGTCGCTGCTGGCCACTCGTATGAGAAGCATCGATATGCTAAAAGTAGCAGAAAGCTTTGCAAAACATCATCCGCAGGTGTTTTCAATGGAAGTGTGGGGTGGAGCTACTTTTGATGTGAGTATGCGGTTTCTGTACGAAGATCCTTGGGTAAGGCTACAGCAAATACGAGAAGCTGTTCCCAACATCTTGCTGCAGATGTTACTTCGTGGCTCAAATGCTGTTGGGTATAAAGCATATCCGGATAACCTGATCATCAGGTTTATTGAAAAAGCCTGGGAGACTGGGATAGATGTCTTCCGCATTTTTGATTCGCTCAACTGGGTAACTGCCATGAAAACCAGTATCAAAGCAGTACGAGAACGTACCGGAGCGATTGCCGAAGCTGCTATCTGCTACACCGGTGACCTGATTTCTCCTGACAACCAAAAGTATACATTACAATACTACCTGGATATGGCCCGCCAACTAGAAGACGAGGGCGCGCATGTTCTGGCCATCAAAGACATGGCCGGACTGCTGAAGCCGTATGCGGCTGAGCTGTTGGTGGTAGAACTGAAAAAAGTAGTGGATATACCTGTGCATCTGCATACCCACGATACGGCATCAGTACAGTCAGCCACCTATGCTAAGGCAATTGAAGCGGGGGTAGACGTAGTGGATGTAGCACTTGGCTCTATGTCGGGACTAACCTCGCAGCCAAACTTCAACTCTGTAGTCGCCATGATGCAGGGACACGAACGGGAACTACCTATGAACCTGCATTCCTTGAATGAATATTCAGTATACTGGGAAGCTGTCCGGGAATATTACTATCCCTTCGAGTCGGGCTTGAAGGCGGGCACTGCTGAAGTCTATGAAAATGAAATTCCAGGTGGTCAGTACTCCAACCTACGTCCTCAGGCGATTGCAATGGGGCTGGAGCATAAGTTTGAGACAATTAAGAAAAACTACGCCGCTGTAAATAAGCTTTTTGGCGAAATCGTGAAGGTAACTCCCTCTTCCAAAGTGGTGGGGGATATGGCTATTTTCATGGCTTCCAACGATTTAACCGTAGAAGACATACTTGAAGACGGAAAAAACCTATCATTTCCAGAGTCGGTAATCAGTCTTTTTAAAGGTGAACTGGGTCAGCCATACGGTGGCTTTCCTGAAAAAATTCAAAAAATCATTCTCAAGGGGGAGCAACCATTTACTGAAAGGCCCAACGAACACCTGGAACCGATTGATTTTGACAAAGAACTGGACGAATTCCGTGAGCGTTTTGACGAAGATCGTAGCTTGCTGGATTTTATTTCCTACAAATTATATCCCAAGGTTTACGAAGACTTTTATAACCATATGAAGGTTTACGGAGATATGTCTGTTCTTCCCACGCCGGCTTTTTTCTACGGGCTTAAGTACGGCGAAGAGATTCTTGTCAAGATTGCAGAAGGCAAGGTAATCATGATTAAAATGCTGTTCATTTCCGAGCCTGATGAGGATGGGTACCGGCAAGTTACTTTTGAACTCAATGGTCAGTCTCGTCGGGTCAGGGTAAAAGATAATCAGTACCAGGTTAAAACGGTGCAACACGCCAAGGCACAGAAAGATAGTGATGATGAAATTGGTGCCCCTCTCCAGGGTAAGCTGTCCGGTATCATGGCTAAAGTAGGGCAGGAAGTGGAAGAAGGTACTCCGCTCTTTGTCATTGAAGCTATGAAAATGGAATCTACCATTTCAGCTCCCCGGGCCGGTGTAGTCAAGAAAATATACCTGACTTCAGGAGAAATGGTAGAGCAAGATGATTTGGTGGTGAAACTGGAATAAAAAAAGCAGGGTTCAAGGAACTCTGCATTTTTTCGGCTTTCGTATCGCTCTATCTATTCAACCAATCTTATATATTGTGTTGTAGCTTTAAGCTTCACAAGGCTGACCTAAAAAATACCTTCTAATAAGGTATTGCTTGTGTTTGTAAAAGTATTACTCTCTAACGGTAATATTCTTTTTTGGTTACTGAAAAGAGCACTTGAATGCATCATTTTATATCTTCCGTACTCCGATTAACCTCATTCTATCTTTTGTTTTTTCTCTTTTCTGGAATTACCCATCAATCTTTCGCATATGACCATGGTCACCAGCAAAAAAACTACGCTCACACCCGCTTGGGGCTGCCACTCTGAAAAAATTCAACTTTAATAGCACTGTCCTACACTCTGTATATATTTGCATCTCAATGATCAATCTGAATCCAAGTGGTGCATGCAGGAAGTAAGTAAGGCGAATGAAGCTCATGTGATAACGCTATCACCCGCTGAACAGAAACTGGCACTGGGTATATTTTTTCTGTTAGTAGCCTCTTTGTTTTATAATTTAGGGTTGGCCCCCTTAAAGCATGAAGAGCCCCGGCGTGCCCTGATTGCCCTGGAGATGCTTTTTCGTGACAACTGGATCGTTCCAACGGAATTTGGCGAGTACTACTATAAAAAGCCTCCCTTCTATAACTGGATCATCATCGCTAGCTTCAAAATCTTTGGAAATTATTCAGAAATCGCTGTTCGTTTTTTGTCAATACTTTCATTTATCGGCACAGGGGCAATGGTTTTTTGGATAGGTCAGAAATATATCAGCCGCACCTATGGTATCCTGGTCGGACTACTGACGCTCTGCATAGTGGATATACTGTACTATTTTTCCACCACTGCCGGTGAAATTGACCTTTTCTATTCTTTGGTTACGCTGGGCAGTTTTTTTACGATCTATCATTTCCATCAAAAGGAACAATACTACCAGCTCTTCGTAGCTACTTACTTGTTGGGTGCTATAGGTACACTGACCAAAGGGCTACCTTCGGTAGTGTTCCTGGGAATATCAATAGGTGTGTTTTTCCTATATAAAAGAGAGTTCAGAAAGCTATTTTCTATACCTCATTTTGTAGGAATTGCTGTTTATATACTTGTTATAGGGGGATACTTTTGGATGTATAGTCAATACAATGAGCTGTCTGGTTTTTATGCTAGTGATGAGTCACTGTGGTCACAGGCCAGTGAAAGGACTGTCTTGGAAAACGGATTTACCAAATTTCTAAAACACTTTTTTAGCTTTCCGATTGTCATCCTGAAAAACATCGCGCCGGCCTCTCTCTTTCTGATTTTCCTGAGCAAAAATAGCATCCGGTGTTTCCGCGACAACACATTTATCACTTTTTGCCTGGTAATGCTGCTTGCTAATATCCTTGTTTACTGGATTTCTCCCGGTACACGTTCCCGCTACCTGTATATGCTTTATCCGTTGGCGGTGATGGTTTTGACATTCCTGTACACAGGATACCCGGCAAAAGAAGATCACAGGCAACGCTGGTTCGCCCGGATTACGCTTTATCTGACCCTCATGGCACTGGTTGGCAGCCTGGCTTTACCTTTTATCCCCGCTTTAGCAGACCTGGAAGGGCTCTGGATTTTGTCACTGATCTCAGCAATTGCTCTGTCGGTATTGTTATGGATAGCATTTCGGAAGCGTATCAACCCTGTTCTGGGGCTCATTTTGCTGGCAGTCATCATTCGCTTTATTTTTGGCGCTACGGTGCTTCCCTTACGGGCCACCCAAAGTAGTGAGGCCCTGGATAAAGCGGATGCCGCTCGCATTGTGGAGATTGTCGGAGATGCCCCACTCTACATGTATGCCGGTCAAAATATATCTCGCACAACAGTTTTTTACCTGGAAGCTGCTCGTCAACAAACCTTACCTTATCGGGACCAGATAGATGAACAGGCTTATTTTTTAGCCAAGAAAGTCATGCTCGTCAATAAAAGTTACCTGCTTTATTATACCTTTACTTATGATAATCAGGAATTTGGTTTAATAAAATTTAAACAGCTTGAACCCAGTTAAGGCTACTAAGGTAGAAAATCCCCGGCGTCGCCAGATAAATTTCCTCATCAGACTGCTTATTTCGGGTGTTGCGCTGTACTTTGTCTTTAGCAAAATTGACTTACAACAAGCCATTGATACGTTGAAACGCGTGCATCTCAGTTTTTTTTTACTGGCGCTACTGGCTTTTAACCTTTCTAAAATTGTAGCTGCTTTTCGTTTCAAAGCCTTGATTAAAGCTTTGAACATAAAGATTGGTAACGAGTACAACATTCGCCTGCTTTACATTGGTATGTTCTATAATTTATTTCTTCCTGGCAGCATCAGCGGGGATGCGTACAAGGTTTACCTTCTTAAACAGCAAAATGATACCAAAACTAAACTTTTGGTTAGTGCGGCATTGCTTGATAGGGTAAGCGGTCTGGTCTTACTGTTGATCATGGCCGGGATTTTCCTGGTATTCAGTTCCTTTACGCTGGATTATCCATTCTTTGATATCATCATCATCAGTGGCGTAGTGATGACGGTCCCGGCATTTTATCTGGGTATTCGTTGGTTTTTTTCCCGCTTTCTCAAAGCTTTCTGGATGAGCAGCCATTTATCCTTCTGGGTACAGGCCGGTCAGGTAGCCTGTGCAGTTTCCTTGCTTTGGAGCCTGTCGGTGACCGACCACTATCTGGACTACCTGACCCTGTTTATGATATCCTCTGTGGTTGCCGTTTTACCCTTTACCATTGGGGGAGTAGGGGCTCGGGAACTGGTGTTTTTGTATGGTGTGCGTTATCTCAACATACAGGAAGAAACGGCAGTGACTTTCGCAATATTATTCTTCTTTGTAACGGCGCTGACCTCACTTGTAGGACTTTTCTTTTCTGATAAAAACAAAGTCAGTGAGCCGATAACAGCCGGTTCCTGATCGTCACATGAGTTTAAGCGTTCCAAAACATGCCATGCTTCCTTGGGTTAAGCAGCCATGAAGAAAGCCATAGGATTATTTTTTGCAGTGGGCCTGCTAGGAGGAGTTATTTACTTTTTTTCAGAAAACGCAAGTCAGGTACAAGAAACTGCTGATTCTTTTGTCAAACCCGAACTGGAACTGGCCACCATACAGATAAAAAGTATAGAGGATGAAGTCATTACGCTTCAGCTTTCTGCTTTAATGCATAACAAAATGCCAGTCTCATACGGCGTGGATACGTTACAATACAGTGTTTTTCTGGAGGGAGTGCTGGTAGCTGAAAGCACTTATCCCAAGGGAATATCCGTAGCTGCCAATGACAGTAGTATAATCAATTTACCAGTCAGCATTTACCAGGATAAAATCAACCAGGTATTACAACAGGTTGAGCAAAATCGTGCTAACGATAGCATCAGGATAAACATGAAAGCAGATCTGTATACAGATCTGCCCCTGGTACCGGATCCTGTAGAGCTTTCCATCTCTAAGCTATTTTACTTTGTGCGTCAGCCACAAATCTCAGTGAGCAACGTAAGGGTGGTCAAGTTCGGGTTTGACCAGTCAGAGGTTGAAATCCTCATACTGGTAGATAATCCTAACCAGTTTAGCTTCTCTTTCCGGCAGACCGATTACGAATTCCGTGTAGACAACGAACGCATAGCCAAAGGAGCCATTCGTAAAGCTACCAACATTGTTGCACAGGATTCTACTACTTTTGTCATCCCGTTTCAGGTCAATCTGGATGAGGTCGGAGAAAATGTCTTCAACCTATTATTCACACCCAAAAGTACTGGCTATAATTTTTCACTCAGTACCCGCATTGACGCTCCCAACGACGTAATTCAAGATGCCCGCATCCTCATCTCCATGTCTGGTAAGCTGAGCGACTTGATGCAGTAACTCCCTACAGACTGAAGTGAACACCCAGGTAGAGTGTACGAGCCGTTGCTGGTATGATACCGGCCCCCGGATAGCTACTGGCTCGCCGTGTGAAATAAGATGCGTTGGCCAGGTTGTTGATGCTGAGGTTAAACTGCCACCTTTGCCATTCATAGCTGGCCGAAACATCCATCACAATATAGGAGGGAATCAAACCGGCGACTGCGTTGCTGACAAATTCTCCGGGATTTTCACCACTGAAGCGGTTCGTCGCTGCGATTCCTACGAAAAACCGAACTTTAAATTAACTACTTTCCTGTCCTAGGAAGCACAAAACCTCTGCTTGCGTATAGGTGATGTTAGCACTTCGCTCTTGTTTATTCGTTGTCATTTCGTGTCTATCTTGGTGCTTTGGCTTAGGGGCTCTTTTTTGATTTTTTGCTTGGCTTTGTGTTGTTGGAAAAAATGTAAATGTGCCACCGCATTGGGTGGCACATTCTTGATAAATTGGTTTTTAGGGATCATAGAAATTTAATTGTACCCGAAGCTGATGCCCTTACCAGCTTATTGTAGTCGGTGTAGGTACCGAACATGGGTAGATTAATAATTCAATGCTGCCTTATTGGATTGTTCAAAATTAATTTAGTCCAAACTTCAACCCCATAAACACAGTTCTCGGCCTTAAAGGACCATAAATGTAACCTGCATCCCTATCAGCACCTAAATCAAAATCACTTTGAAAGCTATTGAAAATGTTTTGCATCCCAACAAACAATTGAACTCTAAAATTATCTTTTCCATTTATAGTATATGCTAATTTTACGTTGTTCTCAAAGAAACTCGGTGTTTTCTCAATGATTGTCCGTTCTGTCTCGGGA
>CAZZGE010000010.1:12680-55518 GCA_964653665.1 uncultured Porifericola sp. | reverse complement strand
GGCTTCATCTCTCAGGAAATTGGCAGGGAGATTAACACCATTGGCTCCAAAGCCAACGACGCACAGATTCAGCGCTTTGTGGTGAGTATGAAGGAGGACTTGGAAAAGATCAAGGAGCAGACTCTCAACGTCCTGTAAGCCCTCATTTTTTGAGTTCATCGTAGATCATCCGCCCCCAGGCTTCTATATCCACAAAATCCAGCGATTTGTTATTATTACTGAAGAGCTTTTGCACTTCTCCTAGCATTTCCCGGATAGCCTGAGGGTCCTCGGTTCTGATAATCGACTCATAGTTTTGCCCGAGGCTGGAACAGGTAAAGTCTGCTGATCCCAGGTAGGCTACACTCTGGTCAATAATAAAAAGCTTAGCGTGAACAAAGTGCTTGCTCGCATTGCGTATCTTCTGGTTGTATGGGTCAATGAAAACCCGCATCGGAAAGATAGTTTGATACGTATAGCGATATACCTTGGTTTTGAAATACTCAACCGTAGTAGCATATAACAACACAAGCGTAAGCCCTACCAAACTCAGCATAACCCACCGAGCGTAAGCATAATAGTGTAGCCATGTGAATGTACCCCCGAGTACAAAAGCAAGTAGTGCGATACTCAAAAAAATCATTAGCCCCCGCAGTGACTCTCGTCTTTGCTCAGCGTATGTGTCTTTACTTTGATGCTGTCGGATCAGTTCGGAACGGTAATCGTACCCTTCTACATTCCCGATGTTACCTTCGCTGATGGTCGTAATAAGGCTGACGCGGACTCCTTTTTCGTGCATTTTGATTAGGAGCCGAAGTTGTGCCGTAGTCAAAAAAGGAGAAAGCACCGTAAGTTCGTGACGAGCCTGCCTGATACCTTCCATCAGTTCTTTACCCGCAAAGAGCCCCATATGAACCACCGCATCTTTGATAGCCGCCTGCATAGTTACATCTGTATTAGTTATAAAAATAACAACGATATATTTGCGTTTTCATGATAATCATGGCTCTATTTGTTTCGTTTTATCGTTAGATAACTAGCACTGAAGATAAATTTTCATGATCCGTAAGCCAACTCACCGATGGAGCCTGCTTTTGCTAATCAGTATCCTGGGTTCCTGTACTCACCAAAAAGAGGCAGGAGCACCGGATGATCTCGTACCTCCTGAGAAGATGATCTCCTTTTTGGTAGACTTGCATTTGGCGGAAGCTAAAATGAGCTACGGAGATGTACGAGACCCTGACTCTCTGGAAATCGTTTATCGTAATTATGAACGCTACCTTTTTGATAAATACGCTATAGAAGACTCTACCTACTACCAGAGTTACAAATATTATCTTTCCAACATGGATCAGCTGCACGAAATCTACGGGGCCGTGGTAGACAGTTTGAGTGTGCTGAATAGCATAGAAAAAAATAAGGACTATGGCATATCTGATCCGGACTCAAATAATTTGCAGAATTAATGCCTTATCATAAAACAGGCACCTTAAGATACGGATTGCGTTAGTGCCGTTTGCATGCCGGCCTGTTCTACAGCTTACCGTTCATCATGGTACCTACCATTTGACTCCTGCATTCTTTAGCACGAAAGATGTTGCTAAATAAATTGTTCTAATTTTGCTAGAAAAATATATTGTTTATATAAGTAAGTCAGTCCTTTGATGAAGATTTCAAGAATATCTTACTTAACGTTAGGCTGCGGGAAATAAAGCTTTCAAAAAGCTACTTCTTAATACAAATTTGCATAATTTCAAATGCCTTTAAATAGTATATCTCAAACCACATTATTAAATAAGACATGGGATTGTTCGACTTTTTCTCCAGTGATATAGCCATTGATCTGGGTACTGCCAACACACTGATCATCAACAAGGAGAAGATAGTAGTAGACGAGCCTTCCATCATTGCCATAGACAGAACTACCAACAAGGTACTGGCAATTGGAAGGCAGGCAATGCAGATGCATGAAAAGACCCATGAGAACATCAAAACAATTCGTCCGCTAAAAGATGGTGTGATAGCCGACTTCCATGCTGCCGAACACATGATACGGGGAATGATCAAAATGATCGATATGGGCAACCGCTACATTCCCTCTTCTCATCGTATGATTATATGCATTCCTTCTGGCATCACCGAAGTAGAAAAGAGAGCGGTACGTGACTCCGCTGAGCATGCCGGTGCCAAAGAAGTTTACATGATTCATGAGCCTATCGCTGCGGCCATTGGTATTGGTATTGATATTGACCAGCCCGTTGGATCTATGGTTGTAGACATTGGAGGTGGTACCACTGAAATTGCCGTTATCGCCCTTTCCGGTATTGTCTGCGACCAGTCTATTCGTACCGCCGGCGATACCTTTAATAAAGATATTCTGGACTACATGCGTCGTCAGCACAACCTGCTGATCGGTGAGCGTTCGGCTGAGAAGGTGAAAGTTGAAGTAGGTTCTGCCCTAACGGAACTTGATGATGAGCCTGATGATTATGAAATCAGAGGGCGCGACCTTATGACGGGAATTCCCAAAGTGATAAAGGTCTCTTATTCTGAAATAGCGTTTGCCCTGGATAAGTCCATTTCTAAAATAGAAGAAGCTGTACTGAAGGCCCTGGAAATCTCTCCCCCCGAACTTTCGGCTGACATTTATGACAATGGTATTCATCTGACCGGAGGAGGAGCTTTGCTGCGAGGACTGGATAAACGACTAGCCCTGAAAACCAAACTGCCCGTGCACGTAGCTGACGATCCGCTAAGGGCCGTTGTGAGGGGTACAGGTGTCGCTCTGAAAAAAATTGATCAGTTCAAGACCGTGTTGATGACCTAAAAAATTAGATGTATAGCTTACTCACTTTTCTGTATAACTACAGAGCTTCGTTCCTTTTTATATTACTAGAAGCTGTCAGCGTTTTTTTCATCATAAACAACAACTCTTATCATCAGGCAGCAGTACTGAATTCCTCCAACCGAATGGTAGCTTCTATCATGAGTACGACCAACTCGGTTTCAGAGTATTTTTCTCTTAAGGAAGTCAACCAGCGCCTGGCTGCCGAAAATGCTCTGCTCCACGAGCTTATGATAAGAGGAGAAAAAGCAGATCCCGGAAACCCACTCAGCCGTGATTCGCTGGCACTGGAAGCCCTTGCCGAAGACTCCGTATTCGTTCTGCCATCGACCCAGACAAAAAGCGACAGTGCGCGTCTGCGTCAGTTTGCTTTCATACCAGCCAAAGTGGTGGATAATACGGTCAGAAGAGCCAAAAACTATGTGACCATCAATAAAGGCAGGCTGGATGGTATAGAGCCTGACATGGGTGTCATTAGCCCGGATGGTGTAGTGGGTAAGGTCAAAGATGTATCTGATCACTTTGCAGTCATCACTTCAGTATTGCATACTGACATGTACGTATCAGCGCTGGTAAAACGTTCTAACACGCTAGGGTCTATCATCTGGGAAGGTATAGAGCCACGCATTGCCGGCCTGGAGAATATTCCTATCCATATCAACATTATCAATGGAGATACCATCGTCACATCTGGTTATAGTGGGATCTACCCGCCAAATACCATGATAGGCACAGTGGCTGAAGTAAGGCCGGAAGAAGACGCTGCTTTTTATGATATTGATATCAATTTATCGAGTGACTTTTACAAGCTTTCTTATGTCTATGTAGTCAAAAATTTGCTTCGTCAAGAACAAGATTCCCTGGAACAAATCATCACTGCCAATGAATAGCCGCTATATACTGCAGCAGGGTCTCAACTTCGTTGTCTACATTTTACTCCAAATATTTATAGTAAGAAATCTCGTAGTCTTCGACGTAGCTTTCTGTTTTGTATACGTAGCGTTTCTTTTGCTACTCCCAATTGAAGCTGCTACCATCACTATTATGCTACTGGGATTTGCCACTGGCCTTACCGTAGACATTTTTTATAACACATTCGGAATTCATGCGGCAGCCTGTGTGTTTATTATGTATATAAGAAAATACTGGATCGGCGCACTTACACCTAGAGGAGGATATGACCTTGGGATGATTCCCAGCCCGATAGCCATGGGCTTTACATGGTTTTCTACATACGCTCTGCCGCTCATATTAGTGCACCATGCCATCATCTTTTTTGTAGAGTTCGGCGGGTTTGATTTGCTCTATTATACCTCGGTGAAGGTGCTTGCCAGCACCGTATTTACTTTTATCCTCGTTACGGTCATTCAATACATTATTTATACTCCTAGACGAACTGTTCTATGAAGAATAGTAACCGAAAGTACTTCATCCGTGGAGCCATTGTGCTCATTGCGGTCGTTTTTACCATCAAGTTATTCTCTATACAGGTACTGAGCACTACGTATCAGGATAAGGCAGAAAGTAACATTGTAGAACGGGAAATCCGTTACCCCTTCCGAGGGCTTATATACGACCGTGAAGGCAAGTTAATTGTATACAACGCTCCCGTTTACGATCTGGAAGTCATTCCTAAAGAGGTAGTCTTAGAGGATACCTTGTCATTTTGCCGACTCTTTGGTATCACAAAAGAAGAGTTCACTGAGAAAATGGAAGAGGCCAAAAACTACTCTTATGTAAAGCCATCTGTTTTCATCAAGCAGATCTCTAACCGCACTTTTGCTACAGTACAGGACTATCTGATCAACTATCCTGGTTTTCGCATACAGGCCCGTACCAACCGGGCATACACCCACCACAGCTTGGCCAATGCGTTGGGCTACATCGGAGAGATTAGTAAATACCAGTTAGAACGTGATTCTACAAGCTATTACCGGCAGGGTGATTACATCGGTATTAGCGGTATAGAGTCTATGTATGAAGAACGCTTACGCGGAAAGCGTGGGGTCAAGTACAAAATGGTAAACGTACGAGGTATTGAGAAAGGAGCCTTTAAAGACGGCTCTATGGATACACTCTCCATTCCCGGTGAAAACCTGCAAAGTACTATTGACATAGATCTGCAGGGATATGCTGAAACCCTAATGATGGGCAAACGAGGAAGCGTAGTGGCCATTGAGCCGAAAACTGGTGAGATACTCACCTTTGTAACAGCGCCTTCTTACGACCCTAATATGCTATCTGGCAGAGATTACAGCGAGAATTTTTCAAAACTACTGGCTGATACGGCTAAGCCTCTGTTTAACAGACCTCTAATGGGGGCATTTCCTCCTGGTTCCATCTTTAAAATTGTACAGGCACTGATCGGATTGCAGGAAGGGGTCGTTCAACCGCATACCCGCTTCTACTGTGACCGTAGTATTATCGCCTGCCATGGTCCGCATACCCATCCTGACCTGGAAAAGGCCATTGAGGTCTCCTGTAACCCCTACTTCTGGAATACTTACAAGCGAATCCTAAACCAGGGTGTGTCGGACAATACATTTAAAGATACAGAGATCGGTCTGAGCAAGTGGAAGGATTACGTAATGAGCTTTGGCATGGGTCAGCCGCTGGGTGTTGATCTGCCCAATGAAAGGGGCGGTTACGTCCCGGCACCTGATCTGTATGACAAAATTTATGGAGATAATCGCTGGAAATTTTCTACAATTTATTCCAATGCTATTGGCAGGGGTGAGTTGCAAATTGTGCCACTACAAATGGCCAACCTGGCCGCAATCATCGCCAACCGGGGCTATTATATTACGCCTCACCTGATCAAAGCGATAGGTGATGATGGTAAACCTATGGAGAAATACCGCAAAAAAAACTATACCATGGTTGATCCAGAACACTTTGACATTGCAGTAGAGGCTATGTCTGCAGTGGTAAAGCGGGGTACTGGCTCTTATCGGGCCAAGCTGAAAGACATTGTCGTCTGCGGTAAGACAGGTACGGTGGATAATGAAGACAGAGGTGAAGAAGACCATTCTGTATTTATTTCTTTTGCACCTAAAGACGACCCCAAGATTGCACTAGCAGTCTATGTAGAAAATGCCGGTCAGGGTGCCCGTGCTGCTGCAGGTATTTCCGGTCTCATGATTGAGAAGTACCTTAAGGGGTGTACGGACCGTACCTACATGGAAGACTATATTTTGAAAGGAGACTTTATATACTAAGGTGAGAGAAAACAGCAACTTATTAAACCGAATTGACTGGGGCGTTGTGCTGCTCTACTTTCTGCTGGTCAGCCTGGGCTGGCTCAACATTTTTGCCGTCGTATACGATGCCCAAAACCCTGGTATGAGCATTTTTGATTTCAGCATTAACTCCGGTAAGCAGTTAATCTGGATAGGCACTGGCGGTGTACTGTTTTTTATCATCATGCTCATGGACTTTCGCTTCTACGATTCCTTCGCTTACTTTATCTATGGAGGTATGATGCTCGTACTGCTTTTTGTACTCTTCTTTGGTACAGAAGTAGCCGGTTCCCGCTCCTGGTTTTCTATAGGAAGCTTTCGTCTACAACCTTCAGAATTTACCAAATTTACCACTGCGCTGGCAGTCGCCAAATACATAAGCTCCAAAAACAAAGTTTTTAACAGCCTCAGCTCTCAGATCGTACTTTTTGGAATTATTGCTCTACCCGCAGTACTCATCATTTTCCAGGGTGATACAGGTACTGCTATGGTGTTTAGTGCATTTATCGTCGCATTTTATCGCGAAGGGTTTTCTCTGGTACTGTTAGGCATAGGAATCGCAGCTACCATCCTTTTCATCCTTACCCTGTTTGTCCCCAAGCTATACCTGATGATAGCAGTGGTGGTAACCTCCTTTCTGCTGATCGGTATCAATGCGCGCAAAACCAGGCGTATCATGATGGTTGCTGCCTCCGGGGTTGCCATTATTGGGATCATATTCAGTGTTGACTTTGTAGTAAACGATTTGCTCCAGCCCCACCAGCAAAACCGTATCAAGGCGCTGATCAACCCGGATGCTGACCCGCTTGGCTACGGATGGAACGTCACCCAGTCAAAAATTGCCATTGGTTCGGGAGGCTTTTGGGGTAAGGGCTTTTTGGAAGGTACCCAAACCAAGTTTGATTTTGTACCGGAGCAAAGCACTGACTTTATTTTTTGTACTATCGGTGAAGAACACGGATGGTTCGGAAGTCTTGTCCTGATTGTATTGTTTGTGTTGCTGCTGATCAGGGTAACTGCAATAGCCGAGCGACAAAAGTCTACTTTTGCTCGGGTTTATGGTTACAGTGTGGCCGGAATACTGTTCTTCCACTTTGCCATAAATATCGGTATGACTATCGGGCTTTTTCCTGTGATTGGTATACCACTGCCCTTCTTTAGCTACGGAGGCTCGTCCCTTTGGGCGTTCACCATTTTGCTATTTATACTCGTAAAGCTGGATGCGCACCGTATGCAGATCCTGACGCGTTAAGAAAAACAGGATTCAGAATCGCTTGGTGATCAGTTCCATAAATTCCAAAACTTCTTCAGAGTCCATCTTCCATCGGTAGTTTTGTGAAAAATCTCTGCGTATCAGGTTAATAGCCTCGGCGTAGGTACTTTGGGTGTCTAACTCTCTGATGGCTGAGGCATAAGCATCAGCATCATTGTTAAACAACTCCCGAATGAACATAAATTTCTGGTTTACGCTAATGTGCTGTCCAAGGCTATCGATCTTACGTTGTCGGTGTTCATCGGCCAAAGTAGATCGGTCCTGCCGGTTAAGATAGTCGTTAAGCGTACGGCGTTCCTCTTCGTTGGTCTGCTTTTCCTTAGGTGTCGTCTCCGGTTCAGTATCGTCATCCAGTGTGTCGAAGAATGAGGTACTTCGGCTTTGTGGATGAGCATCTTGCGAGTAAAGATGGTCTACATCAAGAGGAATTACATTGTTGAACTTGAGTAGGTAGGGTTCGGTATCTTCCGGTGCTTCATCCAAGTGGCCAGTCACTTCTTGGTACAGTTCAATCACATGTTCTTTGGTAATCCGCTCGTTACTTTCTTGCCGACACCGTTCTGTCAGTTTCTCCAGCAATGGGCGATTGATGCGTATATATTTAAGGCTTTCTTCCAGTTCGGGTACTGTCCAGACATTTTTTTCCGTATTATTGAGCAGGTAGAAGTAGAAATCATAGGGCGAAAGTATGAGATGAAGGGTATCCTGCACTGCCTGTTGCAAAAGTGGTAACAAATGCTGCTGATCTATTGAAATATGTTGAGAAACCACGTTCATAAAATCAGCCAATGCCGACTTCACCTCAGAAGCATCGTAATCAAAGTAAGGGCTTTTCAGGTGTTCTACTTCGGCCTTCCATTGCAAAAAGATTGCTCTGATTACCAGTAGGTTTACTTGCTTAAGGGGCGTTAACGACAGTACCTCCTGGCCACCGAGTTTTGATGTATGCTGATAAGTCTGCCGAATCATCTGTTGTGAAAATGAAGTACTATATTCGGATACGGCTGCCTGATTTAACTTGCTCTCCATTGTGATATTTGTTTCTTTTGTAGATGCTAGACTTCGTACTAATTATATGTAAAAGTAAAACATATTATGAGAGTTTGGCAAGGCAAAGGTTCTCTTCATTTCTTAATTCTTTACTCATGTTTACAGAACCACAGGGGGGCGGTCTTCGCTACGACGATATGCAGGTAGGTTGGATAGAGGTTATCTGTGGCTGTATGTTTTCCGGAAAAACGGAGGAACTGATTCGACGCCTCAACCGTGCAATCATCGCTAAGCAGCATGTAGAAATTTTCAAACCTTCGCTGGACACCCGCTACCACAATGAAGAGGTAGTTTCTCATAACCAAAACCGTATCGCATCCACAGCAGTAGAACACGCCGAGAAAATTATCAGCCTGTCTGGAGAATGTAAAGTGGTGGGCATAGATGAAGCACAGTTCTTTGACGACCAGATTGTTGACGTGTGCAATAGGCTGGCCAATGCCGGCAAAAGAGTGGTAGTAGCCGGACTGGATATGGACTATGAGGGTAGGCCCTTTGGGCCCATGCCCAACCTTATGGCGGTAGCTGAATACGTGACCAAAGTCCACGCTATATGCGCTGCCTCAGGGGCCCCCGCTTCCTTCTCGTTCCGCCTTACTGAGGATAGAGATAAAATGATGCTGGGAACAGGCAAGCAGTACGAGGCCCGCAGTCGTTATTACTTTATCCAGGGTATGTCAGATAAATTAAGAAAATCTGACCCTGGTGCTTCTGAGCAGCAAGAAAAGTCATGAAGACGCATGTAGCCGGCCTCCTGCTCTCCTTCCTTCTACTGCCCAAATGGCTGACTGCTCAAGCAAACATTCCCATTGGTACCTGGCGTACCCATTTTTCTTACCAGGACGCCCGTCTGCTGGCACTCACTCCGGAGCAGGCTTATGTAGCCTCAGCCAATGGCCTGTTTACCTACCACTTTAGCGATAACACGCTGAATGTTATTTCCAAACTTAACGGACTGAGCGATGCAGGTATCAGTGCCATATCATACCAGCCAGCATCCGGTTTACTTGTTCTGGCATACCGGAGCGGGATAGTAGACATACTTTCGGAAGGTAGATTGGCCAGTTTTGTTTTATTGGCTAAAGAAGAAACTGGTGAGCTGATAAATGCCATAAGCCACTCAGAAGACACCATTTATTTGGCTACCTCCGAAGGGGTACGGGTGCTGGAAGTTAGCTTTAACCCGTTACAACTCAGTATCCGGGAGTCGTACACCCGTCTGGGTGACAATGGAGAACCAATTTATATCTATGATGTAGCCATCAGCGGTGATAGTATTTTTCTGGCCACCGAAGAAGGCATATTAGGAAATTCCTTAGCCAATAATGTAAATCGGCAGGACTTCAGAAGCTGGCGGCGATTTGGCCCGGCGGATGGATTACCTGCCTTACCAGTCAGGCATCTGGCTGTGTGGGAGCAAAGTGTCTATGCTGCAGTAGATGGTTCAGGGATTTACGAGTACGAAGAAGATCGCTGGCAAATCAGTCAACTCCAAACTGATGCGGTTTTCAAGAGTCTGAATGCTACTAAACAGGGTGTAGTGACCACGACTATCCAGCAAGTATGGGTGCTGGATGAAACAGTACAAACGTACGACTTACCCGCACCCCAGGACGCCCATCTGGATCAAACTGGATCACTATGGGTTGCCGATAGCACCTTAGGGCTGGTAAAAGCCCAGAACGATCAGCAAGAATCTCTTTATCCCAACGGTCCGCTAAGCGATGCCATGTACAGCATCCATTTTACTGAAGGCCAACTTGTTAGCCTGTTGGAAGCATCACCGGCTTTTTCTGTTTTTGAAGAAGGCAGGTGGATCAATTATGACTCCACACAGCTGCTGGTGGCTTCTGAAGTTCAGACACTCACAACCCTCACTGATGTTGCTTTCCTACCCGCAGATGAGCATTTTTATTTCGGTAGTGCGGGCAGCGGCCTTTTCCGTTGGGATGGTGCAGATTCCTTTACCTCCATGACAAATGGTCAAGGGCTGTCACTGGACAGTGCCCAGATCTCCGCTGTGGAGGTAGATAATAATCTCCTGTGGGTTACCAGTAATTCAGTAACATCATCTCTTTACCGTTACGATCCTGCTGAAAGTCTATGGCAGTCTTTTTCACCTAACTTTAGTGCAAGCCAGTACCCCCTGGATTTGGTTTTTGTCAATGACAGACCCTGGATGATAACCGGCAGAAGTGATGTGACCGCTAAGGTGGGCGAAAACATTTTTGCCTACGATCCAGATACCGAGGATACCCAAAATATCCGGGCGGTAGTAGCGGCTGGTAATCTACCGGGAGGCATTTTTACAGATATGCAAAAAGGCCTTGACGGGCAGGTCTGGCTCAGTGGAAATGAAGGCATCTCGTACCTGCCTGCACCTTCTGAAATATTTACAGCTTCCTCACCGTCCGTCGTCAAACCGATTTTTGAGAACCAGTTTTTACTCTTCGGGGAATATATTTCTGCTATTGCAGTAGACGGAGGCAACCGCAAGTGGGTAGGCACCCGGGATGGTGTTTGGCTGTTTGAGGAAAAGGCCGAAGCCCTGGTCTTGCACTTCACTGCCAACAACAGCCCCTTACCTTCAGATAATATTCTGGACATTGCCATCAATGATCAGAACGGGGAAGTCTTTATCCTTACTGACCAGGGATTACTCTCTTACCGGGGTACTGCTAGTGAAGGACAGCCCAGGCATCAAAACGTGAAAATTTTTCCTAACCCGGTGCCCCTCGGCTTCGGCGGTATGGTAGGCATAGAATGCTTGGTCAGGGATGCTACCCTGAAGATCACAACTATTTCCGGTAGGCTGGTAAGACAGGTGCAGGCAGATGGAGGGACCGCCGTATGGAACCTGCTGGATTACAACGGAAGTCGAGTAGCCACGGGCGTGTACCTGGTATTTAGCGCTTCGGATACCGGCTCAGAAACCTTTGTTGGCAAAATAGCAGTTGTCAATTAGTATGCTACACAAGACCCGGGGTATCGTCCTCAACTTCATCAAGTACCGCGAAACGTCTATTGTTACCCGCATCTATACTGAGTCGTTTGGGCTACAATCCTATGTTGTGAATAGCGTAAGAGGAGGTGGAAAAAAAAGTAAGGGCAAAATTTCATTTTTTCAGCCCCTGACGCAGCTGGAACTTGTCGTATATTACAAGAAAAGCGCCGGTCTTAACCGTATCTCCGAGATTAAGTGCCCGGAGCCTTACCAGAGCATCCCGTATGATTTCAGGAAGTCGGGTATCGCACTTTTCCTAACTGATGTGCTCAATAAATGCCTGAAAGAAGAGGAAGAAAACAGTGAGCTATTTGAGTTCCTGAGCAATGCTCTATTAATATTTGACCATTTAACGGAGAATTATCTGAACTTCCATCTACAATTTATGCTTAAGCTAAGTCGCTACCTAGGTTTTGCTCCCCGCTCTGCCCAGGATATTCTGCGGGAAATTCGTGAACACACCGGTAGGTTACAGTTTTCCGCAGAAGAAGAAGGTGTATTGTCCCGGTTGATTGAGTATCCTTTTACGCAAAACGTTGTTGACTCAAACCAGATACGCCGTTTACTGCTGGATGAAATCATTACGTTTTATCAGATCCATGTTGAAGGCTTCAAAGATCTCAAGTCAATCAGTGTATTACGTGAGTTGATGGAATAAAAAAAGCGGGACTAGCCCGCTTACGTATTGGGTTGATGTCGCTACTGTTTATGAAGCAGCTTCATCAGCAGCTTCCAGGTTAAACGTACGCGTTTCGCTGTTGAAAGGGCTGTCTACCAGGTTACCTTCACTGTCAATGAGCTCGATCTGAACGGTATTCTCGCCCATAGGCAGGCCTTCCAGTACGTAGGGCTGCCATTCGTCTACCATGAAATCCTGGTCGTCATTAACCGTTACTCTCACTTTGTTACCATCCGGACTTATCTCGGTGTTAAAAAGGTAGAAATCAAACAATACAGTCTGAGTACCCTCCCCAGTGTATGTTCCTTTAGGACGGCTATAGAATAACATAGGCTGAGAAAGGTCAACCTGCTCAGCATCGGTATCGCCTACCGTAAACTGGGAAACATGAAAAGCCTCGGGTTGCTTTATGCTCTCATGATAAGAACGGGAAAGAAAAGAGAGTGCTACATAGTGACCATCTTCCAACTCCTGCTGAAAAGAGGGCTCATAGATAGCGTAATAAGGATTATTGTTCAGGATAAGGTGGATATGCTGACCTTTACCAGAGTTGGCCAACGGCTTCTGGTCTGCATCGGGAGTCTGTGCTCCCAGTTCATAATTGGTAACTTCGTACTCAAAAGTGACAGTACCACCTTCTAAGGCCTCACCTTCTACCGGAGCGGTTATTTCCAGGATAGCATCTGGATAGTCAACAGCGTCGGATGCCGGAGAGAGCGTCACTTCTGCTACCATTTCTTCTTCAGCAGCCATGTCGGTAGTGTCTGCGTCGGCGGTTTCTCCCTCCTGCGTACCGGCGCTATCGCAGGAATACATGGCAAAGACAAAAAATAGAGATAAGACAGTTAAAAATAAATTTTTCATAGCACGGTTTGTTTTAGTTTGTGATTTGTTAAGTAATTACAAATTTTGCCGAAACATCAGCAAAGTTAAATAAACACAACTACTATGGCTAATGCATCTTTTGAAAATATTCCTTCGCTAGACCTGTCTGACTTTACCGGCGTCAATCCGGAAAAGCGAGCAAAGTTTGTCAGCGACTTGGGAGAGGCTTTTAATAATATTGGCTTTGTGGCAGTCAGGAGGCACGGGCTCAGCGACGAGCAGCGCCACAGGCTCTACGTTGCCGTGAAGGAATTCTTCTCGCAACCGCTCGAGGTCAAGCAAGAATATGATAAACCCGAGCTGCATAGTCAGCGCGGCTACACCGGAAAAGGAAAAGAACACGCTAAGGGCCGTACTACAGCTGACCTTAAGGAATTTTACCAGATCGGGCAGATGGTGGAGGACAATGATCCTGTCAGGGAAAAATACCCGATGAACATCTGGCCTGATGAAGTGCCTGCTTTTGAAAAAGAAGCGTCTGTCACTTTTAAAACGATAGAAGCAGCCGGTAAAGTAATACTGAAGGCCGTAGCCCTGTACCTGGAGCTGCCTGAAAATTACTTTGAAGATAAAGTACACAACGGTAATAGTATACTGCGGGCGATTCATTATTTCCCTATCGAGAATCCAGCTGAAATTCCGGCTGACGCTGTGAGGGCTGCGGAACACGGAGACATTAACCTGATTACTTTACTGATGGGTGCCAGTGCGGAGGGCTTAGAAATTCAGCGCCGGGATGGCCAGTGGTTTCCTGTAACTGCGTTACCTGATCAGATTGTAGTAAACGTGGGCGATATGTTGGCACGACTTACCAATGATAAGCTTAAGTCTACTATCCACCGGGTTGTCAATCCTCCCAGAGAAAAGATGAAAACATCACGTTATTCCATTCCCTTCTTTTTACATCCGCGTTCGGAAATGGATCTGACCTGCCTGCAGTCATGCATTACTAAAGAAAATCCCAAACACTACAGTGACATGACTGCCGGGGAGTTTCTGGATGAAAGACTGGCCGAGATCGGTCTTAAGAAATAAGATAAATGGTCATGTAAAGCTCTATCTATTTGATCAGGCGTGTTCGTCATATCATTTTCCTCAAAGATGTGTTTTTGTTGACTATCAGCGCTTTTGGTGGACCACAGGCGCACATGACCCTTCTGCTGAAAATGATGGTAGAAAAGAGGCGCTATCTGTCGGAAAAAGACCTGATAGAGCTTTATGCACTTTGCCAAATTCTTCCTGGCCCTACATCTACCCAAACAATCACTGCCATAGGCTTTAAGATTGGAGGACCACGCCTTGCTTTCCTGACACTGATTGTATGGGCTATTCCGGCTGTTGCCATTATGACTGCCGTAGCAGTTACCATTTCTAACCTGCAGGAGCAAGACTTATCGCTAGCATTTACCCGTTTTATCCAGCCTATGGCAGTAGGTTTTGTAGCCTACGCCGCCTATACTATCAGCCGCAAAGTCATTAATACCAAGACTGGCTTTGGCATCATGCTGGTAGCGGCAGTAGTTTCCTTTCTGATTCGTAAGCCCTATATCTATCCGCTGCTCATATTTGTAGCAGGGTTTGCTACTTCTGTCAAATGGAAAAAACACCCCCGGGAAAAAAAGGAAAAGTTTCATATCAAGTGGCGCAATATCATACTGTGGATCAGTATCCTGATTGCAGCCGCCATCCTAGGAGGTATTACAAAAGCCTTACCCATTCGCCTATTTGAGAACTTCTACCGGAACGGTAGCCTGATTTTTGGAGGTGGGCAGGTGCTGATCCCACTACTTTACACTGAGTTTGTAGATTTCAAACACTATCTCACTTCTGAAGAGTTTCTCTCAGGCTATGCGCTCGTACAGGCAGTGCCCGGCCCTACTTTTTCGTTTAGTGCTTATATTGGCTCGCTGGCCATGCGGGAGCATGGTATCTGGGGAGAAATTATAGGTTCGCTGGTTGCCTCTGCCGGTATTTTTCTCCCAGGAACTTTGCTCATTTTTTTTATGATCCGCTTCTGGGACGCACTGAAGAAATACCGGGTGATCAAAGCCTCGCTGGAGGGAATTACGGCAGCCAGTTCAGGAATGGTAGTAGCTGCTGCCTTCCTGATGATAGAGCCTATCCCTGCTGACTGGCTCAACGTACTTTTTATTGCTCTTACCTTTGTACTGCTGAAATTCACAAAAGTACCTGCCCCCCTGATTATTGTGGGAGGCGTGGTGGCGGGGTTGGTATTTGCATAAAAACCCTCCCGAAGAAGAGCTAAACAAATCAATAAGCGTTTTCCTGGCCTTTCATGAGCGAAAAGATCGTCAGGATGATAATTTTCATATCCAGGCTGAAAAACCATTTTTCTACATAAAAGCGGTCTAGTCTTACGCGGTTATTCATTTTCTCAAAAGTGGATGTCTCGCCACGATAGCCTTTTGCTTGTGCAAGGCCGGTAATACCAGGCTTTACAGAATGCCGCTGTGCAAATTTCCTGATCTGGGGCGTAAAGTGATCATTCAGTTGAACCGGGTGAGGGCGTGGTCCTACTACAGACATATTACCAAACAGAACATTAAAAAATTGGGGCATTTCATCAAGACTGGATTTGCGTAAAAAAGCGCCGATGGGCGTAACACGAGGATCTCCCTTGGTAGCTTGTTTGGAGCCAGCGTCTCCGTTGATGTACATGGTTCTGAATTTCCAGCAATCAAAAAGCCTATTATTGAGCCCGGTTCTTTTTTGCTTAAAGAAAACCGGACCACGGGAAGTGATCTTGATGGCGAGGGCAATAATGGGAAATAGCCATGTGAATACGAATATAATCACTAGTGAAGAGAATAAAACATCAAATATTCGCTTGACAAAGCGGTTTTTCCACACATCCAGCGGGATAGAAGTGATGTTAATCACCGGAATGGATCCGTAATTTGTTGGCTTGATACCATTGAGCGGAAGTCCCTGAAAATTACCGATGAGCTTCACTTTCACTAAGTGCTCATGCCCGAAATCTACCAATCCCTTCAATTGTTCAAACTCTATGTAAGGCAGACAGCAATATACTTCATCAATCTCGTAGTCAATGACATAATGCTTGATACGCTCAAGTTCATCTTTCGACCAATGCTTATCATCGTATCCACCTATATCAAAGCTATTGATCACACGGTACCCGTATTCAGGATGATTGTCAAAGTGCTTTACTAGGTCTGAAGATAGCTGATCGTAGCCTATTACAATGACCTTTCGTATGTTGTAACCTTTGGCTCTTAAAATTCCCAGCGTGTAGACAAAAATTAACCGCCATACCGAAATAGAAACTAAGAAGAGTAGGAAGGTAATTAGCAGTTGCGCCCTAGAATAATAGTAAGCTTTGTTGAATACCCAAAAAGCTGTAATCATTAGCAAATGGATGACAACAAGCGCATAATGCTTCTTTAGGATTTCGCTAAGCCTCGTAGTACGGTCAATATTGTAAGGCTTAAAAATAAGCGTCAGCGAACCCCAAAATACATTTACCAGTATCCACAGCTCAAGATATGGAGGAATGGAAAGACCAGCCAGGGTATGAAATTTAATCAGGTAAGCTGCTACAAAGGAGAGGTTAAGTATGACAAAATCACCTAACGAAAACAGAATTTTAATGTACCTTGACCTTCTATGTGGCATTAGACCTTAATTTAAGGTATGTCTTCAGTGCTTAATGTATATTTGTGCGTAATGGCATTGTGTTGTGCCCAAATTTTAGCAATAATGATGCAACTTTATTAAGGTACTGATTAATAGTTACTAATCGGTAAATTTAGATAAGGTAAGCTGATGAAAAAATCTGCTTTGAGTAGATTTATTACCTGTAGTGAGATTAATAATGTCGTGATGTTTACTTCCGTAAATAGAAATATCGGATTATTAGAAATGAGTTAAGGGGATATTTTCTCTTATTTTCAAGATAAGACTTGTCTGAGAAATGTAATTATTATTTTATAGCATAAAACTTACATAAAACTTACATTGCTATTTTGTAGAAAAAGCCCCATTACATTTCACTCCCGCCATTACAGTAAAGTTTTGGTAAATATCTCCAAAGTCATAGGCAGTGGAGCCAAAAAACTGTACCTCCAGAGGCGTAGTATTCTTCAGATGATAACTACCTTCTAACAGGGTGTATCCCTGATTAAGCGCTTTTTTGAATGCATACTGATAATCCTCATAGCCCGGCTCCCGGCTAGCCCAACTAAACCGGCCGTCATTTAAACCAGCGTATGTTCCGTAATTACGAGTGTAGGTGGCTAGTAGCCTGAAGACAAATTTTTCATTTAGCTTTCCCTTGACACCCAGGTGATGGCCTCTTACCCGGTTGTTAGCCGTAGCTTCAGAAAACGTAAAGTCAGGAATATCATTTAGAAAACGGACTAACCTCTCCCTTGATAGCAAAAGAGGGTTTCCCAGCATGCGACCCTGATAGGTCCAGCCGTTGCGGTAGAGGTAATTATTGTAGTAATCATCCCTCCCACCGTATTTAAATCCGTAGTTCAGAGAAAGGTCGTTTTTGTCATTACCCGGAAGAGGATCAGGTAGGCCCGATCCACCCTGTAGCGTAGTATTTAGATACTCGTATACAACTTCCTGGATGAAGCGATGTTGTTTTGACTTTACATTAATACCCAAAAGCTGATCGTACAGCACAAGGTCTTTGGTCAGGCTCAGTTCATCCTCAAAAGGGTCCTGCTGGTAAATTTGTATATCTACACCCTCCAAAGAGAGGTTGATTCCCAGGTCAAGGATTCCCAAATGATTACCCAGGGCGTTGACAAATTCCCCACCCCCCGTCGAATTAGCTGCCTGTCTGCCGGTAAATACCCGCCAGAAATTACTTAGCCCGGAGCCGATCTCAGTGCCATTGGGCCGGGAGCCTCCCCACTGGGCAAAGTGTATCAATCCACCGTACACGCTCACTGGCCAGGTAGGCGCACCAATTTTCAGGTAAAAAGATTTTTCGTGGAGCAGTGGACAATCTATGTAACGCCCTTCCTCAAACCATCCGTGCAGTACATGTCCTTTGAAGCTGACAATTTCCTTCGTGAAGGGTACTGGGGTATATTCTGGGATGCCTAGGCGAATGATCGGCATGGGCCGGGCATTCCGGCTCAGTGCCAGGGAGCCGGTGGATAGTTCAGGATTATGTGTACCCACGGTACGCGCTACACGACCTGCGGCCAGTTCTATGAAATGAAACTTAGCCTTGGCATAAGCCTGCTGAATGCGGCTACTGACCAGATCCGGTTTGAGTAAATAATCAAAACCAAAAGCCAGTTTGAAATTCGTACTGTCTGTGCTGTAGGGCGCGTGTATTCCTCCCAAAAAGTAAGCCTCCGGTGATTGGTCGTCCAGCACTCCATAACGATTAGACAATATCCACTGCGACAGATAATCCTGGCTGGAAAATGCGAACTGCAGTTCAGCATCGTAAATTACCGAGTCGGGTAACTGCGCTTTAAGATCCAGACCGTAGAAAAGCAAAATCAGTAAGAGAATTTTACGCATACAACCAGGCTAAGCGTGTGTGTTTGTTTTACGGAATGTAGGAGAGAATTGGTATTTCAGGCACAAATATATGAAGTAGGAATTAGTTAGAAAATATCTTTTCCACAGACGACGGGGTTCGGATAACAGCCGGTAAAGCCACTCCAGACCGTTATTTTGCATCCAGGCAGGAGCCTGTTTTACGGTACCCGCATGGAAGCTAAAAGCGGCACCCACTGCCATCATCACCGCATTGACCTTACCCAACTGGTTGGCCACCCATATCTCCTGCCGCGGGCACCCCCGCCCAACGAGGACCAGATGGGCACCACTTTGATTGATCTCCTCGGAAGATAGGGTATCGCCGGCGGGATCATCTTCCCGGTACGTACCGCAGATTTCTACGTCAGGGTAATTTTGCCGGATAAAGGCAGCGAATTTTCCCAGCGTTTCTTCAGTACTACCTCCGTACAAAAAAACCTTCAGTTGATCTTGCTGTGCTTTATCCAAAATATAAAGCGTCAGGGTAGGTCCATAAACGCGATCCTTCAGTCCCACCTTGTAAAAGTGATTCATGGCCCAGCGAATGGGTTGTCCGTCAGCTACGATCATATCAGCTTTTTGGGTGGCCTCATACATAGCCGATTCCTGAACAGCCGTCACCAGACCGTGTACCGGCATAGCAAATACCCCGTAGCTGCGGTGCTGCTCCGCCTGCTCAATGATGATATCACTGGCTGATTCATAATCTACAACGGCATAATCGGCGGTATCAAAGAGGCGGATTTTTTTCAACGAATCTATTTTCTTGGTATCAAATCATTCAAACTGAGGCAAGTACCTGCTCCATATTCTTCCAGTATTTTTCTACGGTAAACTTTTGCAAAAATACCTCCCGACCCTGCTTCCCCATTTTATGTCTCAACTCCTCATCAACCAGGAGTTTTTCAAGGTGATTAGCAAAAGCCTGATGCTGTCCTCTGGGCTGCAGATAACCAGTCTGCCCTCTGACCACTACCGAGCGCATACCTCCAACGTCGGTGGCTACTACCGGTAACTCAAACTGCATAGCTTCAACTAAAACTAAACCAAAGGTCTCAAAATGAGAGGGGAAACAAAAAATATCAGCATCTTTAAAGGCCTGCCATTTGGCTTCATCTACTTTTACTCCAGCCAAAATTACCTTTTCTTCAAGATTATATTGCTCTACGAATTGAAGAATCCCTCGTTCAGTCAATTCAGAATCTGGCTTCCCTACTATATTAAGTCGGAATTTTTTACCCCTTTTATTCAGAAGGTGGGCAATAGCCAATAGATCAAAAATCCCCTTGGATCTCATAATAGCCCCTACATACAATATTGTTGGGGTTTCTGAAGGATTCTTTTTCAGATGCTGGTACTGCAAAAAGTAGTCTTCAATACCATTGTATACCACTACTGATTTCTTACTTTTTATGGCTAAACCGTCCTCTGGGTTATATTCAGACAGCCTGATACTCAGATCAGGATAGTAGTAAGCCCGACGAAACAGCCACTTACCCAGCGCTGGCAGATGCTCGTAAAGCCGGTCCACGTGCCCGGATCTAAAGTGAAAAATTGTATTGCGGAATAACCAGCGAGTTGATATAAGAACAATGATATCCCGGATCAAGGGAACCCATTGTGAGCCAACTGGCATGTAATACAACGCATGTGGGTTTTCACGAAAGCGGTGCAGGTATATCTTGAAAATGATTTCCAGCAGGTGCAGCACTTTACTTACTCTGAATTTACCCACTTCATCAATTTCTCCTGAAAAATGCATCCTAACCAGGTAGAGTTTAATACGCTGATACCTGCCATCCATCAGCCTTTGAGTTGAAATTGCCTGGCCGTGAAATGGTGGGGGAGTCTGTCCTACTACAAGTATCTTCTTCATGTATCGGATTTATCAGTAAGCGCGCTAAGTATACCATCAGCAAAGCGTTCACTCATGGCATCAAGCGTATATACCTCTCTTGCTTTTCTGCAAGCTGCTACCATACTAAGTCTCATACTTTCGTTCATTAGCAAATCAACGACCGAACGGGCATACAGGGCTGGGTTATCTGCTGGAGAAACAATCAAACCATTGACTCCTGATTCCAGATAATCAATTTCAGGGCTGTGATAGTCAATATTGGTAGTGACCAGTGGTGTTTCCAATGCAAAAGAATCTACCACTGAAAGACCCACCAGTCCAGGAAGAAGCATGAGTTTAGAAAGTTTAAAATACGGGACTTTCTCAGTGTCAAATAGACTTCCCTTATAGTGTATCCAGGGATATTTAGCAGCGGCTTCTTTCACCAGGTCTTCCTGAGGACCAGAGCCGATGATAATTATCTCAAAGTCGCTGATTTCTTGGCGGATACGGTGGCACGCTTCCAATAGAAAAGCTATTCTCTTCTCTCGGTAGAGACTACTTGTATAAACACACACATGGTTTCCAGTAATGCCTTCCTTGTTTCTAATTGCAGTAACTTGCGCTTCAGTAATTTTTTGAAATGCCCCAATTAGAGGGCGAGTATCAATGGCATTCATGACCGAGGTAATTTTTTCAGGAGGGAAGCCCAGGTTCTTTACCGCTGAAGCACTAAGGTCATTGTAAGCAAACCACCAGCAAGCCTGCCGTGAGATAAGCCTTTTAACAAACTCACCACCTGTGCTTGAAAGGTGGGGCTGAAAGCTCCGTCCATGTCCCCAAAAAGCGACCTTTTGCTCCCCCATGAGTTGTAAAAACAACAGGAAATAATTAAGCAGTAATCTTGTAGCCTGTTCTACGATTACAAGATCTGCGCCTTTCAGGTACTTCAAAGCAGGCTGCCACATGATAGATTTTGAACCCAAACCTAACTTTTGATTTTCTATCTCAATGGCCCAGTCCAGATTTACATGATCTTTTTTACGTATCTCGCTTTCTGTTGGCTTTCCGTGTATAAGTAGCAAATCAATATTTTGCGCTGCCAGTTTTTCCCTGAGCTGAGAAAAAAAAGGCTTACGGTAATGCGTTAGTCGCCTCTGTATGATTGCCACTTGGTAGTTAGCCATGGTTGGGAAAATTCATTGGTGCTGTAGCCCAATTTCCTGCCAGGGAATATCGGGTAGTTGTAGTTTTGGATGATTAAAAAGAGACGTCAGGCTATCGGTGTCAAGCTTATATTGTGAAAAATCTTGACTCAAGCGATTATTTTTCATTTGCTGCATGGCACTTGCCTTAGGAGCAATTTCTATCCACTTACCCTTCAGAACTACATTATCCTGTATAAGATTGTCTTTGGGAGCCAGCGGGTCATCTTCCAGGAGGGTGCTGAGTTCAGGGTATTTCTGTTGCCAAATATTACTTTGGTAGGGTACCGATTCCAGTCTCTTTTGTAACTGCGCACTGGCATTACTGGCTGTACTTTCACGATACTCTACTCGCAGTGCACTTTTACGGCAACTTAGAAAAATATTATCAGTTACCTGGTTGTTTCTCCCACCCCCAATCACTACGGCTCGTTGTACATTCTGAAAAATATTGTGATGTATCAGCATACCGCTAGCCAGGTCATCCAGGTAGATGCCCATCAAACCCCGATGGTATGGGCTATTAATATCATGAAAATAATTATAACGTATTACGTTCCCCCGCATAGACCAATCTTTACCGATATAAATAGCTCCCGCATCTCCGGTTTCATAACCGATGTCAGAGAATTCATTGTACTCTATCACATGCTCATTGCCTAGCATACGAATAGCCATATGAGGAATGGTGTGGAAAAGGTTATGACTGATCACTATGCCCACTCCTTCTACCTGTACACCAGGGCTGTAAGTAATCACCCAGCGGTTGGTATGATGGATCTTATTGTTGATAATTCGATGACCAGCACTCACTAATGAATCACGATCACCACCACTAGCCAGTATGCCCCCCTCTCCGGTAGCCGATATCCGGCAACTATAGATCATATTGTTCCTCCCGCCTTGAATCACAACCGCCCTACGCCCGATATTCCTGAAGGCGCACCCGGAAAATTCCACATGTTCTGATTCGTTCAAATATACTGCATGCCCTCTTCCTACTTCAAAAGTGAGTCCTTCAAAGCTAAGGTAACGGGCTTGCTGTACTTGGAGTATGGGCGTGGTAAGTCGGGAGAGCAAGAGCCCGGTTTCTGCTGAATCTGATGGCGGCCAGTATACGATGAATTTTCTTTCTACATCGAGATACCATTCTCCCGGCTGATCCAGTTCCTGTAGCAGATTAAGCGCATAAAATCGCTGACCTTTTTCGTAGCCATACGTACCATGAGGCTTAAAAGTACGAATGACATTTGTGTTGGTATCTATTTGGTTCACCAACTCGTATGAATCAGCCCAGTCTCGTGCCCAAAAGCCATGTAACCATAAGGGCCTGACTCCTAACCACTGATCTACATGTCGACTAGCGTAGGTGAATTCACCTCCGAATCGCCCTTCTGCTGCACCACTGATCCAAGTCCAGCCTTCATTAGGCCAGCGAGCCATTGTTAGAGGTTGATAGCCTAGAAAAAGCTCTGCCGGACTGGAATATTCCGCCCGAGGAAACCCTCTCTTTTCCAAATTCCCTGGGTCTGTTATGCCCAGTTGATCCAAATCAATATAGTAAAGGCTATCCCTGATTAGTGGATTTAAACCACCCAGGGTATCCGGGGTAACCTGCACATGTTGCTGGAGAACGGCCATACCTCCAATTATACTCACTTCTGCACCAGTAGCACTTCGGAAGATAGTTTTACCCGTGGCAGTGCCAGACATCTCCTCAGTCACGACCCAACTTCTATCCAATGTGTAGGTACCTTCCGCAAACTGTACTACTACCGGGGCTTTTACACCGGAGAAGCGAGCATTCTGTACAGCCTCAGCTGCGCAGTGAGCAGTGGCAAAGGGCCCCTCATTACTAACTTCTGATTTTTGAGGCTTCTGTCCGGTCCAATCATCATTTCCGGTAGGGCTAACATAGAAAAATAGCGTATCCTGAGATAAAACTGGAGTCGAGCCAAGCCCTATGCAGGTAAAAGAGATTAATAAAAAAGCTATCGTGTAAATAGCAGATGTTTTTGTCATTCCGTGGTAGGTCCTATCAGCCCCATTTTGTATATCTCGCTTCCGGCAAGCAAGAACGCTCCTGTACCAAACTCCTGATAGTTATCGTAAGTCACTTCATCTGGTTCACTACCTCCTGGCTGAACCCACCCCAGCATTCCATCCGGATGGATAGCTTCTACCATTCCCTTCCAGGCCGCCTTGATGTGGGGCTGATAGATCTCCCGATCCAGGTAGCCTTGGTTCACTCCCCAGGCTAACGCATAAGTAAAGAACCCGGTACTACTGGTTTCAGGATATGGTGCTTGCGCCGAATCCAGCAGGCTGGGTCTCCAGAGACCATCTTCCTGCTGTAGCGTTACAATGCGCTCTGCCATAGCCTGATGCAATGAAACAAAACGTGCATGATGCTGATGCTCAGTTGGTAAATACTGAAGTACACGTACCGTTCCAGCCATTACCCATCCATTGGCTCTGGCCCAGAAGGTTTTGAAACCATTGGGTGTTTTATACTCGAAAAACCAATGGCTCTGGAAAAAGAGATCGTCCTCCTGATCGTAGAGGAATTCGTAAGAATCCCACCACATATCTGCCAGAAAGTCAAGGTAAGCTTCGTCTCCGGTGATAGCATACAGTCGGGCCAGTACCGGTGGTGACATAAAGAGTGCATCCGCCCACCAGTAGAGTTCCCGCCCTACCCTATCCTCCTGCATAAGTTGATCAAAGGGTTGCTTTACCTCTTCTATACGAGACCGATTTGGCTGTCGTAAGTGCAGTTCAGTAAAAACCTGACCTGCCGAGTGATCATCCGCATGATCATACCGGTTTCCCATTTTCCAGCCTCGGGACTCGCCCCAGTCTTGTGCCACTCTGAAATATTTTTCTTCCTGGAGAGCCTGAGCTGTTGCCATCACCCCCACAAAAAAAGCTGATCTTGCCCAAAGCATACCATTACCATCGTTTTTTGAGACCGGGTTACGTAATTGCCACTGTAAGGTCTTCTCCATGATCAAACCTACTGATTCTGGTTCATAAATATCTTTTAGCAAATCTAGATTTACTTCTAAAGCATCAGTCAGGCTACCCAGACTCACCTCATCATCTTCATGGCAGGCAGGTACTATCGAGACAGTAAGCATGAATAGAATAAATGCACAAGTTCTGTTACACAGTCGCATGTTTTTCCGAAATTGGTTGATTTTGAGGGTTTACTTTCTCCCTCCGATACATTTTTTCCAAAAATGAGATCTGAATGAAATAGAAACAAAACATAAAGAAAAAATAGATCAGCACATTGGTAGTAAGAAATAATACATTAGAATATACTGCAATGACAAAACCACCATTGGTGCGGGAGTTTACATAATAGAAAGTCATGAACCACAGTGCAAATACCAGGAAACCATGTTCTACACATACCTTTAAAACGTCATTCAGAGGGTTGTGCAGAGGGTAATCCAGGTCGCCCACCAGGAATTCACTGATACTTCCCAAGCCTGAACCTAAAAAGTTAAGTCCGAACCGGTTAGTAATTAGCACCCAGAGATTATAACGTCCTTTTGTAAATGAGTTAGGTGGCAGGCCTGTATTGGTCACGATAAACTCGTCAAACTCGCCACTTACAAGCAAATGGATAAAGTAGATGGCCACAGCATTGACCACTAAGGCAGCTATAGCAATCAATAATTTGTATCGGTTTACATCTACACGAAAAACTTTCAGAAAATATAGTATAGCAACGCAGGGAATGAAAGCAGCCAGGACAGTCCGCTTTCCTGAAGTGAACATAAAAAACAGGCTTAGCAGAAAAAATAGCTTTTGGTTCTTGATCAGAAAATAAAAAGCGAACAGACCAATCAGAAATGCCAATCCTGACTCGCTACTGAAGCGAGAATAAATAAGGCTTTCCACAAAATCAAAATTCAGTGAAAAAATACTGGAAATGCCCTTCTCCAGGAAAAACGCAACGATTACCCCAGCAAAAAGCAGTTTAATATAAAAGTCGAGCTTTTCAGTATTCAGGAAGTATGTAATAATAGCCACTGACAGCAAGGGGAAAATGATAAAAATTGTCTCCCGTATGAACCTGGAGTTAATATCCCCTTCTACTGTATAAGCTAGTATAGACTGAGTGAGAATAACGTAGAACAGTAAGGCATATCCAATAAAATACTTACTCCATAGAAAAGTATGGAAGCCTCGTTGTATGGTTAACCCTTGGTTGATTACAACAGCTATCAAGTAAAAAAACAATGCTCCCAAGGGTAAGCCGTAAGCTATATCACGGAGGCTGTCAGAGTTATAGTATAGGATTAGTCCGAAAATGTGGACTATGAAGATCAAAAAAAACACTTGGCTTTTACGAAGTGAGATCATGCAGAAAGTATCGCTTTAGCAGTATAATACCCTTTCAGAAAGTTAATATACCATCCAAAAAAGAAAAGCTGAAGTTGCTTTTTTTCCCCGGAGCACAAATATTTTGCCTGTAGTGGGTTAGGCGGTAAAATCATTTTGACCATCGCTTTGAATATGTTGGGCACAATAGCCGGAAAGCGATCTGGATAAAGCTGTTTTAGTTTGACTTGCCCTGCACAGCCACGTCTTATCTTGCTCTTGTACTTGGCATACCCACGGGGCGGATGAAGTACTCGGATACTCGAGTCGTGCACTTGTTTGAAGCTATTGGCAGTGTGTACACGGTCGCCAAACTCAAGATCACCACTGGACCTGAGCCTTTCCTCAAAGAAGCCTACATGGTTGAAAACTTCTCTCCTCACAAATAAATTGGCTGTTACACCGAAGTGATACTGATTTATATATTTTTTGATATCAAAAGCCGTGTAAAATTCATACAAGTCGGTCAGTTGCTTCACTTTATTTTTTTCAATCTCAATGTCTCCAGCTACATAATGAGCGTGTTCCAGCGCAGACAGGCCATTTGTAAGCCATTGAGGAAGAACCGTGATATCAGCATCTACAAAAGCAAAACTTTCAGCCCTTGCCTGCTCAATACCCCGATTACGGGCAAAGTAAGAACCCTGATTGGGCACTATATTTACACATCTTACATCATAGTCATAGCACACACTTTCTATCGTCGGGGAGCCACCATCGTTGGCTACAATAACCTCAAAAGCATGTGATGCCAGACTCTGTTGCTTTAAACTTTTCAGTGTGAGAATAAGTCCTTCGGTATCATTATATACCGGAATAACTACTGAAATCTGAAGTTGAGAATTCAAAGTACGCGGACGATTGATTATTTAACGATAAACTTCACAACATAATTGTCAGACTCGTTGCTCAGTTGTAAAAAGTACATACCCGCTGTAAGGAGTCGCTGCAAACGGAAAGGTTGTGTGTTGTCAAAATTCTCTGAAGTAGCGATAGTTCTACCCTGTGTATCATAAATCCGAAGATCATATGTGTCTTTCTTAGCTTCCTGTACGTAGAGCGCCCCTCGGTCATAGAAAACAAAAATATTATCCTGAAAAGTGATTTTAGACTTAATGCCAGGAATATTACCACAACAGTACCTGTCAAAAAGCTTACCTTGTTTCCAGCGACGGAAAGCAGGATTGATAGCTGTCTTAGGATTATTCGGATCTATGGAGGGCCAGTCTAAATCTCCATAAAAATCAGGTTTTTGGTTTAAGTACAGCGAAGCGGTCAGAGGAACAGATTTGGCAGGTATATTTCTACCCCTTAGTTCCAGATTCTTGTAGCGATACACATCTGTAACGCTAGGGTCAATATCAATACTGTAGAGTACCACATTTCCGATAAGATTTTGCAATTCCGAAGCCTGGCTGATCTTGAGACCATAACGCGACATCACTTTGTTACGGAAAAAAGTAGTGCCAGGACCGGAAGGTCCCCAGTTGTCCGCACTATGTATGGCCTGTACGATATTATGCTCAAATAAGTTCATATAAGAGTAATGACCGTGCACTGAGATATCGGGAAAGCTGGTGAGTCGCTGGTTAAAACATGCGCCATCCTGAATTCTGCCATCAGATATCACCGGGTCATATGAGTAGTTGTAGCTGATCACATTTCTGTTAGCCCCTTCTTTTACAACCATAGAGTGACGCAGACGGGCAAATATATTATTGTAGACTAGGCATTCGGTAGGATGTTTACTAAGCATAATCCCGTAGCCAGCGCCTCCTCCGCAGTGGAAATATGCATCATAAAATGAGCTACCTTTGATCTCGCAGTTCCTGGAATAATTAACCCGTACGTGTTCTCGTGTAGCCATTTGGCTACGCACACAAGAAATTTTGCTGTTGGTTGCATAAGAAAACCAGAAGTTAGACCCAGGAAGGTTATCCATTCTTTCTACCGAAAATGCTTCCAGTTGAACATCGCTGACCATCTTCAATTTCGTCAATCTCAGGTCAAGTTTGGTATTGTAATCCAGCGTCAATGTACGATCAAAGTACACGCGGTTACCTTCTACTTTTCTGACAACCATCATTTGTCCCACCGCGCGTCTGGCCCACTCAGTGTCATGTGACTGGTAATAAAACATCCGGGAATCATTTTCCTGATCTAGTTCCACCTCATCTCCAGACTGAAAATGCTGAGGGCGCCTTACGACTACGAAATCTGCTCCCTTTTCTCGGGCATCAATCACCTGGGAGGAGAAGGCTTCCTGTTTACCATCTCCTTTCAACTCAAATAAATTGTAGAATCCATTAGAAGACGGGCTTTGGCTATCCAGTTGGAAACGAAAAAAGGTTGTAAACGGAGAGGCTCCACGGATCGTAACCCCTGACGGAATTGTAATTGTCTTTGAAAAGAAGTAGATACCAGGCTGAAAGTAAATAGTGACAGGCTTGGGCAAATTCGCAAGAGCTTCCGTGAGTTTGGCAGCGTTGTCTAGCTCTCCGTTGTTGTACCCGTCAAGATCCTGTACATAGTCCACCACTACCTCAGGCGACAGCGACTGGGTAATTATAAGAGAGGAAGACTTCTGCAGTACTCCCGCTTTATTCCATTCTGTTGTTCTGGTGACAGGTAGTGTTTGACATTCTGAAATATGAAAAAGCAATAAAAAGACTGAAAGGAGGATATAATGCATTTTCTTCTTTTTTCACAAATCAGGAGGGTATTCTGTAAAATTAAGTATTAGTTTTAACTTTTATGCTAATAGTTGTACATCAACTACACTTTTTTCAAAATTCAAGCGCTATATCTTTCATGCGTGTTGCCTCATACAATCGGGCCGAAGCAGTATTAGGGTCCTCAGTGTTCCTGCTGAACATATTTTCTTCTAGAGAAAACCCATGTCGGAACTGGCTGCTCAGCAAGTTCGCTTTTTCTCTGGCTAGCGCATTGTCCAGTACCTCCATGGCAAAAGGCACTTCAAAACCCGGGGGATTATAAGGGTAGGCGTATTTGTTATTGATCACTGCTTTTTTGTAAGCTCTCGAGGACATGTATCGAAGCGCACTCATAAACTTATCACTCTGCCAAAACGCATGGTTTTGAAAAACGCCTTTTAACAAACCAAAAGCATACATATTGAAACTATGGTAGCCGACTGCCTTGTAACGCATAACTGCGTTTAACTTACGGTATTTGGGCAGAGGCTGCAAAAACGCCTTGATCACCTCCTTGACGGAAGGCGCAGGCTCGATCAGATGATGAACCAGACCATCATCGTAGATATTGAGCAAGCGAGTAAGCTGATCCATAAAGTGCGTAACCAATGCTTTTACCCTTTTCTCGGAAGATAAAGTAGAGAGGAGCCCCCCTGCTGCTGCAAACCAGAGCTGATGGTTAAAAGTCATGTCAAAAGATAGCCTTGAACCATCAATATCCACCCGATGCCATAAAGATGCTTTTCGGTCAAACGGATGCAGCAGAAAAACTTCTTCGGCCAGTCTTAGGAGAGCGTCATCTTCCAAAAATGAAGCTGCTTCTACCAGCGCCTCTATCGTCCAGGCCTGTCCCATCAGCCCGTTGCACCGGTCTTTACCGGGTACATCCCGATGCCAGAAGGTGTATTGCTGAGGCCTAGCCTCCGGCCCCATCAGATAGCTAAGTGCTTTTTCGGCGGCCTGCCTCAACTCGGGCTCTGGCTGTATCTGATAAGCTTTGAGGAAGGTGATCAGCCAATGAGCAGTATTTCGGACAGAGGTTTCTTTGTCTTTATAGAGTCCATTATGGCCAGCTGGCATTGCACCGTTCTCGGCCTGAAGCTCACACGCTTTTCTAGCCGAAAGAAGTATTGATTGATATAGGGTTGTTCTCATGACTTTATTCACTACAGCTTCCACTTACCGTAAATGTTGGCTGAGGAGGTGATAATTTTTACCAGGTAAGCTACTACCCAAAGACTAAGAAAGGAGGGTGTACCCTGTTGACGGCGACTCTGTATCATCTTCTGGATGGTGCCGGGTGATGGTGGCACTAACATCTTAAGAAAAATTTTTAATGAACTCTTCCTTACTCCCTGTTCTCTCCATATCTGAGGGTGACGCTTCCCCACCCGCCATTGTTTTCTTAGCAACTCTCTGAGCGGACGTGCGGCTTTAGCGACAGCTGCATTTTCATCGTACACAAGTATAAATCCTTCACGAGTAGCTTTCTGTGTCCATAGCAGATCGCCACCAGACCTGATACCTTCAGGAAACCTCCCGATGGTTTCTATGACCCTCCTATGTATAAATAGATTTGCTGTTTTCGCTCCTTTTTTTTGTTCAATATTTTCCTTCATTTTGATGTTAATCTGTGAGTCATAAAACTCACCTGCACTTCGGGAGTCTATGAACCTGAATGCCACCTTACCTCCTACCATATCCGCATTTTCCCTGTTTAAGGCTTTTACACCTGCTTCCAGCCACTGAGGAACAGGCTGGCAACTGGCATCCAAAAAGACAATGACTTCTCCTTTTGCCATTTCTATACCTCTGTTACGTGCTGAGTAAGGGCTGCTTAGGCGTCTGTCTTCTATCAGTACCTGGACACCGGGAAATGATTTGGCAACATCCAAAGTAGTATCCGTAGAACCATTATCTATCACAAACACCTCGTAACGAGCAGCAGGATAAGTCTGCCTGTCGAGTGCAGTGAGCGTTTCTGATAATTCAGCGCTGTCATTGTACACAGGGATAATGACTGATACATATGGATAATCATTTATTTCTGAACCCATGCTTCAAAGTCAATTAAATTCGTTGCGAAATATGCCTGATAAGCTCCTCCTGGCTGAAAAAAATTTGTACTCCTTCCAGTTCCGATAAGCAGCACACGTCAGGCACCAGGAGCTTTTTTCCGTAGTTTTTTGCAAGTACCGCTGCCCCTGAAGTCAGGGTTTCCTGGTGATTGAGGATGACTGTATCTGCCAGCCCGTAAAAAAAGCTTTCGTCTTCGTCAGGGACAAAATGTGGTATCAGTATAATGGCCGGATGCAGCTGGGCCAGTCGTTCCAGTTGCCGGGTGTATGCCGCTTCTTTACTGCTACCGGCAATAAGTAGTTTTTTGTTCGCTTTCTCTGGCAAGCGGGCAAAAATCTGGGCAACAGGTAAAATACCTTTGTATTCCCTTATCTGCCCAAACATCAGGTATACCTGATCCTGGACCTGCAACTGTGTTATATTGGGAACCTGCCCGTACTTGTTCTTCAGAACACTGAAAGATTCGCTCCTTGTGCGTAACTGCACCGGATAGTCCGGATGAGGCACTACAAAAAACTTTCTGGTATCGGCCTTCAGTATCTTCGACATTTCCTCCACCGCACAGTGACAGTGCACATGATTGCGATAGCTCAGCTTTTCAAAAAATATCCTAAGTATGTGATTGAATTTTCCATATCTACGAATATGTGGGCGACGGTTATGGACGGTCCATACGAGCCTCCCACCCAATATTTTAAAAATTAACAACCAGACCAATGTAAGGACAACCGGCTTCAGAAACTTATGGCTGGAGTATTGAAACCAATGGTAATGAATAATTGCTTTTTCACCCTTCAGCCTGTCGGCAATCACAGACCATAAATCGTCTTCTACCAGCTTATTAATTTTAATGCCTTCCTTCGTAAAATCTCTGTAAATTAGGCTGAGATACTGATTCGTACTCTTCGTCAAGGCATTCTTCAATACTGTACCTACGTACACTTTCTGTAAACCTGGTTCAAGTTGATAAAATTTTTGAACTAGTTGTTCAGAAGAGTGATTACGCGTATCAGCCATATATACCGAATGGTCAAAGTTTAATTATTTTTCTTGCTGCCTTTATCAGCGGATGTCGTACTAGTTTCTTCAAACGAGCCAATTGATCTGACTCCTTATACAAAAACTGCCGGGCTGGCTCAAAGCCTCCTGGGTAGGTAGCAATCAGCAGCGCTGTTTCTGCTCTAGACCTTTCACGTTCGGCAGTGGTCTTGGCATCAGGATGAATATAAGCATGAGCAAGGTCCTGCTCAATTTTGATAAAGGTATATTTTTGCGAAATCTTTAACCAGAGATCAACATCCAGGCAATAGTGTAAATTCTCATTCAGCGGTCCGCAGTCTTTCCAGGCCCGGGATGAAAAAAAGCAGGCGGGCTGCATAAAGTTACCATAGCCTACCCAGTTCAGAAAGGTCTTGTAGCCAAGTTCCGGTACTTTGGGAGTATACTGTATCTGACCATGAATATCCACTTTATGACCAATTCCCACAAGTGCACCCATTTCCATATTCCAGTCAAAAGAACCGATGTGGTATAGAGCTTCGGGCAGCAAGTAATCATCGCTGTTGATCCAGTACAAAATGTCTCCTGTAGCCCGTTTAAGCCCTTTGTTGATGGCATCGGCCTGCCCCTGGTCTTTTTCGCTTACCCAGTAATCTAGAAAGTCGGCGTACTTTTGAATAATTTCCACCGATTGATCGGTACTGCCTCCATCTATAACTATGAGCTCCAGACTGGGGTAGTTTTGCATCAATACCGAGCGAATGGTCTTTTCAATAAAGCCTCCCTGGTTGTAACTAGGGATGACCACCGAGATGATAGGCCACTCCTGTCGCTCAGCGTATAGGTCTTCCAAACAGGCTTCGGTCCAGGGCCATCCTTCCTGGCCCATTGGATTTAGTGTATTTACCACCTGTTGTTTACCATTCTTCATCGGTATAAAATTTATCAGCCACCTCTCGGGTAGACTGGCGTATCAGGTCTATTTCTTCATTTGTCAGCCTGTTTTTCCAGTTGGTAATATTCTCTTTGGCAGAAAGGTTCTGTCCGGTGGATTTGACTACCTGTACTGACTCCTGCAAATAGTTTTGCACTTGGTGATCAAAAGGTAATTGGAGGTAAGTAAATATTCGGGTAAACTCTAATTCTGGCTGGAGCGAAAGGTCCTCATGCCGTACAAAAAGCCAGTCCGCATAAGTTTCACGATACTCCAGGATGACATGGTGGATACAGTTCCAGAGCAGGCAGGCCTGTGCAATGATGTTAGGAGGATGCTCAGCGTATGCTATAATCTGCTCCTGGTAGGGTTTCAGGTATCTGCTTAGAAGTCGCTTTTGGCTGGCAAAGTGATGAAAGTCAAAGGTCCAGTCTTTTACCTTCAGGCTGGCGGCAAAGGCGGCCGGATGCCGAATCGTGATAATCACATAAGGCGCAAAGTGCTTTGATACCCACTCAGCCGACATCAGGGCGATGGGATCTTTGATTACCCGGCGGTCAGCACGAAGGCGGGATAGCCTTTGCTTAATGAGGCCCTTGGCATCGTTGATTGTGCCCTTCTTTAAGATTTCTGAGGGCAGTCCCAGCAAATCATTTTTCAGTAGCTTTTGGATGAAACGCCTGATCTTGACCGGTTGCTTGCTTTGGTCCTCGGTAGACAAATATTCAAACCAGCACCTGACTGGCGAGTGCGGATATACTTTAATATTAAAAGGCTCGTGGACATAGCTGACATGGTCGGAAGCTGACAATACCTTACCAATCCAGGTAGAGCCTGATCGGTGCGAACCTGTCACCAGGATATGTTTTTTGTCCGAGAGCTTATTCACGATTCTTATCTAACATTTGGTGATACAGGGCCTGGTACCGCGTGGCTTGCTCCTGCAGTGCGTATTTTTTACCGGTATTGTCACTAATCAGCGCTCTGCTTAGCGCCGGAGGCACTGACGAAAATCTTTTCAAGGCTGACTGCAAAGCGTTAGCCGATACGTCTTCGGCGATCAGGCCATTTTTCCCATCTTCAATGATATCCGGCACCCCTCCGATAGGAAAGGCAATGACCGGTGTGCCGCAGGCGGTAGCTTCCAGCAGTACATTCGGAAAGTTATCTTCCCGGGAAGGCATCACAAAAGCGTCGCAGGCACTGTACAGCAGGGCCATCAGCCGCTCATCGCTGATTCTGCCCAGGCTACTGATTTGCTTCAGGTGGCTGTTAGCTACATTGGGATTGCCCACCGCACACAACCACCACTGATCATCTTCCATGTTACTTAGGGCTTCCAGAAGCAGATCAAAGCCTTTTCTTTCGTTCTTCAGCGAATCACTGACAAACAGCAGCAGTTTCTTATCTATTGGTAAGTTAAATACCTCTCGGGCAAAAGACTGATCATAGGGTTTAAATACAGTTGTATCTATCCCATACGGGATGTGGTAGTTAGCAAATCTGCCCAAAAGTTTACTGGCTTTTGATTCTTCGTGCATCCAGCGGGAAGGTGCTACCACGCTGAGCGAACGACAATGTCGATAGGCTTCTTCCTTTGCCTGAAAAATCTCACGATCCAGTACCATAATTCTGCCCTGGTTCTTTTCCACATCGCGCTTGTAATGAAACCCGCCGCTGAAGGGGTTCATATCGTGCAGTGTCCACACCACCGGCTTGGTACATTTTCTGAAAAAAGAGGGATAGTCCAAGAAACGCGGTACCCAGTGCAGGTTGATTACATCCGCCTGTTGATATTCAGGCAGTTGAGTGATATCCACGCCACTGCACGCGAAGCTAAACATATCGTAATTGCGGGAGATGTCTCTTAGCCGGCTCTTATTCTCTTGTACTATATCCCGGCCCAGACCAAGTTTATTAAGCAACTGCTTTTTCAGGCTTTTGGGTTTCTGTGGAAGATAAGAGCTTGATGGAATGGTGGCGGTTTTTTTTTCCTGAAAAAGAAAACGAGAGTCTACCCCCAATTGTAAAAGGCCTTGGTGCAATCTTATCCCGGCAATAGCAGCACCTCCCTGGTCTTTGGTAGCAAGATGAAGTACATGTAAATTACTCAATGCAGTAGCTTTTCTTCTCAGTGAAAAAGTGCCTTTCTGAAACAAAATTGTCTAGCCAGGTACCTCCCAAAAGTGTTTACCTTTTTAGAATCTTTGAAAAATAATAATTCAGCTTTTTCTGGGGATGATCTATCACCTTATGCCGTAAGTTTAAAAGTTTATTATTAATGAAGAGTTTCTTAGCCTCCTCTCTGCTTAACTTGTGCTCACAACCCAGTTCCCGGCTGCCCCACTCCCGGTGCGGCTGCGCTTCAGTAGGATGGCAGAACAAAAATGGCATATCCTCTCTAACAACCTTTTCGTCCAGTAATGGAAAGTAAGTTTTGAGCAGATGCGGAAACTGCCGGAAAAACTTATCATTTACATAATCTTTAGGATCACGCCGTGGAAACTCTCCATAGATTGAAGTTTTGGCTCCAAAATACGTGGAATACGGCAAATGAGATCCATAGCCATTGGTGGTAACATACTCAAACTGCATAAAAAAAGCCTGAAGGCGGGATATGCAGTTCTGATCAAAGAGATTGGCTCCTTCTATCCAGGGGATATCATACCTGTCAAACTCTTTCATCCAGAAATGATTTTTAATACAGGAGTAATGCAGACACACCAGAATATTATCAAACTCTTTTTTGAGTTCATTGACTAAGGCCGCATATTCATCAAAATTACTTTTACGCCGGGTACTTTCCAAAGAGTGCATGGGCATTACCAGCAGACTCTTAGGAATTCTTTTTAATTCTGTTTCGGGAGTTGGTTCGTAAATCATCGGCATACCGGCCGCTTTTACTTTACGATAGCCGTGCTGCCTCAGGTATTCTTGCTGCTGCCGTTTGGCAACCAGAAATGATTTATTTCTTTTGGCAGAATGTTTACTGGTCAGGATTATGGCAGGATCAACCAGCAGACGGTCCCTGATCCATCCATGCTGCCATATCCATTCCAGGCTGTACTTATTGGGGTCTAACCCGGCATATTTACACAGTGCTCTTCTCGCTCCGTAATAATCAGACTCATTGGCAAAGTGTCCCATTTGTTGCTCAGGCAACTGTATACCAAACTCTCCAAAATCGTGAGAAACCCAGTTCATAAGCTAAGTACCAATTTCTCTGCTTGTATCGCTACAAGAGTGCATTGACAATTTTGAGGTCTAACTCTCCAAACACGCCAAAAGCAGTTTTCTGATCTACTACCACGTGGCTTATCTTTCCCGAAGCCAGGCGTTGATGTTTAAAAAAATTGTCAAGGGTGGAGACGACAATACCTCCAGCGCCCTTATACAGGGCTTCTCTTTCCAACTTCGTAAAGTTATCCTGGTCAAGAATGGGATGCAAAGAATGACCAGTATGTTGATAGTAAGTACGGTTATCCGGGCGAACACTGAGAACTGAATCCGAGTCAAAGAGCACCAGCGTATTGATGGCATCGTCCATCACATCTGAGGCCACAAACGGGTATTCCAGCGATATTGACATGACAGCCTCCAGGGAAGTACCCTGCTCCTGTGCGTATGACACTGCCTGCTTAATGGTTTTGGTCAGCGATTCGTTGGTCTGGGCAAAGGTTTTGGGCCTCTCAATCACATGGAGGTTTTCATAGTGATGGCTCCACTCCTGACAATGATTCAAGATCTCCCAATCAGAACTGGATACTACCACAGACTTAATCCTCTTTGAACGGCTACATTCTGCAACCTTTCGTTCCAGGACACTTTTGCCATCAATCTGGTACAGGGGCCAGTTGACATCACAAATAAAGGTATTTCTTACCGGGATAACAGCAAGTGTGGGAAGCGTCCGCAGGTGCTGCTCCACAAATAGTTCTTTGATCTTCTTGCGGGTGCTGAGGATCTTTTCTTCATTGGTAGTCAGGTTATTACCATGTCTGCGGTATGAGAAAAGAGGACGACCAACATTGTTCACCTTATAGTGCATAATGAACTTGATCCACAAATCATAACCATCCTGGCAGGTAAAGCTCTCATTATAGCCACCCAGTTCTTTCAGAAATGATAGACGGATCATGGTGCAGGCTCCATGGGCAGGTTGGTCGTAAAGAGACACCTCTTTTTCAAAATTGTGTCTCCTTTCCTCCCCAATTTTTTCTCCTCCGGCGTCTACATAATAATAATCCGGAAATACCAGACCGAGCTCATCATCCTGCTCTAACACGGCGCTCATCACCTCTACTGCTTCAGGTTCTAGAAAGTCGTCTGCGTCAAGCCGCATCAGGTACTTTCCATGACTGGCACGCATAGCGATATTATTGGTAATATTGAGGCCCTTATTTTTCTGGTAAATAATGCTAATCTTCGGATTTCCACGGTACTCCTCTATGATTTCCCGACTATTATCTACAGAGCCATCATCAATAATAAGCAGTTCAAAATCCTGCTCTGTTTGACTCAGCACACTTTCTATGGATTGCCGGATATACTTACCGTAGTTGTAGTTAGTTATGTATATAGTAACTAAAGGATCTTTCATCATACTCTTTCTTTAATAGGGCGGGCAGGTACGCCAGCCACTACTTGGTAAGCGGATACGTTTTTATTAACGACAGCATTACTACCTACTATCCCTCCCTGCTTTATTATTACACCGGGCATAACTACCACATGTGCACCCACCCAGCTATCGCTTTCCAAAATCACTGGTGCGTGTTCAAAACCCTGATCTTGTATGGCGCTTTCACGGGCACTAAAGCCATGCATGCTCGTCTGTAGAAACACAAACCCAGATATCAAGCATTTTTTTCCGACAGTAATAGAGTCACCTCCATTCAACACACTGTACAATCCTATACGAACTCCCTCAGATAGTTTTACTTGAGCAGAATTTGAGGCAAGTATACGCACGCCACGATCTATCCTACACTTATTACCTACCAGCACTGAGGCTTTAGCATGTGCCCTAACCTCAACGTTGCGGCGAAATTCTACATGTTCTCCAATAATTACCTTGGCCTGCTTATCAACTAAGATCCGAGGGATTCCATCAGCACGAAAGTTGCGCCCGATCTTCACCTGCTTACCTGCATACACTACCCGAGTCAGCAAGCCAAAAAAAGCAGGACGAAATGACCTAAGAAAGTATTGCGTCAGTGCAAGCATGGGCTAACTAAAATAAGACCAGTCCAGTTTCTGATGTTTCTGCAATGCTATTATAGCTTTTCTGCCAATTAATTGATCATACTCACGGGCATCAATACCATGTAAGGGGCGAAGCACGGTTAGATTCTCTTCCGATAGTATTTCTCCTTCTGCAATGTCCCTAGAAGGATACACGGCTCTTCGGAATGACAGCTCATGCCCATGATCCAGTTCTATTTGTACAGGCTGTTTGATCTCGTACCCCTGGTATGCCCTTATCAGTTCCATTTCCTTTATCAATTCACTGATCTCATTGGGTGTTAAAGACACTTTGTGATCACGGAATTGCTTATCTGTGCGGTCATCGGTAAAGTGGAATTCCAGCACCTCAGCTCCCATTGCTACCGCATAGTAAAGCGCTTTACTGCCTTCGGTGTGATCAGAATAGCCAATGGAAAGGCCAGTCTTTTCTTTAAGTGTATGCATTACGTTAAGATGAGCATCACTCGGATTGATCGGATACATACTGGTACACTGTAGCATTGCCAGCATTTTCGGATCTTTATACACAGGATTTACCTGCTGAATATAGCGTATCGTCTGTAGCACCTCCTCTTCTGTAGATAGGCCGGTAGAAATAATCATCGGTTTTCCTCGCTCAGCAGTCTTTCTGATTACCGGATAGGCGGTAAGGTCACCACTCCCGATTTTATAGAGGCTGATGTACTCATCTATCCAGTCCATCGCCTCAATATCCCAGACTGAGGAAGTGTAGTGAATACCCGCTTCTGTCACCATCTGCGCCAGGTAGCGATGCTGCTCTCTGCTCAGCTCAAATTTTTTAAAATGCTTATTGCGGTCGGGGCTTTCCTGCTGCGAAACCAGGGTATCACCAGTGTAAATCTGGAATTTAACATAGTCTACATCCGATTCTATCGCAAGGCGGGTCAGTTTTTTGGCGTACTCAAAATCGCCCTCGTGGTTTCCCCCTATTTCAGCGATCAGTAAGGGGCCATGCTTACCTTGAAAAATATTAGCCATGCACAAGTTTTTTCAGTTGTATATTGAAGCGAATAAGTTTCTGATTAAGAATGTTCTTTCACTCCTGTTAAATCCCACTTGAGTGTAGTACTAAGTATAGATCTTCGGCGATTTCCACGCACCGTATAGCTGTCTGTAACGTAAAAAGTCAATATGTTTCCTGGTGAATCAACATTGAAACCACTTATATTCTGCCTACTTGCAAAATTCATGTAGACAGTAAAAGTACCCACTGCCAGATGCCTCCGAGGGATTTTAATAGAAATATCCGATATACCAGGCGTTAGTTCCTCCAGTACATTAGGAAGGTGGTCAAAAGTATCGGTCTCCATGATCAAATTATCGTCTTTATCTTTCACAGTAAGAAAGCCATAAAGGCCAGGTATGGGCTGTCTCAACTTACACCTTAGCTGCAAAAAAATATCCTCCTGCGCCTCAAATAATGCCTTCTCATTACTCTGTTGATCAATAGCTCGTGCTTCTAGTAGTTGAAAATCTTTATCGGGATCTTCTATAAATGTTTTTTTCACACCACCCGATACTGCCTGGTTATTCTGCAGATAAAGATCAATAATGTCATTGATGTCACCGCTACCCACCACCTGCCCATTGGATAAGAATATACCTCTGGTACAAAGTTGACGGACAGCGTTCATGTTATGACTTACAAAAAGAATAGTACGCCCTTCTCCTGCTACATCTTCCATTTTGCCTAAGCACTTTTTTTGGAATTCAGCGTCGCCTACTGCCAGCACCTCATCAATTATCAAAATTTCTGGATCCAGGTGGGCCGCTACGGCAAATGCTAAGCGCACCTTCATTCCTGAGGAATAGCGCTTGACCGGTGTATCCAAAAATTTTTCCACCCCACTAAATGCGATAATCTCATCAAATTTAGACCGCACCTCTGCTCGGGACATACCCAGAATAGTACCATTCAAAAATACATTTTCCCTCCCAGTAAGTTCAGGGTGAAAGCCGGTACCTACCTCAAGTAAAGAAGAGATCCTTCCATCAATTTCAATGCGCCCCTTCGTTGGCTCAGTGATACGCGAGAGCACCTTAAGCAGAGTACTTTTTCCAGCACCATTTTTTCCTACTATTCCTATAGCATCTCCCCTCATCACATTAAAAGAAATATCTTTTAATGCCCAGAAATCTTCGGTTTTCTTTTTTTCACGGCTGGAAAAGACATTAGCAATTGTCTCTCTGAGGCTACCACTGGATGTGTCACCTATCAGATAACGCTTACTAATATTGTCTACTTTGATTGAGATGTCTCCCATATCTTCTAAATAATATCTGCGATCGTTTTTTCTACCTTTTTAAAGTAAAAGAGGGAACTTATAAACAATATTAGCACTACGACAAAAGAAATGTAAGATAGCATACTGGGCGCTTCTGTTCCTAGTATTGACCACCTGAACCCGTCGATAATACCAGCAATAGGATTCAGGTAATATACTACAGATGCCCAATCCGGTATACGATTGACCAATATGTCTGCTGGATAGGCTACCGGAGTAAAGAACATACCAAACCTGACAAGAAACGGAACAATCTGTTGAAAATCACGGTACCTGATGGTCAACGCACTCAACCATATACCTACTCCCAAAGATGCAATCAGGGCCATCACCATAAAAAAAGGCAGATATAGTAAGTTTGCAGAAGGAGGATACTGAAACAAAATCATGAGTAATAAGATGATGCACAGGCCTATCAGAAAATCTATCAATCCTACTAGTGCCTTTGACAGAGGAATGATCAGACGAGGAAAAAAGATTTTTTGCACCATACTTTGTGCCCCTATAATGGATTGTCCTGCCTGCCCCATGACTCCTGAAAAGTAGGTCCATGCAGCTAGGCCACAGGCAGCGAAGAGAATATAGGGTGTTTCCCCTGTATCCAGTTGTAGCCCTCTACTGAAGACTAAGCCAAATACCACCAGGGTCATGAAAGGCTGAATGAAAGCCCAGAAAAAGCCTAAAAAGGTCTGCGCGTACTTGACCTTAAAATCCCTGTAAGCTAAAGTATAGAAGAGGTCTTTGTAGCTTTTTAGCTCTTTGAGCTCAAGCGAAAACGGACTTTTGTTGGCGTCTATAATTACTTTGTGGTCAGCCATCTTGTGTGTTCAATACATTACTTTTTGTAATACGCCCGATACCAGTCTGTAAATTTTTGCACACCCTCTTTGAGCGGGGTAGCTGGTTTAAAGCCTACATCCCGGATCAAATCCTCTACATCAGCAAAGGTAGCTGGTACATCTCCGTCTTGTATAGGCATCAGGTTTTTTTCTGCCTTTTCTCCCAGTGACTCTTCTATGGCTTCAATGAAGTCCATCAGTTTTACCGGATTATTATTTCCAATGTTATAAATGGCATATGGAGCAAAGCTGCTAGCCGCATCGGGTTGCATGCCATTCCATTCAGGATTAGACTTCGCCACATGAGGCAAGAGTTTGCTGATGCCTTCCACTATATCATCGACGTAAGTGAAATCTCTTTTCATCTCCCCGTTGTTATAGACGTCTATGGGTCTGCCTTCCAAAATAGCTTTAGTAAACAGGAATAGCGCCATGTCAGGTCGACCATAAGGGCCATATACCGTAAAGAACCTCAGTCCTGTTGTAGGAATGTTATAAAGGTTGGAGTAGGTATGGGCCATCAGTTCGTTAGACTTCTTGGTAGCAGCATAGAGCGATACCGGGTGGTCCACATTATGATGTACCGAAAAGGGCATCCGGGTATTGGCACCATAGACCGAACTGGAAGAGGCATACACAAGATGCTCTACCGGGTAATGCCGGCAGGCCTCCAGGATGTTCAGAAAGCCCGTGATGTTGGCGTCAATATAGGCGTAGGGATTGACCAGCGAATAGCGTACCCCGGCCTGCGCCGCCAGGTTGACTACGTAATCGAACTTTTCATCGGCAAACAACTGGTCTATCTGTTCTTTTTCCTGTAAATCCATCTTCTGAAAACTGAACCCTTCCACTTCATTCAGGATAGCTAAACGCGACTCTTTTAGTGTGGGATCGTAGTAGTCGTTGAGATTATCTATACCGATCACAGTATGATCCTGGCCGCAGAGCTTCTGTGAGAGATGAAAGCCAATGAAACCGGCCGCGCCGGTAACCAGGATTTTTTTGGATGATTGATCCATATGATTTTGATTATAATTTACCGTCTACCAGGTTTTTGTCGAGCACACTTTTTACATCGTAAATGATGCCGTTCTTCCTCTTGATTGCTTTCATATCAAGATTCATAAACTCCTTATGCCCCACTGCCATAACGATGCCATGATAATCTTTTTGCAGGATGGAAATCATATGAATGCCGTATTCTTCGTAAACCTCCTCCGGGTCAGCCATTGGATCATGTACTTCCACATTTACCCCAAAGTCCTGCAGTTCCCGGATAATATCAATCACCCGGCTATTACGGATATCCGGGCAGTTTTCTTTAAAGGTAATTCCCAAAACCAGGATATCTGCTCCCTTGATAGCGTGCCCCTTTTGAGAAAGGAGTTTGACAACCTTACTTGCGACGAAGCCCCCCATATTGTCATTAATTCTCCTTCCTGAAAGAATGACCTGCGGATGATAACCAATACTCTCTGCCTTGTGGGTTAGGTAGTAAGGGTCTACGCCAATACAGTGCCCACCTACTAATCCAGGCCGGAATGGGAGGAAGTTCCACTTGGTCCCCGCCGCTTCCAGCACCTCTAATGTATCAATGTGCATGCGATCAAAGATCAGCGCCAGTTCATTGACAAAGGCAATATTAAGGTCACGCTGAGCATTCTCAATGACTTTGGCAGCCTCGGCTACTTTGATGGAAGAAGCTTTGTGCGTACCTGCCGTAATGATGGTTTTGTAGAGTTGGTCTACCTGCTCGGCAATCTCAGGCGTACTGCC